>JACMLT010000248.1 GCA_014379455.1 Nitrospiraceae bacterium
ACCTTGTGCCCACGCGTCCGACCTCGAAACACTCCGAAATAGCCTATCCTGTTTTTCTTTCTCTGCTGTCGTGAGGAAGCCTTGTGTGAGGGGAGGCTGGGGAAAGAGCCGGCCCGCCACGCATTGCGAAATGGCTTCAGGCACCTTGTTCAATTTCAGACTCTGTCAAGAAAGACTCCCGACCCCTTTTATTCGCCCAAAGGCCATGTAGGAGCGAACCTTCTTGGTTGGCAAAGGCTCTGTATTGAAGTGTGCGGTTGTTAACTGACGGCCTGAGAAACCAGGCCAGTTTCATTGCGCTTTTGGAGGGCCTTCACTATAATGCGCCGCATTATGAAGAGGAGCAATTTTCATGAGTAATGCAGCGGGGCTTTTGCGTGTCGATGGGCGGAGAAAAGATCAGCTTCGCCCGGTCAAGGTGACGCGGAATTTCATTAAACATGCCGAAGGGTCTGTTCTTATCGAAATGGGCGATACGAAGGTGATTTGCACGG
The DNA here is from genome assembly GCA_014379455.1 of Nitrospiraceae bacterium. Lineage (GTDB taxonomy): Bacteria > Nitrospirota > Nitrospiria > Nitrospirales > Nitrospiraceae > Palsa-1315. The sequence continues at coordinate 495 of JACMLT010000248.1, forward strand.
CTTCGATTGAGGAGAAAGTGCCTCCATTTCTGAAGGGAAAAGGGCAAGGGTGGGTCACGGCGGAGTATTCGATGCTCCCCCGTTCGACCCATGAGCGATCCCCGCGTGAAGCAGTTAAAGGGAAGCAGGGTGGCAGGACATTGGAGATTCAGCGCCTTGTCGGGCGAGCCCTCCGTGCGGTGACAGATATGGGTCAGATGGGAGAGCGGTCGATTTGGCTCGACTGCGACGTCATCCAGGCCGACGGAGGCACCAGAACGGCTTCTATTACCGGGGCATTCATTGCGCTAGCCGACGCCTTTACCGTCCTCAAGAAGCGAGGCGTGATCAAAAAACGTCCTTTGACGGACTATCTTGCTGCGATTAGCGTAGGGAAGGTGGGTGGGGAAATTCTCGTCGACCTGGCCTATACCGAGGACTCGATGGCCGATGTCGACATGAATGTGGTCATGACTGGGCAAGGACGCTATGTCGAAGTCCAGGGCACAGCGGAACGGACCCCTTTTGCCAAACAGGAAATGGATGAATTCATGGCGATGGGGTGGAGCGGGATTCAGACTCTCACCGCGCTGCAAAAAGATCTGATTGGCGAATTGGAGTAGAGAAGAGACGATGATTCATGAATTGGTCCTCGCGACTCGCAATCGGCATAAAGGAGAGGAACTTGCAGCCCTCTTAGGCGGTCTGGGCATCACGATACGTACACTTGATGAGTTCCCCGATGCACCCGAAGTGGTTGAAGACGGGGATACCTGCGAGGCGAATGCGATCAAGAAGGCACGTACCATTGCTGAGTTTACAGGTTTGCCGGCTGTCGCTGACGATACGGGACTGGAAGTGGATGCGCTCGGTGGGCGGCCTGGCATCTATGCGGCTCGTTATGCCGGTGAAGATGCGACCTATGAAGACAACTGTCGGAAGTTGCTGCTGGAATTGCAAGGTGTGCCTCGTGAACGACGAACTGCCCGCTTTCTGACCGTTGCAGCGATCGCACTGCCTTCAGACGGAGTACGGGTGGCACAAGGAATGTTGGATGGGGTGATTGCAGAAGAGGCGAGTGGGACGTTAGGATTCGGGTACGATCCTGTGTTCCTTATTCCGGAACTAGGGAAGACCTTGGCTCAGCTGTCGGCGGATGAAAAAAACACGGTTAGTCATCGCGCCAAAGCATTCACTCAGGCGAAAGACCTGTTACGAGAGATGGAGTTCGAGGTGATCGAGTCGGGGCGTAGCGCAGCCCGGTAGCGCGCCTGCTTTGGGAGCAGGATGTCGGAGGTTCAAATCCTCTCGCCCCGACCAAACCCAGTGGCCGTGAAACGTAAGGGGTGAACAGTGAACGAATGATGATGTGAGTACGTGTTGTATCGGCTCCTCACGCTCTCGCCTTACCCCTCACCCCTTACGTGTCATCTGTTGTTCAAGAATGCGCCCGTAGCTCAGTCGGATAGAGCATCAGCCTTCTAAGCTGAGGGTCGCTGGTTCGATTCCAGCCGGGCGCACCATTAAATCAATCATTTAGACGCATTAAAGAATTTATGAATCGAGCATGTAGACCCAGTGTAGACCCTGCATACGGTTTCTCGCCCAGCCAACATGTAAACGAATTGTGCGCCATGAGATACCGAGGCAGCAATTGAGAAAGGAAGAATTTACACTAGCCGTGAGAAGCAAATTTCGAGAGATCCCTATCGAAACGCGAATGGAATGGACCAGTCGAGATCTTCTCGTCTGGTGGATGAGCGCGAGGGCGGAAGACTCGTATCTCACATGGGAACGGTGCCATGGTGACTTATGGCAGTACGTTTCCGGAACTTGTCGCGATCTCATCGGTAGGAAAGCCTTGTAGTATTGGAGCCGGATAACCACATCGGTGTTCACAAACGTAAGTATCCATTTAGGGAGGCGCGATTATTTTGATGATTCGTTATGTACTCTTCCTCTCACCTAAACAAATGGAGATATCCCTGTGACTGTTTGTGTGGCTGCTCGCTCTGGATCTATGATTTTTGGTGCATCGGATCGCATGCTAACGGGTGGAGATGTTGAATTCGAACCCAATACGGCGAAAATCATTCCTCTAACTAACTCGATTGCAGCAATGACAGCAGGAGACTCAGCATTTCAAGCCGAAATTATAGCGGAGATACTATTTACAATTAGCAAGCGCATAGACGCCTCCCCAGATGATTGGTGGCATGTCCGCGATGCTGCATATCTATATGTCGAGTGCCGAAACGAGATTAAAAGAAAACGCGCCGAACAGGCTATTCTAGTCCCATTGGGGCTAGGTCTTGATTCTTTCATTGCTAAGCAAAATGAAATGTCCGAGGGTTTCATCACACAGATAACCAAAGAACTCGTAAACTTTGACGTACCAAGTATCTCCACCATTTTCGCCGGCAGAGATCCCTCTGGGACACGTATCTACACGGTAGAAGATACTGTGGTGAATTGTCATGATTCTGTGGGTTTTGCCGCCATTGGCAGTGGGTATTGGCATGCCAATTCGCAGTTTATGCTTGCAAAACACAATTATGACTCTCCGGTCCCGGATACCCTCTTGCTTACATATGTTGCCAAGAAACGAGCCGAGGTGGCCCCGGGAGTTGGCAAAGGGACTGACATGTTTATGGTGGGACCACTCCTTGGCTCATACACACGATTGATGGAAACCGTCTTAGACCAACTTGAAGAAACTTATAACTCGATATTATGTAAAGAACGTGAGAGCCTAGAGCAGGGCCGAAAGGAGATGCAGCTATATGTTGAAAGACTTGAAGCGGTTGCGAAAGCAGCAGCCCAAATCCATCAGCAATCGAGTTCTAATGTTGACGGAGGAGATGCGGCCCCTGACCGGGGGGCAGTTCCAAACGATATTAAGGAAAGAGACGGCAAAAAAGATGAATCATGAAGGCAGATCGAGGAAGTGATCCAAGGGCGCATATGTTCAGGCCTTTAGGCTCGGGCCGCGCAGATTTCAGCTATCGCTTTTCGCTCTTATTGTTCCCGATCGACCTGCTTCATCTCTCCCACTTTCGGCGCCGTGCGGATCGTCTTCGTCTCCACCCGCGATACACCGCCTTGCCACCAGACAACGACAATCTGCCCGGTGAATTCCGCCGGCAACCTTTCAATGTCCTCCTGAACCCAGAGCGGCAAGTTCATGCTGTCCCTTCCCAATGACGCGCTGGAGTGTGCGCCCGTTCCTGTATGCGGTCAACCAAGTGTTCTTGTGAATCTCACCCTCATTCAGTCTCACGACCCTACAGCGGGCACGACCTCATGCTCGGGGAGGCCCGATGGAGTGACCTGTTCGATCAATCCTGAATTCGGAAGCACAATACAGAACCGATCTGCCTGAGCCTGCAACGCGCGGTCCGTCACCTTTGTATTGAGCCGGGCATAGATGCTGGTGGGTGCCAGGCTCCGATGGTTCAACACGGATTGAATCACGGGCAAGTTCTCCCCCTGAATCGCCAAATAGCTCGCGCAGGTCCGCCGTAAATCGTGCAAACGCACATCGACCATATTCCATCGGCTTCGAACCAGACTCCACATCTTGTGCGCGCTGGCTTCCGACCAGGGCGCACCATTGACACCGGGAAAGACCCACTGGGAGACCTTGGGGAGGATTCGAATCGCCTCCATCACTTGCAGGGGTAAGGGCACCACATGCGAGCTCCCATTCTTAGTCCTCGGCTTGCGCCAGAGACGGCTGATCGGATCGAGATCGGTCCAGCGCATCTGGCGGGCTTCCCCCATGCGACACCCCGTCATGATCAGAAGTACGAGGTAGGCGCGAGACTTATCGGGCAGATGGATCAAGCCGTCCATGAATCGCTGGAGCTCTTCCATTGAGAGGAACCGTTCACGCGAATACTCACGAAAGCGCACGTGTCCCCA
>JACMLT010000249.1 GCA_014379455.1 Nitrospiraceae bacterium
GTTTATCGTACATCTCGCGGGAACGATCAATATATTCACGCAAACGCTCATAAAGATCATTCTGTTCGCGACCGTCCGCCACGTTCTGCTCGTTGTAGAGATTGATCTCGGAAACCAGCAGTCGGGCAAAACGCTGCGCATCGATGTGCAGACGTTTTTCTTCTTCACCCTCAACCTCCACAGGCAGTTCCACATCCGTTGCGTAGCGTCGACGGGGGGCAGCTGATTCGGCGACTGCCGTAGGTGGTGGCGGTTGTGGCGTACTCGTAAATTGATCAAATTGCGCGTGCGTCTCGTGTTGCGCGGGCGGCTCTTTCGTGGCCTGGGGCGCTTCCGAGACGTAAGGCTCGGCACCCACCTCGAATGGCTGCGGCGCAGCCTCTTCGAATGTAGCGGCGGGAGCCGGTTCCCCATATTCACCCTCCGGCACGTAATCCGGTGCGGATGGTTCCGGAGCCAGTGCCTCCGCAGCGGGTGCGGGCTCAGGTGCCGGTTGCTTTGCTGGAGCCTGACCAGCCAGCAACTCCACGGCCATTCCCGAAACTTTCACTAGCGTCTCGAGAGCTTCGAGGTTGATGGCTTCAGAATCCAATGCGGCAGAATCGGCATAAAGCACGGCCACCGTTCGGTTGCGCACGGTTAGCGGGATGGCGACTATTCTTTGCGGCGGTTCTTCGCCGAGTCTGTTGAGAATCAGATGATCCTCGGAATGAGAATGTGGACCACCACTCCAGGTTGTTCGCGATCTGGCCACTTCGCCGATGATGCTATCGGCGGAGACTGGGACCGAGATCTGTTGAATAGTGTTGTCGCCGACCGTGCCTTGAAATCCGCGTCCACGCCAGCCAATGGCGCGCTCACCTTTGATCGCAAAGAAAGCGACCCGCGGCGCGAACGACGCCGCGCGGTTAACCAGAGTCTTGAGTACGTCTGCCTGTGCGGATTGCTCGCCGATCTCGGCAACGGCTGCTTTCACGATGGCCATGTCGCTCGATGCTTTGGCCCGCGAGGATTCCGAGGCAGCGACATCTATCCCCTCTTCATGGGCGGCTCTGAGATGCTGCAGAATGGAAGCCGCCACGGATCCATCCAATTGAACTTCGCCCTGGCGATCGAGCAGCCGAGTGAGAGATTCATTGAGCTGGCTCTGAAGTTCAGAAATCTCCTGCCTGACTCCGCTCAGGCGCCCTTCGATATAACTCTCAATCTCATGGCGCAAGCTTTCTTCCAGTTGTCCGCTGACCACAGTTTCAGTTCCTCCGTTGGTGCGTCGTTTGGATGAACCCAAGTTCTTGGGTAAGGCCCTTAGTTATCTCTGGTCCCCGAGAGACTCGCACGGCGGAAGGTCTCTTAAGTAATTATGGACGTTCAAGATTCAGCGAGTCAAGAAATGGTTTGGGTGGGTAAGGTCACAAAGCATGACACTGTCTTTGAGTGAGGGCCATTTGACTCCCCTCTAAGGCCTAAGTTATAAGTCGCTCTAAGCAATCGCGGGCCAGCCCCGCGACCTGACACTCATGGCAGCTAAGATTCTCATTGCTGACGATTACGAGGACAACCTGGAACTTCTGCGCCTCTTGCTGGTCGCTGCCGATTATCAGGTGATCGAAGCAAGAAATGGAGCAGAATGTTTAAAGCTGGCAAGGGAGATGCGACCGGACCTGATTATGGTCGATCTATCGATGCCCGTCCTCGATGGCTGGGAAATGTTTCGAGCGTTGAGAGCTGATGAACGTACGGCTTCAATACTTTGCATAGCCGTAACCGCTCATGGTGACGCCGACCGCGATCGGGCTCTTCGAGCCGGATTCAATGCCTATCTCTCAAAGCCATTCCGCGGCGCCGAGTTGCTGGAAACTGTCGCCATATTATTATCCCCCCAGCAAGCGGCGACCTATGCTGCCGAGAGTTCGCTCCCACGAGACACAATTAGCGAACACCTCCTGGAGTCGTAGGCAAGGAACCTCAAGCAGACTCGGGATAATTCTCCCCACCACACCTCGCAATCGTTTTAGAAGTGATCGTCTGTCCTTACTTGTATGAGATCACGACTTGCTGGATCGATGGCGGAAGCTGATGAATCTCACTGCGAGCGAAACCCGCGGCACTACACATTCGCTCCAGTTCAGGAAATGTATAAGCGTCGCCTGCAGGTGTGCTACCAAGCATCACCATGCTGAATGCGGCGGTTTCCGGTGGTGATATGCGATCTTCGTTGGGCACAAACTCCAGTATCACCGCACGTCCATCATTCGCCAGTGCAGCGTGAACCTTCCGCAAGAGCGTTTCGCAAGTTGCCGGATCGAAATGGTGCAGAAAGTTGGTTAACAGCACGAGGTCATAGCCCGTGCCGTAATCAACATCAAACGCACTACCTGCGATTGTTTGGTAACGGTCGGCGAAACCTGCCTTGTCGGCGTTCTCCCTGGCCACCTCAAGCACATTTGGCCAGTCGACTGCGACGACTTTGGTCTGCGGATTCTTATTAGCGAACGCAATGCCATAAAGGCCATGACCCGCGGCGATATCCAGGACCCTCAACTTTCGATCGGCCTTCTCATCCACGAGATTAGCCATCAACTGTGCCGGCATAGCCATCATCCCCGTCATGGCGCGAGCGAACGTTACCCAGATTGGATGCTCCGGCGCGATCGTCCCTTCTTCCGAGGCAACTGTTCCGCCCTTTCGCACGGCCCCGGTAAGATCCTTGAAGCCATCAGTGAGCATCGGTGAGAGCAGAAACTCAAGACTGCCGCCCAGGTAAGCCGGTGAACGTTTATTCAGAAAGAGTGCCGACTCCGGGGTAAGCTTGTAGTTCGAGCCGTCCTTGGTTAGAAAACCCACAACACAGAGAAAATCGCAAAGAATTCTAATGCCGCGTTCAGACGCGCTGCTCCGCTCGGCAATCTCGATAGCGGTTGTCTTGCCGTCGCCGA
>JACMLT010000250.1 GCA_014379455.1 Nitrospiraceae bacterium
CAATCTTGCGCAATGGTTTGACGACTTAAACACGAAGTGGAAGCTGCTGACGGCATTTGGCATGGTCAGTATGATCATCATCGTCATGTCGGCGCTGGGTGTGTGGACGACCGAACGCCTCAGACAACAGGCTGAAGCGATTTACGTCGACTACACCGTACCGCTCATCGACTTCAACACGATGTTGTTGAATGTCGGTAAATACAATACGGCACTGCAGGACCTTGCCAAGGAAACCCACGCCTCGGATTTCAGAGACGGCGTCGGGAAACTTGGTGGGTATAAGAAGGGAGTCGAATCGACGATTACCGCCTATGAGGCGACGGTGTTGCGTGTATCGAGCACTGGTCGTGACGAAGCGAAGGATCTTGTGGAGCTTAAAGCCACCCTCGACAGTTACTTCAGCCAAGCCGAGGCTGGCTATGCGGCGCTCGCGGAGAGCTTCGAATCTAAAACCTTGAGCGCTTCGCAGGCTCAACAAATGCATGATCTGGGGCATCAGGCTGTAACCGTGGGCATTGCCCCGGCATACGGTCAGATCATTTATCGGCACGGCGAACAGATTAAGGACCTGGAGGCCATTGCAAAAGACCTTTCGGATGAAGCTACGCACTTGGCCAAACAGGGGATATTGGCGTTGGTCGTCGGCGGTACGGTCGCCGTGTTGTTGGGATTGGGCATCGGGTACTGGGTGGCGCGTAAAATGGCGCTCGGTCTGAGCCAAGTCGCGCATGCTGCGCAGTTGGCGGCAAGCGGCAACTATCAGGCCCGAGCTAAGGTCAGGTCAAAGGACGAACTTGGGCAGATGGCGGCATCGTTCAACACCATGTTGGATCGTATTACCGCATTGGTGACGTCGGAATCCGAGCGCGACGATATGCAAAAACGTTTGATGAGCTTTCTGGTCTTGGTGTCGGATGTCGGTAAGGGAGACCTCACAAAGCGTGGCGAGGTGACAGCCGATATGTTCGGTAACCTTGCGGACGGGTTCAACCTCATGGTGACTCGGTTCGGACAGTTGCTTAAACAGGTTCGAGAGGCCGCCGAACGTGTCAACAAGTCGGCTGGGACTCTCCGAGACAGTGCAGGACAGATGGCCGGGACCGCAAAACAACAGGCAGATGAATCCAGAAAGACCTTGAGTGCGGTCGAGGAGTTGACCGCTTCCATGCGTCAGGTGTCGGCAACAGCAGGCGCTTCGTCTGAGTCTGCGAATCAAGTGTTGCAGGCAACGGAGCGAGGCCGTGTCGCTGTACAAGAAACTGTGCAAGACATGCAAAGCATTCGCGCGTCCGTGCAACGCATGTCGAAGCAGGTTAAAACGCTGGGTGATCGCTCGCTGGAAATTTCTCAGATCGTATCAACGATTCGTGATATTGCCAGTCAGACTAATTTGCTTGCGCTGAATGCTGCCATCGAGGCGGCCGGCGCCGGTGAAGCTGGAGCTCGATTTGCCGTCGTGGCCGATCAGGTCAGAAAACTAGCCGAAAGCTCCACGGGGGCCACCCGCGAAATCGCGGACCTTGTGAAAGTGATTCAGACGGATACGCAAGAAGCTGTCGTGGCCATGGAACACGAAACTCAGGCGGTGGAAGCCGGATCGGCTTCCGCGTTGCGTACAGGTGAAGTGTTCAAGGAAATTTCAGGGATCGCCCAGCGTTCCTCGGATTTGGCGCAGACCATCGCCAGTGCTGCGGTGAGTCAGACAGCTTCAACGGATCAGGTCGGTCGCACCATTAAGGATTTCGCCGGCGGCGCCTTGGAAACGCAAAAAGTCACGGACTCGGCGCGCGTGACGGTCGAGGATATGGCGAAACTTGCAGAAGGGTTGTCATCTTCCGTTGCCCAGTTCAAATTGGCCTAGAAATTTACGGAAACTCGACACGGACGTTGTGAGGGCTGTGCTTGGCGATTCACCGAAGGACCCTCAGGGGCTGATAGATAGAAAGACTAGAGATGAGTGCCGAACTTGACCGGCAGGGCCTCGTGGATATCTTCGTGACTGAAGCGTTGGAAGCAGTGACTATTTTGTCGAATGCGTTCCATCCGCCTGATGGCTCGATGCCAAATCCAGCGCAACTGCAATCGCAATATGTGTGGGCGCATAAGATTCGAGGGGCATCGGCGCTCTACGGCTATGAGGGGTTGGCGCTGATGGGAGCCTTGCTTGAATCGACGTTGGAAGAGGGAATCTCTATAGAGAATTTGCTATGGCCGAAGACGGTGGAGATCTTTCGGGGGATGGTAAGGTCATTCGAGTCTCAACTGAAAGTTGTCGCACAGGGGGGCGCTGAAGACCTGTCAGTGAGTGCACGATGGAAGGGTGAAGTAGACGGATTATTTCCATCTTCCTCAGGTGCGGCTCGCTCTGAACCGGCAGTTCTGGCGGCGGACTATTTAGTTCCGACTCTCGATGCCGAAGTGCTGTCGTATTTTTCGCCGGAAGCACAAGAGTATCTGGACACCATGGAGTCGCTGCTTCATCGTCTGCGCGAAGATTCCAAGGACGAGGAGGCGACCTATAAGCTCTATGGTATGGTCCACATGCTCAAGGAGTCTTCTTTTACGATTGGCTTTTCGGTGCTCTGCGACGTCGCTCAATCGCTTGAGGATTGCGTGATTGCGATTCGCGAGAATCGAATTTCGCTCTCGTTGGACAAGCTTGGCGTCATCGGTCGAGCTATCAACACGCTCCGGCTGCTGATGCGCCGAGACAACGGCATGGTGGCCCGACTCCAACAGGATGTGTCGGAAGTGACTCAATCACTGGCGCGGATCTGTGCTGGGGAGCACCTGACGATGGTGACTCAGGCGGTGGCAGCCATCGTTCCGGTTACCCAGGTTGTGACAGCCGTTATGGATCGTTCAGAAGAATCTGTTGGCACTGAGGTGGAATCACTTTCTGTCTCGAGTCCGTTGACGGATGAGTATCTGCTCCCGCTCCTCGATGCTGAGGTACTGTCTTATTTTGCCCCGGAAGCACAGGAATATATCGAGTCGCTCGAAGCTCAATTGCTTCGTCTCGAGAAAGATCCACAGAATTCGGACGTGATCGGTCAACTGTTCAGGACGGCTCACACGCTCAAGGGGTCTGCCTATACGGTAGGATTCCAGTCACTCGGCGATCTGGTGCATTATATCGAGGATTTTATGATGGCGGTGCGCGAGGGCCGCATCAACATTCTTTCCGGGCATACGGATGTGCTATTACGATCGGTGGATGTGGTCCGTCTGCTGATGCGGCGAGATCCCACCTCTTTGGACACGCTTCGCCACCGATATGCTTCCGTACTGGAGGGACTCAAACATCTGGATCAAGCGACGATAGCCCAGGTCGAGGAGTGTCGCTCAGGTGTTCATCGCGTCGATGTGCCGGTAGACCAAGAGGTGGGGAAGCAAGAAGTCGTCGAACCCGCTAAAACAGCGGATGGGAAGGTCGCAGAAGATCGCGAAGTTATCCGTGTCAGCCGCGATCGCTTAGAACGGTTGCTGAATCTGGTCGGTGAGCTTGTTATCGGCCGAGGACGGCTTGAACAGCGGCTGCATATGCTGGAGCAACTTTCACAGCAAGTATTGGCCTACAAAGGACGACTGGTGGAATCGGTTCAATCGTTTGCGGAGAAACATACTTTTACACTTCCGACTGCCTCCTCAGGTTCACCGACTTCTTCGGCCAAGGGATTTGACGGGGTCAATGATTTCGGCAGTCTTGAGTTTGACAAGTACGACGATTTCAATATTTTAGCTCGCCGCATCGGCGAGGTGGCAGCGGATATTTCAGAATCGATGACTCAGTTGAGTGGCTCGATTCGCCGCTCACATGACGACATGAGTCACCTGGCGCAACTGACGCTCGGTATGCGGGATGAAATCGCTCGAGCCCGTATGGTGCCGGTCGGTACGCCGTTTACACGCTTCCACAGGGCTACGCGCGAGATGGCGCGTGCGACAGGAAAAGAAGTGGCGTTGGTCACCTCCGGTGAACATACCGAGGTTGATACGGTTGTCGTGGAGCGATTGGTTGATCCGCTGATTCACCTTGTGCGCAACGCGGTCTATCACGGAATCGAGCTTGCGGCTATTCGAGTATCGAACGGGAAGCCGGCAGCCGGCACGGTGTATCTTCATGCGGTGCATCGTGGAAACGCGGTGTTGATTGAAGTCGAAGACGATGGGGCTGGCCTCGACGTCGAAAAGATCCGAGCCAAAGCGGTCGAGCGAGGACTCATCCGCCCGGAGATGGCCCGTTCGATGCCTGAATCAGAAGTGATCAAGTTCATCTTCGTTCCAGGATTCTCGACAGCCGATCAGATCGGCGATCAGGCGGGTCGAGGTGTCGGCATGGATGTGGTCAAACGTGTCATAGAAAGCATGAATGGCCGCATCGACGTCGAATCCGTTCGAGGAGTGGGAACAAAGTTTACCCTCAGTCTCCCGTTCTCATTATTGATTACCACAGCTCTTATGGTGAGGGCAGGGAACGAGCGATACGCAATACCGCTTCCGGCAGTGCGTGAAGTCACCATGGTCACCGCAGGCGTGCATCAACGGATGGGGGAACGATCGATCCTACATATCGGTGCGGAGGCGATCGAAGCGCAGCCGCTCCAGCAGCTCCTCAATCAACGCAGCGTGGGGGTGGAAGTCGGGAAGCCGGTGGTCATCGTGCGAACGGCTGTCGGGATGATCGGCATCGTAGTCGATGAATTACTCGGTCGCCAGGAAATCGTCGTCAAGCCGCTGGGGTCGTTGAAGTCTTTGGAACGGTCCTGCTTTGGCGGCGCGACCATCGATCCGGAAGGGCGTGTGGTTCTGGTGTTGGATCCTGCTCGATTGCTGTCCCGAGAAGCGCAAGCCGCTGCCGTACCGGATTCGTCGGTACACGCAACGACAGCGGCGGATTCGCTGACTCCATACGTTGAGGCCCTAGAATCAAAAGCGCCGGAACGCTTGCTTCTTTTAATCGACGACTCTTTGAGTATTCGGAAGTTCGTGGGTCGGATGCTGGAATCGGCCGGGTACGTTGTCCACACCGCGGTGGATGGAGAAGAAGGTCTTCGTAAGGCATCTGCGGAACGCTATCGGCTGATTATCACCGATCTTGAGATGCCAAAGCTCAATGGGTACGAAGTCATTCAAGGGCTGCGAAGCCGGGAGCAAACGCAGCAGACACCAGTCATTGTCATGACGACGAGAGCTGGTGATAAGCACCGTCAAATGGCACTCAATATCGGAGCGAGTTCCTATATTGCCAAGCCAGTCGAAGAACGCGCTTTGATCCAAGAAGTTGAACGCTGGATAGGCAAAGAAGTGGTTGTGCGTCGATAAGGATCCCTTGCGCGCGATCCTTACACGAGGCCATGGCACCGGTCAGTCGAAGAGGATGTATCGAGAATGAGTTTGCGAGGCCGTCACAATTCGGCAGGCACGTTGGTGGAGGCGGCCAGTTTTTTGGTCGTCCGTCTTGGGGTGAACTATTTCGCCCTACCCGCAACTGGAGTGCGGGGGGTTCTGACGCAAGAAGAAACCGGCCATGAAGAAGCCGTGACGGCAGCGGGCACCGTCTATCAACCAGTGGATCTTGCACAACGGCTTTCGGTGGTTGCCAAATTGTGCGGTCCCGAGAGGAGGACGGTGTTGTACTCAACCGGGCATTCCCAGGGGGCGATTGGCGTTGAGCAGGTGGTGGGTTTGATAGACATCGAACGGAAGGACTGTCTTCCGTTGCCGTCACAGTTTCAAAAGGATGAGCGAGACTGGTTTGGGGGGATGCTGCTGCATCAGGATCAGTTGGTGTTGATCCTGAACCTATCATGGGTGTTGGGAGAGCTGTCCGGCGTCGCATCTGTACCTGTCAGGCTGGCGGAACAGCTGGTTGAGGCAACTCCTGCATCGGTTGGTGGGGCGTGCTGAGGGCCGCGCGTGGACAACAACACGCTCTGAGTGCAAAACGGCTGTGGAATGTCGTGGTGTTTTCCGTCGGTGGAGTGAAGCTGGCCGCACGGACTGAAGATGTGGAGGGGGTGTCGTCTTGGGCTGAGACTATTCCGGTACCGAGTCGGACTCCTTTCGTGCAAGCCATGCTGAAGCGGGATAATCATGTGATGCCGGTCTACGATTTGGCGGCCAGACTGAATCGCGTCGTGCAAGGAGAGCCGTTGCTGTGCTTGGTTGCACGCCATCTCGACGGGCCAATGGCCATCTGTATCGATGCCGCCATGCCGTCTCTCCAGGCAGTGAATCCGGCATCGATTCGCCCGAACAGCAGTGGGGACATTGAATCACTGGGGTTGGTCACGATTGGCGCACAGGATGTGGCTATCGTGGCGTTGCAGCGACTCGGTCGATTAAGACAGGATGCGGTCAGCAGTTAAAGGAATTCAGGGAAGGAATCTGCCATGCCGAACGTGTTGATTGCTGACGACAGTATTGCGGTCAGAAAAGTTGCCGAACGGTTGCTGACTGAGGCTGGACTTGGAGTCATTCTTGTTGCGAATGGAGAGGAAGCATTGGCCTATTTGGCCAAAGAGACGCCTGACCTGGTCGTATCCGACGTGATCATGCCGGATAAAAGCGGCTATGAGGTGTGCGCCTTCGTGCGTGCACAGCGGACGCTCGCGAACACGCCGGTGCTCTTGATCTCAGGTATCGTAAACGATGAAGTGACAAAGCAGGCAGAATTTTGTCAGGCCGACGGAGTATTGAAGAAACCGTTCCAAGGTACGTCGCTGAAGGATCGTGTGCTCGATTTGTTGGCCAAGCGGCAGAGCGCTGCCGCGCCTGTTGTGAAGAGTGTCGACCAGGCAGTTGTGCCCATCGATCAGAATCTAAGCGCGCATGTGAGCGATGAACAATTAGAAATCTATCGTCAGGCAGTCGCACGATTGAAGCCCTTGGAGGAAGAGATTCTAGCTGAACGAGATCGCGCAACACGGAGTATGCAGCGAGTGGCAGAGCTCGAGCAACAGCTTGGTCGTGCTCATGAGATTGAGCTGATGTTAGCAAGGGAACGGGAGCAGACTGCCCAGCTGAAGAAGGAACTTGCAGCGACCGATGGTATCACCGCGCAGGTGCAGGAACTTGAGTCCGCACTCAAGGCCGAACGAGAACGGGCGGCTGAGGTTAAGGGCCAAGCATCTCTTGCTGAGGGTTTAAGCGGGCAAGTGAGAGAACTGGAGGCCGCTCTTACGATAGAACGAGAGAACAGCGCCCAGCAGGCCGCGCGCATCACTGAGCTGCAGAAGGATGTGAGTCATGTTCAAGAGCTGGAAGCGACTCTGAATGTCGAGCGCCAAGCCGCCACTCAACTGGTTGAACAAATAACCGAGATGGAGAAGACGGTGACTCGGTCTCAGGTATTGGCGCAGCAGCTTGCGCAGGAGCAGGCATGCACGAGCGACTTGACTCGTCGTCTGACTGAAAGTGAGCAAATTGTCTCACGAGTCAACACGTTGGAGCAGGCCCTTGCTGCTGAGCAGGAAAAAAATAATGGGCTTGCCGTGCGTCTCTCTGAAGCTGAGCGTATGTCACAGACAATTTCCGAGAGTGAGGCATTGCTTCAGACCGAACGAGAACGAAATAGCCTGCTGATGAAGCGTGTATCTGAATCTGAGCAAGCGGCCGAGCAAGCGACCAAGCGGTTTGAAGAGATGGCGATCAAGCTGGGGGAGATCGCGGGGTTGGCCGCTCAGCTTGGTAACGGAAAACGACGGTCTTGATCCTGTTCGATCTTTTTTTACGAATCGTCACTGTCGTGAAGGACTGATGTCATGGCTGCCGACACCCTAGACGATTTTCAGAAAGAGTTGATCAAACTGTTCGTCCAGGAGGCACATGAATGGCTCCAGAATATTCATGTCGCGCTCGATGAGTTGCAACAGAATCCAGTGCCGGAGCGACATGCCAAGCTGATTGGGGCGATTTCGGCTGGAGTGACGAATCTCGGAGGATCGGCTGCCACGATCAATCTCCTAGACATTGAGAAGGCCAGTTTCGAAGCAATCCCTTTTATCGAGGCACTCGAGGACCCACACAAACAATTCGCTGCTCAAGATTTTCTTGCCCTCTGTAAGCAGCTGGGACAGATCCACACCGCATTGACTCGTGCAACAGGCTTCTCCTTTGAAGAGGATGGACCCAGTGCGGTGGGCGAGGTAGTGGGTGAGAGTCTTACTCCTGGGGAGTTTCTACACACGCTTCAAGAACTGCAAAAAAAACAGCCTACGAATATTACGTCCGGGCACAACCTTATCGGCAGCCTGATCGAGCAAATAGAGGGACAGGTTCAAGCCGGTGTGGAACGTCTCGATACCACAGCCGTTCAAGGATATCTTGTTCGGGTGTCCGACGCAGAAGAGTCATTCTTGCAGGCGATCGACCAGCGAGTGCCTGAAATTTTACGAACGCTGTGTGACCTCACAATGACCAGAGATGAGGCATCATCATGCAAAGTGGTACTCGACGACGCGCTGCAAGCCGTTGCGCAACTGCGCGTCGCAGCGCAGCAGGTCAATGCGAGTTCAGCCACGATGTTTTTCACCGGCCTGCACAGTCTGTTGACCGTGGTGGCGCAGCGCCGGGTGATTCTCGCTGCCACCCGGGTGGAATCGGTGAAGGCTCGTCTGCATGCAAGGGGAGTCGCCATTCATCAGTGGGTGGAGCATGGCCGAGCCCAGCGTGCCGCGATCGATCAGTTGCTTCCTGCCGGCCGTTCGTGATTTCTGTGCCGGATTCTCCTGCAGAAATTAGTCGAGATCCATGATGCAGTTAAACCTTTCGCCCGATAATGATGGCATGATGAGCGTAGAGGTCAACTATACGAGATATTGGGGACTTCGGGCTCTACCGTTCGACAACGTGCCGGATCCGCGATTCTACGTCTGCTGTTCACAGCATGAGGCGGCACACCGGTGGTTGAGTTATGGGGTTCAGACAGGTAAAGGCATGCTCCTGCTTACCGGTGACATCGGGTGCGGGAAAACACTGCTGAGTCGTCGCCTGATCGTCGGGATGGCGCCGACTCGATATGATGTTGCGCTCGTCGCCAATCCTGCCTTATCTCCGTCTGAATTGCTGGATGAGGTGTTGTCTCAGTTCGGGCTTGAGCCTGTGCGATCGAAAGCAGGGCGATTGCAGATACTGAATGAGCGTCTGGAATTAAATGCGCAACGTGGGATCCACTCGGTGTTGATCGTGGATGAAGCGCAATCGATTGAAAAAAACAAAGGATTTGAAGATCTCCGCTTGCTGACAAACTTTCAGCTCAACGATCGGTTTCTGATGACGATTGTTCTGATCGGCCAGCCGGAATTGCGTCACCGCGTTGCGGGAATTCCGCAGTTGAACCAGCGAATCGCGGTTCGTGCGCATCTGGGTCCCTTCACGGCAGAGGAGACGACGTTGTATATCGCATCTCGCATGGGGGCTGCGACAGATCGGACAGACGTGTTTTCGAAAGAAGCGGTTGTAGCCATATACGAACAGAGCAAAGGGATCGGGCGGCTGATCAACGCCCTTTGTGATCAATGTCTCTTTGCCGGAGCGATCGAGCACGCTGTACAGGTTGATGATCGGCTTGTTCGGCAGGTCGGGCAAGTCAAATGATGGATGCTCGAATATTCCACAAGGATGTTCTCTGGGCATGAACGAGTTCAGCACGATAGATTGGTATCGCATTGCGCAGGAGCAACTCACGGGCGTGGCTCTCGCTGTGCAGCAGGAAGACGAACTTGACCTGGAAGCCTTGGCTTCCCTAGCGTCGGAGATTACGGGGGAGCTTAAGCGAAGCGATCAATTGCTTATTCAGGCTATGAGCGGCCCTGCAGGCCCTCCGTTAATCACGAATCTCGTGAATGTTGGGATATTGGCAACGACGGTCGGTGCGAGGCTGGGGTATCACGGGAAGGAGCTGGATCGGCTGACATTTGCAGGGCTTCTGCACGATATTGGCCTCTTTGCCGTGCCGCAGTCATTAATTACGAAGTCGGGCCGGTTGACTCATGATGAACGTACGCTCATTGAACAACATCCTGAACTCGGCTATCAAACGATTCGAAAGGCTGGCCAAAAATACGACTGGTTGGCACAAGTGGTGCGCCAGGCGCATGAGCGATGGAACGGACAAGGGTATCCGAACAAGTTGAATGGGCGCCAAATCTGTGAGTTCGCCCAAATCATCGGCGTCGTCGACATCTTCGACGCCCTCGTGAGCCCTCGCGAGTATCGACGCCGATTCTTTCCGCACGAGGCGGTGCGAGAATTGATTGTAGCGGAACGGACGGCGTTTCCTCGCGAAGTCGTGAAAGCCTTGGTTGAACAGCTGTCAGCCTATCCATTGGGTACGTCTGTACGATTAACCACCGGAGAGGTTGGCTCGGTCATGCGAGTCAATGCGCGCTACCCGCTCCGTCCAGTTGTATGGATTGAGGGCGATGCAGCCTATGGTCAGGAGAGGCGGCAGCTCGATTTGAGCCTGACCCCTCTCGTGTCGATCATCGAAACATTGGAGCCTCCTGACTTCGCGCGTATATCGGTTCAGGCAAATGGGACGCAGGCCAAGACCCCTGATGTCGTTCCCTCGGCATCCGATCAGTTTACGTCGCTCTTGGAAGGCTTAGACGCGCTTGCGAGTGCGATTCAAGGTGCCGTCGAGTCCAGCGCTTCTATCCAGGAAGATGAGGCTGTATCGTGTTCCGATGAGCATCGATGCATAGACCAGCCTTCTGCTCAGGGGGTTGCGGGTATCAGTTTTGAGAAGGAAGTGATTGGGTTATTTGCCCTTGAAGCGTACGAATGGCTGGCGCAAATTCAGACGGCAGTGAGACAGCTCGCTGAAGGGACCAATGGGACAGTGCGCCCGAAGCTCTACGGGATTCTCTTGCAGGGGATTACCAATCTTGCCAAATCTGCTTCGACAGTGCAGCTTCAGACTATTGCGCAGATGGCTTCGAGTCTGCTTCCGATTCTCCAAGATGTTCGGCGACCAGAGCCAGGTGCGATAGCGGCAGCACTCCAGTCGCTTCAGGACGGGTTGAATCGGATCAGTGTGGCCGTGCGTGCCCTAGCAGGCGGGCGCGTGGGCGAACCTGCTGGACATAACGATGTTCCTGTAGCAACGGTAAGTGATTCGTTGGCGGCTCTTCCTGCCACTGCGACGGAGCATCCTGTGGCCTCCCAGTTGCAGGGGCAGCCGATCGCGAGTTCCAGTGCCACGCTCATTCAAGCTCTTCGAGACCTGCAACAGGCTCGTGCGCGCTCGACGCAGCCGGTCCGAGATGTGTTGGAAGCTGTGATTCAGCGAGCCGAGCGGGAAGCAGATCTTCTTGATGTCGCCGGTGTCGGGCGCATTTTAGTAGAGCTTGACCGGCTCGACGACGCGTTTCTTGAGGAAATCCGTCGACGAGTTCCAATCATCAGTTTCACGCTCATACAGGTACGAGCAAGCGAGCCGACTCATGCTGTATTGGCGTCTCAGCTTGATCCTATTCTCAAACAGATTGAGGCCATCTACGATTTGGCCAGCCAAGTGCAGGCGACGATGATTATGATGTTTTTACATGGGCTTCGATCCTTTCTTGTGGTTGCGGCCTACCGAAATAATTCGACCATCGCGCAACGATTGGAAAGCGTTGAGGCGAGGATTCATGCATTGATTCCGATGACGGAGCAGTGGAGTAATATCGGGCGTGTTGAACGCTCGGGTATTAGTGAGATCTTGGCAGTCTAGCCCATGAATGTTTATGCTAGCTTGCAAGACACCAGGCAGGCCCCAAGCGAGGTAAGTACACTGGACACGTTATGTTGACTCACTGAACAGCGAGCTCTTCAGCTGTTGTGAGCTTCCCTCTGTTTTTCGTCTTCCATCAGGCGGGTTTCCTGCGACCAGGTTTTTCTCATGTTGAGCCAGCCGCCACTCATCCAGAAACTGCATCGGTGACCGGTAGCCCAGCGTCGAGTGCCGTCGCGTCCGGTTGTAGAACACTTCACTGTATTCGAAGCTCGCCGCCGTCATCGCTGCGCGTGTGGCATCGCGCAGGCCATGGACTCGCTCGTTTTTGAAACGGGTGCACCAGCTCTCGGTTGGTGCGGTATTCCAACAATTCCCCTTGCGACTCATGGCGCAGATCATGCCGTATTCCCTCAGTGTGTGCGGGAAGGGTTGGCTGGCGTATTGGCTGCCCCGATCCGAGTGGTGTATCCGTCCCCCTGCCGGTTTCCTGCGGAAGCACGCCAGCGCGTCCGTCACGATGTCCGCCGTCCTGCGGGGTTGCAGTGACCAGCCCCCCACCTCCCGGTTGAACAGGTCGAGCACGATCGCCAGATAGAGCCAGCCTTCATCGGTCCACAGGTAGGTGATGTCGGATGTCCAGCTCTGATTGGGGACGGAGGGCGTAACGTTCCGATCCACCCAGTTCGGCGCCACCGGCAGGTGGTGCTTCGAGTCCGTCGTGGTCTTGTACCGCCGTTTGTGCCGCGCACGGAGGCCGTGCTCCCGCATCAGCCGCTCAACCCGTTCCTTGCTGGCCGGGATCCCGCGCCTCCGCAACTCCCTGACCATTCTCGGGCTGCCGTATGCCCCCTTGAGTTCTTCATGAATGGCACGGATCCACGTCAGCATCTGTGCGTCTGTCAGCCGCGTGCGATTGGGCGTGCCGCCTTGCCTCCATGCGCGATAGCCACGTTCGCTCACCGCAAGGACCATACACATCGCGTCCACGGTGTAGTCCGTGCGCTGCCCCTCCATCCCGGCGTACTTCACCGCGGGTCCCTTGCGAAGTACGCCGTCGCGTTTTTTAGGATGTCGTTCGCTCGCTTCAGTCGCACGTTCTCGGCGCGCAGTCGTGACCGTTCCATCTGCGCCGGTGTGACCCCCTGCGCTCCAGCACCCGTGAGCCTGCCGACCTTGACCCAGTTCCGTCACGTTGGCTCACCCCGCCCCAACTCTTTGGCCGCCGCGCCAGCGGTCAGCCCATCGTTCACTCGCATGACCGCGAGTTCCTTGAACTCGGTGGTGTAGGCCTGCTTCGGTATCTTCATCATCTCCCCTCTCATGGTGACGGCGATTATACGTCACCTGTGGAAGACGAAATTCCGGGGGAAGCTCAGGTGGACCCCTAGGTTAGCTCCTATTTCCTCTATAGAATTGAGTTATCGTCAGAAACTGTGGAACGGGAATATACCGATGGCCTACTGATCCGAAACCGTCAGGTTCACACGGGAATCGGGTCGGCCGGTGGCCCAGGAGCTCGGAATTTCTGACAAGGCGCTGTATCGCTGGAGGAGCGAGCCGCGACAGGTTGAATCCCAGGGCCGCACGCGCCAGGCGATGTGGGCCGAACAGGACGAGCTGACACGGCTCACCCGAGGAAATGAGACGCTCCGGAAGGAACGAGATTTTCCACAACATGCGGCGGCGTGCTTCGCAAGAGAATCCCCATGAGGTGCCACGCGATCCAGGAGCATGGTCGTCGCGACCCGATCCGGCTAATGTGCCGCGCGCTCAGGCATCCGGGTGATCTATCGAGAGTCCCGCGAGACCTTTGGCAGTCCCAGCCTCTGGAATGCCCTGGTCAAGCAGGGACACCGCATTGGCAAGCATCGACTGGCCCGGCTGATGTGCCAGGACGGCATCCGGGCTAAGACCGTGAAGATGTGGCGTGCTCCCAACCAATCCCAGTATCGGTTCCTCGTGGCCGAGAATACTCTCGATCGCCCGGTCAGGATCGAGTCCCAAATCGGGTGTGGGCAGGAGACCTCGCCGTCGTGCTCGATCTGTACTCGCGCCGCGTGATCGGCTGGGCGATGGGCCACCATCTGACCGTGGCTCTGGCCGAGCGTGCCCTCACCATGGCGCTGTCGCACCGGCCCCCCACGGACGGGCTCCTGCACCACTCGGATCGCGGCAGTCAGTATGCCGCCACGAGCTACCAGTGTCTGCTCAACGCGCACGGCATCACCGCGAGCATGAGCCGCACCGGCAACTGCTGGGGCGATGCCTGCGTGGAGAGCTTCTTCGTCACACTCAAGTGTGAACTCGTCTATCCATAGCCAGTACCGCAC
>JACMLT010000251.1 GCA_014379455.1 Nitrospiraceae bacterium
ACCGTAAGACAAGAACACCTCTGATTCGTCATATCGTTATATTTCAGGAGAGCAATCGGTCGGACGATCGCGCATTGGTATCTATATGATACCTATCCGAGGAAAGTCCGGGCTCCAGTGGACAGGCCGCCAGGTAACACCTGGGCACGGACAGCGCGAGCCGCCCGTGACGGAAAGTGCCACAGAAAAAAGACCGCCATCTTCGGGTGGCAAGGGTGAAACGGTGGGGTAAGAGCCCACCGCGCTCGTGGCAACATGAGCGGCAGGGCAAACCCCGGCTAGAGCAAGGCCAAATATGCGGCGAGAGACTTCCACCTCGATTAAGACGCCGCGGGTAGGCTGCTAGAGAGCATGGGTGACCATGCTCGTAGAGAAATGATCGTCCGGACCACGAAAGTGGCCCGACAGAACCCGGCTTATAGACCGATTGCCAACAACGCAACAACCTCCGAGAAGAGATCCTCTCGGAGGTTGTTTGTTTTCACCAATAATCAGCTATCGGGAATACACGTGGATATTCCGCACGGAAGAACAGGTTGGATTTTGCTGGTTTACTTCGTGATCGGGTGCGGCAGCACGCGGACCTCACCGCCGGGTTTACCTATGCCGACGCCCCAGGCTCCGGTGATCAACCCATCAAATGCCAGCTCCTGGTCGTTCAGCTACGCGCCTGGCGCCATGCAGTATCGGGTTTCACGGAGCGCTGCTGTCGAGAGTCAATCGGATTCCAGCAGCAATCGCGAAATTACGACGAACGTTACTCACGAGCTCATCACGTTGACGCCAGCTGGAGACAGTGGAATCAGCTTTACAGCGGTCGTCGACACGTTCTCATCTACAACTCAGGGACTCATCGGATCTGTTCAGCCAATCCAACTTCCTACGGAGGTTTCGGGAATATTTGCCGACAACAATCTCACGATTAGAAGCAATGGAAGCAGTAACAAGTGCAATCCGGTCAGCTCGGCTATCGTCTCAGATCTCCACAACCTGCTGACACAGTTTCCGGCTCAACTTTCTCAAGGACTTGTCTGGCAGGATTCGGTGAGCACGACCGGCTGCCAAGCTGCCATTCCTACAACTTCGCGTACGATCAGATCGTATATCGTTTCAGGCGAGTCTACTTATGAGGGCCGACCTATCCTTGTAGTTCAGCGAACCGATACTGTTCAGGCCCATGGAGAGGGAGCCCAACAACAACACGCGCTGAAACTCGATGCCAGTGGCATCGGAAACGCGATTTACTATCTCGACACGAAAGATGGCCGCGTGGTCCGCCTCACCACTGGACAGGAATTGACGCTGATGATTACGGCGTCAAACAAGGTGCATCAGTTCAAGCAGAGCTCGAGGCAGGACTTCAGGCTCTCGCCCTAGTCGACAAGGCGTAGTGGCATGACCAGGCACATGTACGACGCCGGATCCTTCCAGCCTTCCGGTTCTATGGTCGCTGCTCTTTCAGGCGCCTTGAATGTCATCCGAACTTCATCAGTTGGGATGTAGCGCAGAATCTCGAGAAGGTAACTCGCGTTGAACCCGATATCGAGCTGATCCCCAGTATAGCGAATCGGCAGTTCGTCCTGAGCTTCACCAAGATCTGGCGTCTGCACGCTGAACTTCAAGAGTCCGCTGTTGAACGATAGCCGGATTCGATGCGTCTGGTCCGAAGCAATGACTGACATTCGCTTCAGTGCGCTTGCTAATGCAACCTTGTCTGCAACAGCAACCCGATCATTATCCTTCGGGATTACCTGCTCATAGTTCGGGTAGGGGCCTTCGATGAGCCGAGTAAAGACCGCGGTGAAGGGCGATCTGAACCCGATATGGTTATCCCCCCGTGCGATCTCGAGCTCCTCCTCGGCAGGAAAGAGACGGCGTACTTGTTCGAGTGCTTTAGGTGGAACGATCAGATCACTTGCCGGCGCGTTGGCTGCATTGATAGGCGTTTCCATCTTCGCCAGACGGTGACCATTCGTAGCAACCATTCGCATTCTGTCCGGTCGCAGCTCCCAGAGAACACCATTCAGAATGGGTCTACTTTCCTCTGCGGATACGGCAAAAGAAGTATGCGAGATCAGCTGCTGCAAATCACCCGATCGAATGCGCCAGCTTTCGTTGAACCTTACAGATGGAAAAGTAGGGAATTCATCCCGCGGAAGTCCCAGGAGCTTAAACCGAGAGCGTCCACACTCGAGGGTGACACGTTGCTCTCCAACAGCACCAATTTTCACAGGCGCCGGTGGTAATTCACGAGCAATTTCAGTCAGCTTCTTCGCGGGTATCGTCACAGCTCCAGCCACATCTACATCAGCCATCACTTCCGTACTGACAGCAATATCCAGATCCGTACCGGACAGCTTAATTCCCTTATCTGTCGTCTCGAGAAGAATATTTGCCAGGACAGGGAGTGTCGTCTTAGCCGGAATACTTGCAGCTACAGCCGCCAATCCTTCCTGGAGTTTTTCACGAGAGATCGTAAAGCGCATTCCCCTTGCCTGTTGGGAGTTCAGGTGACGTTCTAAAGAGTTCTTTTTAAAGAGATTGAAACTAGTAGCTGTAGTAGGTGCTGTGGAGATCTGTTGAGTGGGTCTAACTTATGATAGCAGTGGGATTTCCGCTACGCTGGATGATGTGTGGCAGGATGTTGGTAAACCGGCGAGGAAGGCATTGTCGACATTGTTTCATGAAACTGAAATCCTTTCCACAGTAGGCAGTGGTCGAAAGTTGAATGTTTCCAACATTCCGCGGATTCGATTGATACGCGCTTTGAGTTGAGGGTCCGCGCTAATTCCGTCCTGGACCTTTTCAAGGCTGTGAATGACAGTGGAGTGGTCTCGTCCTCCGAAAGCATTCCCGATCTCTACGAGTTGAGTAGCCAACAGCTCACGGGCGAGATACATGGCAATCTGCCGCGGGGTTGTGAGATTCTTTGTTCTCGTTTTTGAGCGAAGGCCATCAACGGTTACTCCCCATTCCTTTGCTACCGCTTGCTGGATCGTGAGGATCGTCAAAGTAGCACTGCTGTCGGGTTCGAGTCCTTCAATTGCGCGCAACTTGTCGCGTAGTGCTTCGCGGGCAACATCAACAGTGATGTCTTTGTGCTTGAGGGATGCATAGGCAAGGAGCTTTATGATGGACCCCTCGAGCTCACGAACATTTGAGCGAACATGCTCAGCGATGAAGTGGATGACATCATCGGGGATGGTTAACTCGAGTCGATCGACCTGAGCTTTTTGCTTGAGGATTGCGACCCGGTGCTCGAAGTCAGGGAGTCCGATGTCGGCTACCATTCCCCACTGGAATCGGCTGACGAGTCTGGCTTCCAGGCCGGCAATTTCTGAAGGTGGACGATCACTGGTGAGAACGATCTGACGTCCAGCTTCATACAGTGCATTGAAAGTGTGGAAGAACTCTTCCTGCGTAGCCTCTTTTCGCCCCTTGAGGAATTGCACGTCGTCAATCAGTAGTAGATCCGTCTCGCGGTAACGACGCCGGAACTCAGGGCCAGTACGGTCAAGCATGGAACTGATGAGCTCATTCATGAACTGCTCGGTCCCGACATACATGATACGAGTGCTCGGACTGCGCAGTAGCGTCTCGTGCGCAACGGCCTGCATGAGGTGGGTTTTGCCGATACCAGTATCTCCATAGATGAAGAGAGGGTTGTAAACCTTTCCCGGGGCCTGACTTACAGCGTGGGCAGCAGCAGCAGCCAGCTCGTTGGACTTACCGATGACAAAAAGATCAAACGTGTAGCGTACACTCAGTGGCGGGGAACTGATGCCGTTCTGGGGCTGTAGTGGCTTTGCTGATGTTGGGGGCGGAGCCACGAAAAAATCCATCTGCGACCGCTTCTTTCGCTCTTCATGGACGCGGAAGGCTACACTGAGGGGATGGCCGAGGACTATTGGAGCGTAGCTGGACAACAGTTCAGCGTGCTTTGAATCATTCCAGTCTGCCGTGAACTGATCCGGTGCTCCCACAAAGATCGTACTGCCTTCGATCGAAAGAGCCTCGGTCGGCTCGAGCCATGCTTGGAAGGTTTGATCAGGGAGCTCTTGGCGGGCACGATCCAGGAGGCGTTTCCATACTTCGGCGGGGCTAAGCGACATGACGGGCTACCGTAGCCGATTTATGTGGAAAAGTCAAACGAGCTTCATGCGAACCCCCTCGGCTGACTTGACCTATCTTCAATGCTGGGATAGTTTTACCGGCTCTGCACAGCATCTGCTCTTCCTGGTTTCTGGAGTATCGTAATGGGTAAGCCCACCTACCGTCCCCGCAACAAACGCCGTATTCGTACGCACGGCTTTAGGTTGCGTATGGCTACTAAATGGGGACGTGAAGTTCTTAGCCGCCGCCGCAAAAAAGGCCGCAAACGGCTCACCGTTCAGTTGCCGACTAAATACGCTGGCGCGTAAGCCCTTCGGCTTTCCTCGCAGCTCCCGGCTGACGAGAGAAGCCGATCTGGAGTCGGTAAGGCGTACAGGGAAGCGGATGCAAACCGAGCGTCTAGAAGCTCGCGCATCTGCTTCCCTGTTGCTTCATCCACGGGTTGGCGTGGTTGTTCCGAAATACCGACGCAACATCGTGGACCGGAACCGCACTAAACGACGGCTACGTGAATTGGCGAGGACGCGAATACTACCAATTGCTGGAAGCATCGACGTACTGCTTCGCGCAAAACCTGAAGCATACAGCGCGAGCTTCGACCAACTTGCAGTGGAAGTTGATTCCATTGCCCAATGGGCTGCAGGAATTGGTTCGCATTAGCCATGCG
>JACMLT010000252.1 GCA_014379455.1 Nitrospiraceae bacterium
CTGATGCCAGGTATTCCCTCCATCCTGGCTCCGGAGAATCGTCCCATTGGCTCCGACAGCCCAGCCCTGCTTCTCGTCGAAAAAGAAGACGGCTGACAGGCTGGCCGTGGTGCCGCTGGCGATCTTCTTCCACTTTTTCCCGCCATCGACCGTCTTCAGAATGGTGCCGCTTGACCCGACCGCCCAACCCTGCTCAGCCCTACGAAAATAGAGCCCCATCAGAAGGGCTTCCGTATGGCTTGTTTGAGGAGTGATCGTGAGAGAAGAGTCGGCAGTCCACGAGGGAGACGCACACAACAGCGGCATCAGCGTTACGAGCGCAAGACATCCTGCGCGGAACAGCGAGAGCCCCCGTCGTGGTCCGTGCATTCCGTCTCTCACTGGTTGGTGTCGGCATCCGGGCGGTTTTTATTGAAGTAGCCAGGATCCGGCATGCCCTTCGCTTCAATGGTGAAGCTGCCTGCTTCCATTGACAGCCATTTTTTCGGAGTACAACAGGTTCCATCCGGTTGCACATCCCAGGAGCCGCGCCGCACAACCAGAGGACCAGTCGCCAGCTCATTGAAGAATTCATTGCGCTTCCCCAATCCATACAAGTGGCGATGAGGTACGCGCACCACAATCTCCGCATCCGTCCAAGACATGACTTGCGCCGCGATGTTGCTGAACAGCACTTCTGTGCGGGAGACGTTTTCGCCCAATTCGATATCCTCCCGTCGCTTGTAGGCTCCCTGATTGAGACCGAGGTACGCATGCTCAGCGGTCTTCAAGAACGAGCCGAACCCCGACCCTTTGATGGTGATTAGTTCATCGAGTCCGCCCGATTGCGGGTTGTACGAGTCGATTTTCGGCGTCACCAACGTAAAAGCCCCCGCCTCTGTCTTGAGCGTATCCTTCACCGCGCAACATGTCCCGTCAGGATTGGGCTTTGTTGCACCTCGATAAATCACAACTGGCCCACTTTTCGCGCTAAACGGCACCCACACATCGATCCGATCGTCTTGCCAACGATAGATAATGGCGCGAACCCCGCCGATATCGACTCGATTCTCTCCTATGTTGAAGTCCGTAAAGGCATAGGGTGTCGATCCACTTTCAGAGTAGAATCCGAAATGTTCCCCACTGATTCTGAGCAATGTACCGATCGGGGCGGCCGGAGGCGTCAAGGTCGTTACTGCTGGCACGTGAACCGTAAAGACTCCGACCGTACGCTCACGTCCCTGCATGGTCAGTACGATAGGTCCAGTGTCCGCATCCATCGGAAGATGTACGACAATCGCAGTGTCGGACCACTGAGCAATAGTGGCGAGGTGCCCCCCGAACGTCACCTTGTCACCGACTCCCTTCTCGGCGCCGAAGCCTTGGCCGAAAAAGACGACCTTCGTGCCGACCGGCCCGCTCACCGGATCGACGCGAATGCTCGGAATCAACTTCAGCGGAACGGCATTGCTCACCTTGTACTGGACCGGAGCACAACAGGAACCATCCGGCAGGGGATCCGACGAAGCCAATCGAACCACCACCTCGCCCGACGTCGCGTTGGTGGGAACTTCGACTTCGATGACATTGTCTTTCCAACGACGTGGTCTCATGACCACGCTTCCGATCATCACATCGTTGACTCCGAACATCGTATTGGGATCGCGCGGTCCGGCCGTGACACCGAAGTTGGCCCCGGTAATCTGCAGGGTATGCCCTGGCTCGATTTCTGCCGGCGTGACAGCCGTAATTGTCGGCTGCACCACTGTCAACGTTCCGGCAGCCATCTTCTTTTTTCCGGCCATGACTTCAAC
The DNA here is from genome assembly GCA_014379455.1 of Nitrospiraceae bacterium. Lineage (GTDB taxonomy): Bacteria > Nitrospirota > Nitrospiria > Nitrospirales > Nitrospiraceae > Palsa-1315. The sequence continues at coordinate 1,794 of JACMLT010000252.1, forward strand.
GGGGCCGGATTGAGCCTGGAAGGGAATCTTCACCTCGATCAGGTCGGGCTCCCATCGTTGAATCAATGCAGGGACCCCACGGACAGTCACGCGATTGACCTGCACGGATCGAAATGTACCGAACCCCTTCCCACCGATCGAGACCGTAGCGCCTGGGACCGCCGTTGATGGGTGGAGCTCAATCGCGGAAGGGGTCGCCGCACCCACGGCAACGGTCAGGCTTGCCCACAACACTATCGTACTCAACCCGGTGACGAACATATTCATGAATTGATCCCTGTCAGGCAAGAATACGGTACGGATTCCCTACGCGTGGCATGAAGATTTCACACGCTGGAGGTAGATAAACGTGGATCCTATGAAAAACGGAAGACCGATTGAACTATAGCAAGTGGGTTTTTAGAGAGTCAATCCGGCGTGTCCAGCCCGATCAGCGTTCAGAGCCGGTGTGAGAGATCAGTCAGGAGACAGAAAAGATCACTTCGATTTCGACAGGAGCCCCGCGAGGCAATTCAGCAGCCCCCACAGCCGCGCGGGCATGACGCCCAGCGGCTCCAAAGATTGCAACGAGGAGGTCCGAGGCTCCATTGAGTACTTGGGGCTGCTGCACAAAACCCTCCGCTGAGGCCACATGCCCGACGACCTTCACGACACGCGTAATTCGGTCTAACGTCCCGAGCTCCTGCTTAGCAATCGCCAAGGCATTGAGGATGGCGAGCTTGGCCGCCTCCATTCCTTGTTCAATCGTCAGATCGCGTCCGAGCTTACCGGAGAAGGCCAACTGCCCATCTCGCATGGGAAGGACGCCGGATAGAAACAGGAGATCTCCAGCCCGGACCGCCGGAACATAGGTCGCCAACGGTTGTGGCGGGGCAGGCAACTCTAGATGCAGTTCCGTCAGTGTGCGTTCGTAAGACATTCCACAAACCCTATGCGCCCGTTACCCCTTACATCCCACACATCACCCTGCGCGGAGCGCATCGAGGAAACTTTCACCCGCCGGCAGTTGCCCCCCTTGCAGCGCTTCTACAATGGTATGAGCGAGATCAGCGGCGGATGTCCTGATGCCGAGATGAACACCATGTGCCAACTTGGGCCCCGTGGCCAAGAGGGGAACATACTCCCGCGTGGCCATCTGATCCGCCATCGTGATATCCCGCCCATGATCGCCCGTCAGAATGAGCAGGTCGCCTGGACGAAGCTGCTCCAACAAACCGGGAAGTCGTTGATCGAATTCATGGAGGGCCGCCGCTGACTGTCCCGCATCCGACTCCAGAACTTCGAGCCCGGCAACAATCAATCCTCGCGGAACTTTTCTAAACATCCCTATCACCTCAGCGAGTAATGAGGTCCAGTGTGCAACGGGAACGGAGCGAGTGAGCCCTCGGCCACTGAACAAATCGCCGACTTTCCCGACCCCGGTTATGATCTGACTCTCACGATTGAGCACATCGAACATGGTCGATCCGGAAGGTTCAAGCACGAACTCACGGCGTTGTGGACTGAACTGTACCGCACCGGCGTCACCCACGAGCGGGTGGGCTGACACACGCACAATCCTCCAATGGTCTTTGAGGAGTTTTCTTGCATCCCGGCAGCGCTGAAAAAACTCGTCCCGACGCATCGCGCCCTCGTGCGTCGCAACATGGCAGGTTCGTCGTCCGTCGGTCCACACGATCAGCGCACCGGAGGACAGATGCTCCTCCTCGTACTCGCGCAACATAGCCGTTCCGGAGGCTCGGCGATTGCCGACGAGCTTACGCCCAAATGCCTGTTCGAGGATCGCAACCATGTCAGGGGGAAATCCGTTGGGATAGAGCGGCCCGGCAACCTCTGTCAGATGACCGGCCATTTCCCAGTAGCCGGCTACGGAATCCACTTCTTTCGAGAGAAACCCGAAACGACCGAAACAGCCTTCCGGCTGCCCCATCGTCCGCACACCTTTGATCTCCGTGATGTGGCCAAGCCCGAGCCCTTCCAGCGTGGGGAGGCTGAGCCCTCCAACGGCCTCAGCCAGATGGGACAACGTATTGGAGCCGACATCCCCGTATTCCGCCGCATCGGGCATAGCCCCGACGCCGAGGCCATCGATCACCAATACAATCACACGCGTAATCATGGGCGCACTATAGCAGAAGTGGGACGCATCAGATATGGAGTTGTCTTGGTTATAAGGTACCCGATTGTTGCCGTTGCCACCCGGCCACGATCACGAGACTGGCGCTGGTGCCGATCCGATCCGCGCCGGCCTCCAGCATAGCCAGCGTCGTCTTCCAATCTCGAATTCCTCCGGACGCCTTCACCTTCACGCGGCCGGCTACAGTCTCTTTCATCAGCCTCACATCTTCCACCGTCGCACCGGCAGCACCGAAACCCGTCGACGTCTTCACATAGTCGGCCCCTGCCTCCACAACCAACTGGCAGGCCGTACGCTTCTCGTGCTGAGTCAGATAACACGTTTCAAGTATGACTTTGTGCTCCACGCCTGCGGTCGCCTTCACCACTTCAGCGATGTCCTGTCGCACATACTCATGATCTCCCGACTTCAGCCGGCTCACATTGATCACCATGTCCAGCACGCTTGCGCCGCGCGCCACCGCTTCAATGGCTTCGGCGACTTTCGTCTTCGTCGTGTGACCTCCCAAGGGAAACCCGATAGGGATGCCGACCCGAATCGCCGAGCCTGCCACCGCGTCCACCGCTTCATCCACATAGCACGGTGGAACAAAAATGACGGTGAATCGGTACTCCATCGCTTCGTGGCACAGTCGCAGCACATCCGCTTTTGTTGCGTCCGGTCGGAGCACCGTGTGGTCTATACGTTCCGGCACATTCCATTCAGACATCACTCACGATATTCCTTCCTTGTGGGCGACAATCCCCTCCCGAGGAACGACTGACGTCTGGGAGTGGGATCCGCGACGAACGGGGCGCTTCTGATATTTCTCCACCGCCTTGTTGTGTTCGATCAGCGTCGCAGAGAACTGGTGCGTGCCGTCGTTCCGCGAGACAAAATACAAGAAACTCGAGTTAGCAGGGTAGAGTGTCGCGCGAATCGCCTGAATGCCCGGGCTGGCGATCGGTCCAGGCGGTAACCCCTGCACCCGGTAGGTATTGTAGGGACTGGGACTCGACAGGTCTTTCTTGTGCAGGTTTCCATCGAAGGCCGGTAAGCCGTAAATGACCGTCGGGTCGCTCTGCAACGGAATGTGTTTCTTGAGCCGGTTGTGAAACACCGCGGAAATCTCAGGCCGCTCGTCACCCGATGCGGTTTCCTTTTCAATCACGGAGGCGAGAGTCAGCACCTCGTGCATCGTCATCTTGAGTTCCTGCATCCGGGCGAGAAGATCCGGCCCAACCACCTGCTTGAGTTGCTCGACCATGGCCACCAACACCTCTCGCGCCTTGATAGGACGAGGAAACTTATACGTGTCGGGATAGAGATACCCTTCCAATGTCTCCGCCTTGATCCCGAGCGACGCAATGAACGCCTGATCTTTCACAAGCCGAAGAAACTCCACGCGATCCGTCAGGCCATCTTGAGCGGCTAAGTCGGCGATTTGGACGAGGGTCAGCCCTTCGGGAATCGTCAACGGATGGAGCACAACCTGACCATTGAGCAATAGGGCGAGAATCTCCCCTGGAGTCATGCCGGCGTTCAGCTCATATTCGCCAGCATGCACCTTCCGGTCGGCTGATCTCAATTTTCCAAAAAGAACAAACGAGAAACTGCTCTTGATCAATCCTGCTCGCTCAAGCGACGTCGCGACATGTTGAAACGTCGAGCCATCAGGAATCACGACGACTTTCGCGGGAGGGTGCGCTTCTGGAGGGATAGCCGGGCCTTCAGCCCAACGAATCGCCTGATACGCCACGACGCCAAGTGCGACCATTGCGACCAGCAGACATCCGAGAGCGACCCGCAGTTTCATGAGGTGATTCTACCGTTTCTTGCTCCACATACTCATCCGCCCATGCTTCCGGCTCCCTCTTCGGTGCAGGTTCAAGGCTCGCCAGGTAACTCTGGAGCAGAATTGAGGCGGCGATGCGATCAACTATACCTTTTCGTTTTTTCCGGCTGACATCGGCCGCGATCAAAAGGTCTTCCGCCGCCTTCGTCGTCAACCGTTCGTCCCACAGAATAACGGGAACCGGCACTCCCTGTTCCAAGCGAGCCTGGAACTCGCGCATCGCCTGAATCGCCGGACCCTCGCGGCCATCCAACTGAAGGGGAAAGCCCAACAGCACTTGCCTAACTTCATACGTCCCGACAAGGGACGCAATATAGGCGATGTCCCAGTCCAACGTGCGGCGATTGAGCGTCTCAAGCGGCTGGGCGGTCCACCCCAGCTCATCGCTCAAGGCTACCCCGATCCGCTTGGTTCCATAATCGATCGCGAGAACTCGCTTACCATCCTCCATAGTCTACCGCTCCAACAGGCGTTCGACCAGCCCAAAGACTTTCTCCAACGCCATATCCAGCCTGGCCGGGTCCTTCCCGCCGGCCTGCGCCATCTCGGGTCTACCACCGCCGGTACCACCGACTTCCGCAGCCATCTCCTTGATAAGATCACCCGCTTTCAGTCGAGCAATCAGATCCTTCGTGACGACGACCAGTAACGAGACCTTGCCATCGTTCGCCGCGCCGAGAGCTACAACACCGCTCTTCAACTTATCCCGCAACTGATCGGCCAGCGCCCGCATGCCGTTCACATCCAGGCCATCGGTCCGCTGCACATGCACCTGAATGCCGGCGATTGTTTTCGCCGTGGTCTCGACCGCTGAGCCGCTGGCCATTTTCAATTTCAGCTCTTCCAGCTCGCGTTCTTTGTCTTTCAACTGGGTCATGACCTTGCGTGTTTTGGCGACCAACTCAGACTGGCCGACCTTGAGCAAGTCCGAGAGTTCGCGAATGTCCGTTTCTAATTTCTTCATGTAGACGAGCGCCCCGCTACCGGTCTGGGCCTCGATACGGCGCACACCAGCCGCAACACCGGTCTCCGACACAATTCTGAACAGGCCGATGTCACCCGTGTGCCGACAATGCGTACCGCCGCAGAGTTCTTTGCTGAAGGACTCGACGGTCACCACCCGCACCTGCTCGCCATATTTATCGCCGAAGAAGGCCAACGCCCCCTTGGCGACTGCATCTTGAATGCTCATCACCTCGGTCGCAACCCGCTCGTTCCTCCGCACCTCGTTGTTCACGACCATTTCAATCTCATCGACATCGCGGGAGGTCAGCGGCCTGAAATGGGCAAAGTCGAATCGTAAACGATTCGGCCCGACGAGCGACCCGTACTGTTTGACGTGTGGACCTAGCATGTCGCGCAACGCGGCATGGAGCAAGTGGGTGGCGGTATGGTTTCGCTGAGCGTCCTGCCGCGTCGTCGTATTGACGATCATGCGCAGCTGCTCGCCCTCGCGAATCCGCCCTTTTGTGACGGTCCCCTTGTGCAGAATCACAGTCGGCACCGGCCTTGTAGTTTCCGTGATCTCCATCTGCCCATCAGAGCCCGTCAGAACGCCCTGGTCACCAACCTGCCCACCACCTTCCGCATAGAACGGCGTCACATCCAGGACTATTTCAACCTCATCGCCTTCGGCCGCTTCTTTGACCAGCCGGTCACCGATCAAAATCGCCTGCACGAGACTCTCGTTTTCCAGACGTTCGTAGCCGACAAACTTTGTCGTCCCAAAACGACGGGCCAGTTCCGCCACTGCCGGTCGAGCCGTTTCCTGTTCAAACCCGCCGGTTCTGCGAGCACGAGTCCTCTGTTCCTCAATCGCCTGGTTGAACCCTGCCTCATCGAGCGTCATCCCCTGCTCGCGGCAGGCCTCTCCCATCAAGTCTATTGGGAACCCATAGGTGTCGTAGAGCTTGAACAGGTCAGGACCCGTAAGGACCTTGCTCCCGACCGAGCGTGCTTTCGCCATCACCTCGTTGAGAATCGGCAAACCTTGATCGAGCGTGGCGATAAACCGCTCCTCTTCGCCTCTCGTCGCCTCGGCAATCGTCGCAGCAGCGCTTCGGACTTCTGAGTAGACCCCAGCCATTTGATTGACAACCCCCGCCGTCAATTCATGAAGAAAGGGCTCGACGATGCCCAACAGCCGTCCATGGCGCGCGGCCCGGCGCAGAATCCGGCGCAGCACATAGCCGCGCCCTTCGTTCGACGGCAAGACACCATCTGCCATCAAAAACGTGATCGCGCGAAGGTGGTCCGCCACCACGCGTATCGACCGATCAGTCGCGTCTTTCTCCCCATACCGAACTCCGGCCCTGGTGCCCACGGCGCTGAGCAACGGCGTGAACACATCGCTGTCATAGTTGCTGTAGACGCCTTGTGCCACGGCCGCCAGCCGTTCCAATCCCATGCCCGTATCGATGCTGGGCTTGGGCAAAGGATGTAACGTCCCGGCAGCATCCCGATTGAACTGCATAAAGACAAGATTCCAGATCTCAATGACGCGATCGCCCTCCCCGTTCGGACAATCATCGCCCGGCACCGACGGTCCCTGGTCGAAATGCAGCTCCGAGCAGGGCCCACAGGGTCCCGTATCTCCCATTTGCCAAAAGTTGTCTTTCTCCCCGCAACGCACAATGCGTGAGGGCGACACACCCATTTTTTTCCATAACCGATCGGCTTCGTCGTCTTCGCGGAAGACCGTCACCCACATCCGGTCCTTATCAAGACCGACCGTCTGAGTCAGAAACTCCCAGCCGAATTGGATGGCGTCTTCCTTAAAATAGTCGCCGAAGGAAAAGTTCCCCAACATTTCAAAGAACGTATGATGGCGCCTGGTATACCCGACATTTTCCAGATCGTTGTGCTTCCCTCCCGCACGGAGGCACTTCTGCACCGTGACCGCTCGCTTGTAGGCGCGTGTGTCTTCGCCGAGGAACACACGCTTGAACTGGTTCATCCCGGCGTTGGTGAAAAGCAGGGTGGGATCGGCCTGAGGAATCAAGGCGGAACTCGGCACAGCCTGATGGCCATGCAACTCGAAATATCGAATGAAGGCTCGTCGCAACTCTTGAGTGCTGTTGTTCATGCCACCCTAACTTCCCTCCCGCATCAGCGGCCCCATCACAGTTTCAATTGTATCCTCGTCAAACCCTCGTTGGCTCAAGAGTCTCGCGACTCGACTAGGCGTCTTTGCCGGGGCGGTCCGGCTGGCCCTTGTCAGCACCTGTACGGCCAGATCCTGCTCACTCACCTTGTGATAGGCACTCCGCAGCGTCGCATGCACGATGCGTTCAGAGCAACCGGTCGCGAGCAACTCATCTTGGAGGCGCGCACGTCCCATCGGCATACGAGCAAGTCGTCGCTCAGCCCAACGCACAGCAAAGACCTCATCGTTGAGGTATTGCAACGATGTCAACCGTCGAACCGTCACGCGTATCTGCGCGGGAGACGCCCCCTTTGCGACAAGCAATCGATCGATCTGCGCCGTTGTGCGATCGCTGCGGGCCAGCGCACGCACCGCAAGCTCCAACCACTGATCAGAAGTTGCTGCCGCCTTGCTTGCGATGCGTCTACTCACCGCCTACCCGATACCTGTGAGGCGTGAAACGTCGTTCGTGTTCGGATTCGTTCGAACGTTTCACGTTTACCTTTTACGAACGACCGCAATAAGCGGCATTTTAGGCGCCGACTTTGTGCGGTCGCCGTTCCTCGCGCTTCTCCTCGGTCTTTTTTTCGTCTTTCACCGGCGCCACAACGGGCTTCTCAGCCACACGCCCAGGCAGACCCGCCAAATCGCGCAGCTTCCCTTCAATCTCACACGCCAACGTGTGATTACTCAAAAGAACGTCTCGCACCGCGTCACGTCCCTGCCCGAGCCGCTCGCCCTGATAAGAATACCAGGCCCCGGACTTCTCCACCACTTTCTTATCGACCCCGAGATCGACCAACTCGCCGGTTTTCGAGATCCCTTGCGCAAACATGATGTCGAACTCCGCCTGCTTAAACGGAGGCGCCATCTTGTTCTTCACCACCTTCACACGCACACGGCTGCCGGTCACTTCCTGCCCTTCCTTGATCGACTCGATGCGACGGATATCCAGCCGCACCGACGAATAGAACTTGAGTGCATTGCCGCCGGTCGTCGTCTCCGGGTTGCCGAACATCACGCCGATCTTCATCCTGATCTGATTAATGAAAATCAGGGTCGTCTGCGACTTAGAAATGGCCGCCGTCAATTTACGAAGGGCCTGCGACATGAGCCTCGCTTGCAGCCCCATGTGCGCATCCCCCATTTCGCCTTCGATTTCGGCTCTCGGCACCAGTGCTGCCACAGAGTCCACCACGATGACATCGATCGCCCCACTCCGGACGAGCGTCTCGGCAATTTCCAGTGCCTGCTCGCCGGTATCGGGTTGCGACACCAATAGATCGTCCACCTGCACACCCAGCTTCTTGGCATAGCTCAAATCCAACGCATGCTCCGCATCGATAAAGGCAGCAGTGCCACCGGCCTTCTGTGCTTCCGCAATCACATGAAGGGTCAACGTCGTCTTGCCCGAGGACTCGGGACCAAAGATCTCGGCCACCCGACCGCGGGGAAGCCCGCCGACGCCCAAAGCGATATCGAGTCCGAGGGATCCAGTCGAAATCGCTGGAATATCCACCGGGGTATCAGCCCCCCCCAGTTTCATGATCGCCCCCTTCCCATATTGTTTCTCAATTTGGGATAGGGCCAGATCTAGTGCGCGCTTCTTGTCGTCTTTTTCAGCCATGGGTGCTCCTCGGGTGATAGAAAGAACGGTGGATTATACCCAGTCAAGTAGAAGAAACCTAGCGGGATATTGTCAGACAGATCGTCTCAACACCAGAGGTCAGGGGAGGTCACACGCGTACTACAGGATGTCGACGGAATGAGAGGGGTCCTGATTTTGAGCGGACGTTGGCAGGGAGAAGCGGAAATAGAAATCTTGTTGGCTTGAATAAGGAGCTTGGTCGATCCACCCTTCAGCCGTCATGGATTCGTTGGATTTTGATTTGCCTTCAGGGTAGCAACGAAACTTGAGGTATTGCTGTCGATCACCTTGTTTTTGATCTGGATTCAACGACCCTACTATTTCCAGGTGATCGTCCAATACATCCAACGCTTGATTGAGGAACGACCGCAATAGATTCTTGGTGATGGCCTGTTTGAAGGGTTCCTCGGAGTCGAACGGTTCGGATGCGCGACTCTCAATAGGAATCAGCGCCAGGGCAACCAAAGAACTGCGGCTGATACGCCGTATTTCATGCCATCACTGTATAAAATGAATTCCCTGTCGTCAAGAGGGGCGAGGCAGAATATTCCTCCATCTACCCCCCTCTTACCGGACTCACACAACCCGGCACCTTACTCACTCGCCAAGGCCTGCGTGATTGTACGAATAATAGCCATAAGACGAAGACCACCGCTGTCTCTGGCACTCATGCATGGAGGTCATCATAAGAATACTGCGATCAGTAGGCCCGACCTCTGCCTCGACCGTTTCAGCCCAGACTTTATTCTCGCCTGCCTACGCGAAACATGACATTTCACCTGCTGGGTCACGGGGCATACGCGACATCTACCAGGCAAGCCCCAGACGCCGAACCCTGCACACATTTCCGATTTCCTTGACGATTCAACGATCACGGACTACAACTTGACGAATGCTCTCCCCCTTAGTGCTGGCTCCTGCCACTCATAAACCAACTGTCCTCATCGTCGACGATGAGGCTGCCCCTCGCGCAGCCCTCACACAGATCCTCAAGCAGGACTTCCACATTCTCACTGCGGAAAATGCAGGCACCGCCCTGGCTATCCTCGACACCCACGGCGTCGATCTCGTGACGCTAGACTTGAAATTGCCGGATCGTTCCGGATCGGACCTCTTAAAAGACATTAAGTGCGCACATACCGAGACTGAAGTCATTATGGTCACGGCCTATGGGAGTCTTCAATCGGCAATGGATTGCATCCGCCACGGCGCGGCAGGCTTCCTCTTGAAACCGTTCAACGCCTCAGAATTGCTGGCTATTTCCCTGCAGACCGCTCAGAAGAAACTGCGGCTCGATCAACTACGCCCGCTGCTCGCCACCTCGACAATGCTCTGGGACCCGGAGCCGGCTTGTTCCAACGCTTGGAAAACGCTTATCAACGACTACACCGCCATGAATGGCACAGGATCGCTTTCCGCGTCGAATAGCGATCAGATATCTCCCTTGGTTCCTCTGATCTCCGACCTCTTAGAAACGAAAGATCGCCACCTGCTCAATCACGGAAGCCGCGTGAGCTTTTATGCGACGCTGACCGCCCATCGACTCAGCCTGTCCATCGCCGATCAGCAGTCGCTTGCACTCGGCGCACTCGTGCATGACCTCGATCTCATCAGCGCCTCGGCCAGTCACGTGCTCAACATGGATTCCAACCCGCAGACCCATTCTCCCGACTTGGGAGCGAGGATGGGCCGGGCGATGGGTCTATCAGCCGATATCGTGCAAATTATCGCTCTCCATCATGAGCGATGGGACGGAACGGGCTACCCATTCGGCTTACGAGAAGACCGCACACCCCTGCTCGCCCGCATTGTCGCCATCGCCCAAGTGTTTGACGAACTGACTGCCGACAAACCAAAACGAATATCCCGCTCCTTCGATGAAGCCATACAACAGATCGAGCAACAAGCCGGTACCGTTTTCGATCCCTCATTGACCAAAGTCTTCTGCCTGACCATGCGCGAACAACCCCCGCAGCACTGAGAGAGCGCCCACCAACTAGGTTTTCGCCTCGCGCTCTACCCCGCGACGCATCAAGCGGATCTCGTCAATCGTGAAACATGATACGTATCTGTGCGTGAACAGCACCGACGTACCCTCCTAGCCCCCTCCGTCTGTCGCCCCCGGCATGAAGTCCCCCTGGACATCGAATGCAACCTGTGTGATTGTGCCTGAAACTTCAGCATCCACACAGCCGTCGTCTCGCACGAAGTTTGGCAATCCCGTTTGGCCATCAATTTATTGGCCCTCCGGTTACCCTAACTATTCAAATTGTTGCCGATAACGAGAGACCAGTGCCCTGGTCATCCCGTCGGATCAATCCGGAGAAGACAACCGAGCTCACATCAGCAAAACAGCACGATGAAAACGACTCGACGATCGTGGACGTGGTCCAACGCCTCCTTTTTTACGAGGCCGTTACACGAGCATCCAATATTTACATCGGGCCATTCGAACTTGAAACCCTCGTCCGTTATCGCGTAGACGGTGTGATGCGCGAAGTCTTCAGCCTCACACCGTCGCTTCAGATCCCACTGATCTCACGGAGCAAAATTCTATCGGGTATGCGCATCGACGAACGGCGCACGTCAAACTGTCCGAAAGCGTGACACCCAACACCAGAATTCTCGAATCCATCCAATCTCGGCCGGACTTCTCTGAAACGAGTGGTGTGCTGCAGCGGCAAGGCGTCTTGCGCAAAACGCACGGTGGACTGGCAGGAGTCAGGCTCTACAATGGAAAAGGTGTGCGTAATGCCAGGGAAGCGGTTTTATCGCCCGGGTGCTTGTTGGAGATTTTCGAAGTCGATGAAGATATTCGAGATTTGATCATGCAGCGGAAGCCGGCGTCGTTTATCCGCTCGACCGCGATCATGAAAGGGATGAAGACGATGTTTCAGGATGGGCTGGCAAAAGCGTACATGGGTGAAACGACCATTGAGGAAGTCTTCCGCGTAGCCCTTTGAGTTACTCAATAGTACAGAATTCGATTTATTGACCCCTTGCCACCCTCATTTGCCCCTTGTTATCAGGCCCTCAACCGTGTTTCCCAAAGTCTTGTGTAGACCGAACCGGTCGGGTTTAATTCACTCTTTATCAGCACGACCGACTCCACCGCTAATGAGCCCAACGAAAGCGGCGGATCCAACACCCCGCTCTTTGCCAATGCGGCTCCCACATGCCGCTCTCCCGTCTTCATCCTCGCCAAGGTCAGATGTGGACTGAACGGTTTTGTCTCATGAAGAAAGCCCAAGTCTTCACAAGCCTGTTCGATCGCGCGATGGATCTCAGTAACGCGCTTCCCTTCCCCTCCTTGCTCCCAATTCTCCGACGGCCCAACCCACAGCACGCGTGGACTCTGCGGACGGGGGAAGGCGCCAAGTCGTTCAAGCGGCACATACACCGATGGCTGACTGTCGATCGCCTGTTCAACCTCACCCCGCAAAGGATCGATGACCTGCTCATCCATGTCGCCGAGGAACTTGATCGTGAGATGCATCTTGGCCGGCTGCACCCAGGAGATGCGCATGTCTCGCTTCATCTCCGGCTCAATGCTCTGCTTCAACCCCTGTTGGAGAGCCGCAAGCTCGGCTCGCAGCTCCGGCGACAGTTCGACGGCAAGAAATGCTCGGATCACGTTGGCGCCGAATCGAGCAACCAGCGGCGGAGGAGATCTAATGCGGCTTGTGACGACCGCTGTTTGATGACGTTCCGGTCGCCGTGAAACCGGAATTCCCGCGCAATTGGGTGGCCGGTCCCATCATCCAACCCGATATAGACCAGCCCCACCGGCTTGGGCTCGGTCCCGCCGCCTGGCCCAGCAATGCCGGTGACGCTGAGCCCCACCGAGACGTTGGCATGCTCTCGAATGCCGCGAGCCATCGATGCGGCGACCTCTTTGCTCACTGCACCATATCGGGCGATCAGTTCCGCCGGTACACCCAACATCTCCGTCTTCGCTCGATTGCTATAGCACACAGCGCCACGATCCAAATAAGCAGATGACCCAGCCACCTGTGTCAGCCGATGGCCGATCAAACCGCCGGTACAGGATTCTGCGACCGCAAGCATGAGTCCTCGTTTGGTGAGTTCCTGCCCGACGACGTCCTCCATCGTGTCTCGCCCTTCGGCAAAGAGCCAATCGCTGAGTCGTGATCTGACATCGTGTACGAGCTTCTGCAGCAGGTCACGATTCTTCTCCGAGACAGATTGGTTTCCTTTCGTCGTCAGTGAAACCAGCACACCCATGGGCGATGCGAGCAGTCCCAGGTCGACCGGCGCTCCTCTCGGAATGAGCCCTTTGAGTTTGGCATCGATGTCCGCCTCCGCCAGGCCGAACGTATGAAACACCTGACGAACGATCGGCGATCGAGGAAACCGGCCCGATGATTCCGTTGCTGCTCGCAGCAACGGCACGACTTCCTGCCGCATCATCTCTTCCATTTCCCTCGGCACTCCGGGCAACGAGACAATCACCGCCTTCTTCCATGTCAGGCAAAACCCCGGCGCAGAACCGATCGGATTCTTCAGGACGGTGGCGCCGGATGGAATCATGGCCTGGCGCAACTGCGCGCGGTTTGGTATGCGGCCCCATTGCGAGAGTCGGGCCGTCATACCTTCCAATGCTTCCTTGCGACGACCAAGCCGATGTCCAGTCGCATAGGCCACCGCCTCTCTCGTGCAATCGTCCACGGTGGGGCCGAGTCCGCCGGTCATGACAATCACTTGAGCTCGCTTTACGGCTGTGTGGATCGCCGTGACGATATCCTGCCGTCCATCGCCGACGACCGATTTGAATCGAACGGCAACCCCGATCTTGCCGAGTTCGTCGGCGAGGAAAAGAGAATTGAAATCCGATCGGCCACCGATCAACAGTTCCGTGCCGATCGCAATGATTTCCGCATCAAGTGGCGAAGTTGCGCGCGTCTTAGCCATAGTAATGGAAGATGAGAACCTGCTCCGTGAGTTGAGTTAATGGATTTGAGAAAAGTCTACGCTAAAGCTCGACTCTCCCCCGTTCGCCGGAAAAACTGTAATGGTCGTTTTGGCATTCGGATCGAAGTCAGCGTAGTTGAACGACGCAACGACCTTCGCTTTATATCGCGGGTGCTCTGGCCAGACAGCACTGCGATTGGCGGCCCCGTCGAAACGGACGGTCACAGGCTTGACAGTTTTTCCTCCCTGATCAAACACCATATAACTGTCCAACGCAAAGTTGGGAACATTTCCAAAGATAACCGTGCTGACCATCATGCTCTGGCCTTCCAGGATTTGCGCCACATCGATCTTACCTGGCAGGATTCCCCGCAGGGCCATATGCGTCGCCATGACCGAGAGTCCACCGAGCTTCGTGATCATAAACCCGCTGGAATGGAGCTCGTCGATTGCGCCGAATCGAACATAAAACGTATCCGGAGAGCTCTGCCTCCGTGCCGCTTCTTTCCCCCGATCGAGTGCAGCCTGAATCTGCTCTGCGGTCGGATGCACTTCGATGGCATGCACCGACACAGGAGGAAAACCGCTCGACACCAGAACGCCCACACAGAGCACGATGCTCCTCAACCGACCCGTCGACCGGAGCCCCTGGGCGGCGTGCCGATAAACCTCTGTGCCCCGCATAGACATGCCAGTAGCAGAACATTTTTCTCCTGTCAACGAACAGACTGACCTTCTTCTTCCGGTTGACAAGAGCAAAGGTGAAGTGATAAAAAATCGACCACTGCTGAGTTAAATAATTCACGAACACCGTCGTGAATATGCATAACAGCCCGTGGCCCTCTGACTCTCGTCTGAACATCGGCGATTGCAGTAGGCCTATTCGTCAATAGCCAGGTTCACCTTCTTTTCAGGAAGTTATACGGAGGAGTTTTGATGTCCACCCCTGAACAAGCCCCCGCACCGCAAGCACCTAGACGCCAATATGTAAACTTTGCCTTCTATAAAATCGATCCGGCCTGGCGGCGTCTGCCTGAGAGTGAGCGCACCAAAGGGAAACAGGAATTCTTGCGAGCGGTCGAGGACTATACCGGCAAGGTCCTCGTGGTGGCGTACTCCGCGGTTGGAATCAGAGGCGATTGCGATATCATGCTCTGGCGGATCAGCTACGAGATGGAACTATTCCAAGACATGACCACGAAGATCCTGGCTTCGGGCTTGGGGCAATATCTGACCACGCCGTACTCTTATCTCGCGATTACCAAACGCTCGGTCTATGTGGATCATCACACCCACGAAAATCAAGAGAGCAAGCGCCTGACCGTCGTTCCAGGAAAAGGCAAGTATATTTTTGTCTACCCGTTCCTGAAGACGCGCGAATGGTTCCTCCTCACAAAGGCAGCGCGGCAAGGTATGATGGATGAACACATTGAAGTCGGCCATCGCTTCCCCTCTGTGAAGTTGAATACGACGTATTCATTCGGGTTGGATGACCAGGAATGGGTCGTGGCATTTGAAAGCGATAAACCGGAAGACTTTCTGGATCTCGTGATGGCCTTGCGCGAAACCGAGGGCTCCCGATACACGTTACGCGATACCCCGATTTTCACCTGCATTCGCAAAAGCCTCAAGGAAACGCTCGACACCCTCGGCGGCTGACGCGACGCGGAAGAGAAGGATTGAACACGGCCTTCGATCGTGAGATCGAAGGCCGTGTTCTTTTCCGAGGACTCCCCCCGCAGACTGTGCTGCCGACATCTTGTGACTGCCACGCTGTTTCCGTGTAAACACTCACCCAACGCGGGCTCCCCACTTTGACAGCGAAATCGCCTGTATGGTACCTGTAAACCATAAACCGTGTGCGACTTCAGGTTTAACAGGCAAGACATTACATAGTCCGTATTTGAGCCAACCAGAAGCAAACCCAACAGGATGCTAAAAAACCAGACTTCATACCCACCCAAGCCAGGCGCACCAAGACGCGCCTGGGCTTGGAGGGTGAGAAGAGTGGGTTTTTCAGCATCCTACTAGAAGCGCCTCGGCGGGCCAATGTCTGACAATAACGCTCTCTACGCGGTTCGCTTTTCGGACGGATCGGTCAGCCTGTACATCGACGAAGACTATGCGACAGAACGCGGAGTCGATCCAGCCACTCTTACTCGCGTGGAGATCCCGCGTGACATGTTTGTCAGTGGGACCATTCAAGAGATTCGTGAATATGTCGCCCTCTATCTGGAATCGCGTCACTCCGGCAACCCATAGAAGCTCATAGCCCAATGACCACAATCGCCCCATCAACCTCGCCCCTAACCGTTGAAACGATCCGATCGGTCATCGATGCCATGCCCATGCAGGGGCGGATTATGCTTCGATTGATCCTGCTTCAATACTTCGACGTGACGGACGAAGAAATCCTGTATATCGTGGCAGATCGACCAGATCCCCGCTGCGTCGCCGGGACCAAACCCACCAACACCACCATGACCAAAGAATCGATTAAGGTGGTCACAGACAGGCGCGACCAATACCGCAGACAGGTGCGGCTCAAGCGGGAGCGGACGTGGCTACAATGCGAGAGTCTGCGGAGTCTCGCGCAACTCCGCGAGGCCTTCGCCGACCGTGCCCGCACCTTCCTAGCCGAGCGCTTCTCCCTCTCCGCCCATACGCTTGATGCCTTGCACGCATCGGCAAGAACCGTGCTGCCCAAACCGGCAATCCGTTTACTGGAGCAGCGTTGGGAAGCCGATGAGATCACGGCTGAGGATTATCACCAGCAACGGCTCAGCATCGAATTCCAAACCCAACTCCGCATGGCCGAAAAATATCGCACCAGGCTCAACCTGGCAGAGCGCGAGCGGCAGAGCGCAATCTCCGCACCGCTCCAGGACCATGAAATTGCACATGTCTGGGGCATTCCCGCCAGCAGTCTCGCCGCCCGCAAAGTGAAGTACCTCACACAGTATCTGCATGCGCTCCAGGCCACATTACAGACCGACACGGCAGCGACGGCCACATCGCCATTGGATTTGTGGAAGGAAACCTTCTCGGTCCTCGCGATGCAGCCTATTGAACGGTCGCACTCGACCTTCGACGGGTTGGAAAAGACGGAGTCTGCCCTCATCGATAAACTGATAGCGATGGTCTGGGGCAACTTACCCGAGGAGATTGAAGTCAAATTCTGGACCTCGCTCGTCTTCGGCGCCAGCTCCAATGCCATGCACTCAGAAATCACCAGGAACTTGTTCGGGCTTCAGCGGCTCATCACTGTACTCAACGACATGGACCGCTCTCCCGAAGCCGTGGATGCAGACTTGCTCAAACGGACTGCAGCTACACCCAAGGTGGAAGTCAGAGCGCTTGACGCTCCTGCCGAGCCTCCAGCCAAAGAATTGAGCGAGATGCAGTCTCAGATCCTTAACAGTATGAGGGGAGAAGACGCGAGCGGAAGACCCTCCGACAAGTGGTAGCCCACAGGTATTCATGACGCTCAGAGCAGGTTGGCGGTGTAGGAGGAACTGCTCCCTGATTCTAAGGGTAAAAATGCATCCCCAATTGCGCTTTGTCCCCAGTACGGTATAATACAGTCATACCATGGTCAGACTCTCCAACATCCTGCCATCGCATCAGCGTCATCGAGCAGGACGTGCCATTGTTCTTCTACTCCCCCTCCTCGCTTTCATCGCGGCACCGTTACTCGTTCATGCATCAAGTCTTCTAGAGATCACCGAGCTTCTCACCCATCCTGAGCAGTACGACCACCAGGAAGTGGTGGTCACCGGCCGAGTCACCAACGTCCAACTCGCGACGAATCGGCAAGGTGAACCGGCCTATGGGTTTCTCTTGAAGGATCAGGCCGGCACGTTGAAAATCATCAGTCTTGGTCAGGTCGATGTTCGTGAAGGCGACCAGGTGATTGTGGAAGGAATCTTCTCGCGCCTTCGCCAAGCAGGGCGCACGGTCATCTACAACGAAATCAAAGCCCTCTCAATTAAGCCGATGAGTCGGCTGAATCCAGACCTAGTCGGCTGACAGCAGCCTTCATCCATTGACGCCTCGCCCCGCCCTGTCCACGTATTAGACCGAGCCTTCACGCGGATATTTGAGTGCCCACAACAGCAATCGGTCCTGAATTCGATCCGGCAACCATTTCACCATCCATGCGCGCAGCTTGGCATCAGAGCCCACGAGATAGCGGGTGTGCGGGCGAGACGCCGTCAACGCATGATGCACCGCTTGAACCACTGCGTCCGGCGCAATTGCCCGTTGGGAAGCGTCGGCAACCGCTGCACGAATTCGAATCACCGCCTCGGCATAGAGCACCTTCGCCTCCTCACTGACCGACGCTTCAAGACCTTCTGCCTCTTTGGCCGATTTCTCCCAAATCGGCGTGGCAATCGCCCCAGGTTCGATAATCGACACCTGAATTCCCCAAGGCTGCAATTCCATTCTCAACGCATCGGTCAGCGCCTCCAACGCATACTTCGAGGCCGAATACGGTCCCAAGAGCGGAATCGTCCCGCGACCGGCAATCGAACCCATGTTGACAATTCGACCTCGGCTTCGACGCAGCAACGGGAGAAATGCCTGTGTCACAGCGATCTGCCCGATCACGTTGACCTCAAGCTGTTTGCGCAATTGCGGCAACGGAATCACTTCGAGAGGGCTCCCGATCACGATTCCGGCATTGTTGACAAGCCCTCCAAGCCCCCTCTCGCCCACGACCCGTTGCACGACCTCGACTGATTGTGCAATCGACCGTTCATCGGTGACGTCGAGCGTGATCGGAATAAGTGATGGACCAGCTTTCCTCGCGAGCGCCTCCCCTGCCCGAGGATCGCGCACACCCGCAAACACCATCATCCCACGACCGACACAATCGAGCGCACAAGCCGCACCGATGCCGGTCGAGGCACCGGTCACAACAACGGTCATAGGCGACGACCGATCAGACATAGGCGAGAGTACCATGAGAGAGCAGCCAACTAACATGTTGCCGAGCATGAGATCTGCAGACCTTGACAAGCCAGGCTACCTTCCTCTAGCCTAACGCCGTATCAGTCGTAAGTGCTTGATAGGATTTCACTATTTTATGGCGAAGATTGCCGTCATCGATATCGGAACGAACTCCATCCATATGGTGTTGGCTGAGATCCAGCCGGATGCAAGCTACAAGATCCTCGATCGTTTCAAAGACATGACGAGACTCGGGAACGGCGCCTTTACAACCCACCGCCTCTCCGACGAAGCGATTACACGCGGACTCGACGTCATTCGCAATCTCGTCACCCTGGCTAAGAACAAGGGCTACGATCGCATCATTGCCGTCGCCACCAGCGCTGTGCGCGAGGCGAAAAACGGAGGAGACTTTATCGATCTCGTGGCTGAGCACACGGGATTAACTGTCCGCGTCATCAGCGGCACTGAAGAGGCCAGGCTGATTTTCCTAGGCGTCAAAAACAATGTGCCCATGACAGAACAACCGACGCTCTCGGTGGATGTCGGCGGTGGATCAGTCGAACTGATGGTCGGGAATCGTGACCAACTTCTCCACTCAAAGAGCCTGAAGCTGGGCGCCATCCGACTGGCGGATGAATTCCTCAAACGCACGCCCCCTTCCGAGGGGATGCTCCGCTCACTTGAAGACACCGTGACGGCCCAGTTACAGAGCGCCCTTGATTCGTTCAAGACAAAACGATTCGATTCCCTGATCGCCACCTCCGGCATGGCGGGCAACTTGGCAGAAGTCGTGCATCTTCGCCGAACGAATCGCCCGCTTCCCCAAATCAATCTCGCCACAATTTCTCTGAAGGATGTCAAAGAGATCGAGCAGAACCTCCGCCACTCCACCATCAAAGCCCGGCTGGCGATCCCCGGATTGGATCCCAAACGCGTCGATACGCTGTTTCCTGCCACAGTAGTCCTTCGCCGTTTGATGGAGCTGTCCGGGCGAGACGAACTCATCCTGTGCGACAAGGCCATTCGTGAAGGCATCATCTACGACTTTATCCACCGCCATCGTGAACGGCTCAAAGCTGAAGCGGAAACTCCCGACGTGCGGCGGCGCAATGTCATGGCACTGGCCCGTCGCTGTCAGGCCCCCGAAACCCATAGCCTCCACGTCGCCGGCTTAGCCCTGCGCCTCTTCGACCAAACAACGCGCCTCCATCGCTTGGGGCCCACCGAGCGGACCTGGCTCGAATATGCCGCGATTCTGCACGATGTCGGCTACCTCATCAACGAGCGCCAGCACCACAAGCACGCCTACTATCTGATCACCAATAGCGACCTCGGAGGATTATCCGGCGAGGAGATTCAGGTGGTCGCAAACGTGGCACGCTACCACCGGCGCGCAATCCCTCAACTGAGACATGAGGGATTCGAGGCCCTCTCACCCAAATACAAACGCATCGTGCGAATCCTGTCCGCGCTGCTTCGAATCGCCGACGGCTTGGATCGGACCCATTTTTCGCTCGTCCGTACCCTCAACGTAAAGCTAGGCACGACCATCACCATCACCGTGCATGTGACAGGCGATGCGGAGTTGGAAACCTGGGCGGCCGCAGGCCGGGCAGATCTCTTTGAACGCGTATTCCGCCGCCGCGTCAAGTTCTCCGTCATCGTACAAGACGAGGCCGCATGAGCGAGCAACCCCCTGTATCCAGGCATCCTCACCCCTACCCAGGAAAACTGATCACCGTCGAAGGCATCGACGGGTCCGGCAAGAGCACGCAACTGCTGTTGTTGCACAAGTGGCTGGAGTCAAAAGGCCATAAAGTCTTCTTCACAGAGTGGAACTCCTCGGAACTGGTCAAAGACACGACCAAACGGGGAAAGAAAAACAAAAGCCTGACACCGACGACGTTCAGCTTGTTACACGCAACCGACTTTGCCAGCAGGCTGTATCATGAAATTTTGCCTCCACTGAAGGCTGGGATGATCGTCTTGGCCGACCGTTACATGTACACCGCGTTTGCACGTGATGTGGTCCGCGGAGTGTCGCCTGAATGGATTCGCAAGCTCTACAGCTTCGCCATCACCCCGGACATGGCCTTCTACTTCAAGATACCGATCGAGACGGCCATCTCGCGGCTCCTCGGAGGCACGCGCGGACAATTCAAGTTCTACGAAGCCGGCATGGATTTGAACCTGAGCCCGGACATGACCGAAAGCTTCCGCATCTTCCAATCACGCATCCTGGCCCAGTACGAGAAGGTCGTCGATGAGTTTCAGCTCATTCCGATGGATGCAACGAAAGACATCGAAGCCCAGCAGAACGAGATGCGCCGGCTCGTGGAAGAGGCGCTCAAAGATTACAAACCAAGACGGGGCACCCATGGTCGACGCACAGTATTTTGGCGACGGTTTGACGAACCTAAACCCGAGTGACCTTAAAGGGAAACTCATCGCCATCGAAGGCACCGACGGAGTCGGTCGCTCCACGCACATCGAAATGTTGCAGGAGTGGCTGGAGGTGCAGGGCTATGGTGTGGTCACGACTGGCTGGACCCGTTCTAATCTCATGTCGAAGGCGATTGAAATGGCTAAAGAAGGCAACATTCTCGACCGGTGGTCGTTCAGCCTCCTCTACGCCACCGACTTTGCGGACCGCCTCGAACACGAGGTCATCCCCGCGCTTCGCTCAGGCTTCATCGTCTTGGCCGACCGATACATCTATACGGCCCTTGCCCGCGATTTTGTGCGCAGCGGAAACCGCCAGTGGGCGAGAGACGTCTTCGGCTTCGCCTTGGTCCCCGATCTCGTCTGCTACATGCGTATCGATGTCGAAACACTCGTGCTGCGCGTCATCGAAACCAAAGGGATGAACTATTGGGAATCAGGAATGGATCTTCGTCTCGGCAGCGATCTCTACGATAGCTTCAAGAAATACCAGTCGCTCCTGATTGAGGAATTCGACAAAATGGCGAAGGAGTTTCACTTCGAAGTGATCGATGCCAGAGAATCGCCTGACGAGATTCAAGCCGCACTGCGCAACAAGATTCAGCCGCTCCTCACCACCAGCCTGCAAAGCCCAAAGCTGCCCTCAGACCACATCATCCAACCGGCTCCATCCGCCTAACAAGACCACCGCGCAAGACGAGCGAAGATCCGATGTTCGAGGTTTTCTAACCTACGAAACTCGGATCAGGCCTTTCTCGTAGTTTCACACTTCACGAGCCATGCTCTGTGGCGCTGGATGGTTCAGCATCCCGCCAGTGTCGTGTCTCAGTCATATCTTTTGGTATGGGGTGAGTCTGGTATCGTCTGGGGCAGATGAAAACCAACCGACTCGTTGCCGATGACGGGAGCACAGACGCAGACGTTGGAGGCATGGATGCGAGCGAAGACCAGTCCCCAACGGGTTGTACTCCGGTCGCGGATCTGCCTGCTGGCGGCCGAGGGGCTCCCCAATAACGCGATTGCCCATCGCTGGGAGACCTCGCGGCCCACCGTGCGGCTGTGGCGGACACGGTTCAACGAAGCGGGACCCCTCGGGTCTGTCCGAGGATGCCCCGCATGGGCCAGTGCCCACCGCCTGTCGCCCCGAAAAGTCCGAGCCAGCGTGGAGGCCACGCGGCATACGACGCCGCCAGACGCGACCCCCTGACGCACGCCCAGGGAGTCAGCCATGCCAGCGTGGCGCGGATCGAGGACGCGCACCGCTGGCACCCGCACCGGATCGAAACGTTCAAGCGGTCGAAGGCCACGCGGTGGGTGGAGACGTTGACGGATGTGGTGGGCGTGGATGAACAATCGCAGGTCCACGCGTTGGATCGGACACACCCGGGCGTGCCGATGAAGAAGGGGCGATGCGGCCCCCTGACGCATGACGACAAGCCCCACCGCACCACCTGCCTGTTCGCGGCGCGCACTGTGCTCGACGGCACCGTGATCGGCCCCGGTTATCCACGCCATCGCCACGAGGAGTGGCTGAAGTTCCTGCCTGTCATCGACCGCGACACGTCGCCAGGGCAGGCCCTCCACTTGATCCTGGACAATGACGGGACGCACCACCACCCCACGGTCAAGAAGTGGCTGGCGAGACCTCCACGATTTCATCTGCACGTTACGCCGACGAGTGCCTCGTGACTGAACCTCGTCGAACGGTGGTTCAGTGAGCGCACGCGCATTCGGCGAGGCGTCTTCAACAGTGTGCCGGAGTTGGGGGCGGCGATCGACGAGTTCATTCGGCTCAATAACAAGAGCCCCAAGCCGTTCGTGGGGACCCAACCCGTCGACGACCGTCTGAAGAAGATCCGCATGGTAACGCCGTGATTGAGACACCACCCTAGCCCTTCTCCCCTTCCGTCGCGAACAGACCGACACCCGTGACGCGGTATTTTTGTCTGTTCCATTGCCGTCCCGTCTCTCCGGTCTGTCTGGTGCCAGACGAGATAGACCAAAGAGATCAGACAAACGAGGGCGCGTTAGGACAGTCGGAGCGACTTTCTCACGTCCTTGATTGAAATCTCACTCCATGCACCGGACGGGAGATCTTCCAGCTTGAAGGGACCGTATTGAATACGCCTGAGTCTGGTCACTTCATGCCTCAATGCCATGAATAGCTTTCGGATTTCACGGTTCTTCCCCTGAGTCAGGACCACTTCCAGATGTGATTCGCGTCCGGAACTTTTCTGAATCTTGACGCTGTGGCACTGGAGGCGATCGCCATCCTCGACGACTCCGACGGTAGCCTCTTTGGCCTGGCCCTCAGTAAATTCTCCCCGCACGGAGACCAGGTAGGTCCTCATCACTTTATGGCCCGGATCGGTGAGATAGCTCGACAGGGCCGAATCGTTAGTGAGCAGGAGGAGGCCACTAGTCGCCTGATCAAGCCTCCCAACGGCATGCAGGTATCCCAGGTCCGCGGGCAAGATATCGAAGATCGTCTTACGGCCCTGTTCGTCGCTGTGCGTTGTGACCACCCCTTTGGGTTTATGAAAGAGAATAAATCGTTTCGCCGAGTCTTGAATCGGTTGATCGTCTACCGAGACAGAGTCTTTTGGCCACAAGACCCATGTGGCCGGATCGCGCACGACTCGACCATTGATGCAAACCCGCCCAGACAGAATCCATTCCTGGCTTGTGCTACGGGAAGCAATCCCAAGCTTCGACAGCAGTCGATCCACGGTGACACGTTTAGAAAATATGGAGGCCTTCAGTGTCATCCTGGACCCTATCTATCCTGGAAGCTGACCGGTGGACATTGACAGCTCTAGAGAATGCTCAAAAAGTCCGTCCAGCAAGGCCGCAGGCGAGTTGAAACCGGAGGCGTACCATCGGGGGTACGTTGAGGATTTCGACGAGCCGAGAATGCCGCCAGCAGGATTTTTCAGCATCCTAATTAGAGGAGACCGCGTTTTTGGAGATAGCCTTTGTCAATAACGGGAGTGGGTCTCGCGGGAAGCTGGCCACGCTCTTGTAGCAATCGTTCGACGTATTTCCCAATCAGATCCGATTCGAGGTTGACTTGATCGCCGACTTGCTTGAGACCCAGGGTCGTGACCTTGGCCGTGTGTGGAATAATCGAAACGGAGAAACCGCGCTCAGTCACCTGATTAATCGTGAGGCTGATACCGTCAACGGTGACGGACCCTTTCACAATACAGTGGCGCAGGATCTCAGGTTGGGCCTCGATCGTGAACAGAATGGCATTCCCATCCTGTTGACGGTTACGAACCGTGCCGATGCCGTCCACGTGACCGGCTACGAGATGCCCGCCCAGCCGCTCGTTGAGCTTCATCGCTCGTTCCAGATTCAGCGGTGTGCCGGCAGTGAACTGCCCAAGGGTGGTCACGGACAACGTTTCAGGAGAGACCTCCACGGAAAAGTTATGCTCAGCCTTGTTCACCACGGTCAAACAGGTGCCGTTAACGATGATGCTGTCCCCGACTTTGAGGTCGCCCATCACGATGGAGGCAAGAATCGTCATCCTCGTTCCAGCGACGGTCTTGTCGATCGAAATGATGGCACCCAATTCTTCGACGATGCCCGTGAACATTATTCTTCCCTCATGATCCGTTTCACAACCAAGACAACCATCACAACCAGCACAATCACGCCGAGGCCTGCCAGCGTGCCAATAACGATATTCTCTGTCGCGATCGCGTTCATCATCGGCCTATTATATAGGAGTGAGGCTACGTTCGTCTCATCATTACCCAGAACACCGCCGCCGCGACGAGTTGCAACCCGGCGATGATGGCGAATGCGTTGGCATAGTTCAGATGCGCAATGAGGACTCCCGCCAGGAGAGGCCCGCTGGCATGACCAATGTCTCCGATCGTCCCCTGCATGCCCATCCCCGCCCCGAGAGTCTTGAACTCGGAACTATCCGCAACCAACGCGGAGGAAGAGGAGGAGACGACGGCTTCGCCGAATCCAAACCCCGCCGAGAGCAACAAGAGCAGCCAAAACATCGACACCTGTGGGATACACACGAAGGTTACTGCACAGATCACGAGGCCGATGACGATGAGCGGCTGACGCCCGATGCTGTCGGACACCCGACCCATAATTGGTTTGGAAACGAGCGACGTCAGAGCCTGAACCGTAAACAAGAGCCCAACTTCTCCTGGATTGAATCCTGCCGAGATACCATAGAGCGGGAGAAAAGCCATGAGGGCCCCGTTCGCAATCATCTTGGCTGCGTCGGTCGAGCTGGTCACGAGGACCTTGCGGTTTTTAGCGACCAGCCTGAAGCCTTTCCACATCTCCGCCAGGAGCGGAGCCATCCCCTTCTCCTGAATTCGTGGTGGAGGCGGTGTGAGATGCAGACTATAGAAAATGGCAATGGCCATGCAGCCGAATAGGCCGGCCGTGACGAAGGCAGCAGAGAATCCCGTGACGTAGATCAGGTAGCCACCGATAAGCGGCCCCAGTAATGCCCCCGATTGTGTCGAGGCCGTATAGGTGCCGAGCGCGGCGCCTCGCCGTTCTCGATAGAGGTCGGCCACAGTCGCCAATGCACTTGGCGCGAAAATGGCGGTAGCCAACCCGTGGAAGAAGCGTAAGGCGGTCAGAACATCGAGATCCGTGACCCAGGGATAGAGAAACGGCGGGAGACCGAAGGCCACCACGCCGATCTGAAGCAGACGCCTGCGACCGTAGATGTCGGACAACGCACCGGACGGCAACTTGAGGAACACCCCAGTCAGGGTGGAAACAGATACGATGAGCCCAATCCGTTCAGGGCTGGCCCCCAGAGACTCTGCGAACAGCGCCAACACCGGCATCCGGACCATGTTGTAGCTGATAAAGCAGAACACCCCGACCGTGCAGAGCAACGTGAAGCTGCGTGACGTGGTCATGGTGACGGTGTCCCAGATGGGGCCGGGTCGCTGGAATGCGAGACACTCTCCAGCGCCTGTTTCAAGAAGGCGACGTCATCATCCGGTAGAGCAGGCGGGTCCAGAGCTTCAAACAGTACTCGGTCTGGGTGTTGCCGCATGAAGAGACTCAATCGATTGACGGTCTCCACCCCTTTGATTAATTTCCTTTCTACGACCGCTCCGATAAGCGGACGCAGCAAGGCAGCCACCCCTGAGAGGATGCGATTGTCCAGCTTCGTGTAGGAAGCCATGGTACTGTCCACTGCTTCTATCCCCTTGCCATCCTTCACTGAATCCATCCTTAGAAACACAACTGCTTTGCCGGCGATGTTCGGGAGCCACCGGCTGTCATGAGATCCTTCGAGATAGTAAATCCGAGACGTGCGGTCTTGGTAGACGAGTTGGACAATGCCCTTGGTTCCCTCGCCATCATCACCCCAGAAGTGGTCTGGGCCCCTCGTCTCCGATGTATACAGCCCAATCTCTAAGCGGTTGATCAAAGCTGCTGTCAGAGGCGGGCGATCCAACAGTTGACGATACAGTGATGCTGACAAACCGATTCGAATAGGGCCGACCTTATTGACTGTGGTGTAGTGATCGACAATCTCGTACAGTCGGCAAGCCCATTCGGGATCGACCTTCTCAATTGGAAAGGTCATCCCCGCATGCTCGGATGGTAAAGAGCAGGTCTCCGATTGGGCTAAGCCTGAGTAACTGGTCGTACTCAGCCCAATCACAACGAACAAAGCCAGCAAGCCGGCCTTCCGCGAACACAACCGCACAGGGACCATCACGGCTGCTTTCGAACCTGGATGACAAGATGGACGGGAAAGAGTTGCCGGGAATCTTGTCGCAGACGCGCCTGTCTCAACAGCGTCTCAAGCGACGGCGTCACCGAACCGTCGAAAGACACCTCCCCATTGGTGAGCACGACAAGCGGTTTGGAAGAATCGACGAGCTGCTCGTTCAAAAAAAGGCTGTAGCGTTGGACTCGCTCGGCCCGGACTTCAATGCGATTCGGTGCAACAATCGACGCGTCCAGTCTTGCATATTCTCGCCGCTTGATCAGATCATCTCGTTTGCTGACTAGGTCTTCAGAAAATACAGCAATAGTATCCGTCGCATCGATACGTACCCATCCAAACGGTTGAAAGTGACTGGCCTCACGCACCACCGTCACGCTTGTGGGCAAAGGATTACGCCGCTGGGCATTGAGCCAGGTCACCAGCTCAGGTAATTCCTCTCTGGGGAAGTAATGCCCGCCCGCCATGGGATGCTCACGATCATGTTCTCGATAGACGAATGGATAGCCTAGCCTCGTCAACTCTTGCGTGATTGTGCGGCTGAATTCTACCGGCATCACCTGATCCTTGGCTCCATGAATGATATAGATCGGAGTGGAGCGGAGGTTGGCCAGGAACGGCAGCAATACATGATCGAGGCCGCTGGCCATGGGAGCAATCCCAGCGAACAGAGGCGCATCGTGCATGCCGATCACCCAGGTGCCAATCCCGCCGTTGGACATGCCGGTGAGAAAGATCCGGTCAGGATCGATGTGGTAGCGCCGCTGCACAGAACGAATCGTCGCCAATACCAGCTCTTCGGCATTTCTCGTAAACCAGGCGCCCATCGGAATCGTGGGGCAGGCCAAGACATAGTCCTCCCCTAATCGAGCCTGCCAGCGCTCCAGATACGCATCACCCGTAAATCCCGCGCCATGCAGGCACACGACGAGCCCATAGCTCTTTACCGACTGATAGGTCAGGGGAACGGAGAGCGCCAGATGATACGCGCGCCCCTGCACATTGATTCGCTCATCGGGAATAGTTCCGGTTGGCTGCGGAGCATACTCCCGCTCGGTGTGAATGATCCGTATCACCTGGTCGATCGTGGCAGAGGGATCGGACAGCATGACCTGAAGAAGGCCGGAGGCTTCTTCCGCATCCGTGCTATCGAGGTAGTGGAAGACCTGCGTCTTCATCTCAGCAGAAGAAGCGACAGCGGGCGCATCCATTTTATGGTCGGCGATTCCTGCAAGGGCCACAACAAGAATGCCTATGAGAAACCTGCGTGTCACACATCTCCTTCTACAACAAAATCTTTCCCGATGCGTCGAACCGTAACGTGGTGCAATGTCAGTGCCTGGGCTAAGCGCTTCGGGCTCCGGTCGCCGATCACCGCCTTGGCATCCTGCCCTCCCATCAGAGTAGGAGCAAGATAGAGCACCACACGATTGACAAGTTTCACACGTAACGCTGCAGCATTGACGGTGCTACCTCCCTCAATGAGCACAGAGGTGATCCCGCGCTTGCCCAACATCGTCATCAGCGCCGGGAGCGAGACACGCCCGTTCTTCGTCGAACATGACACCACTTCCACCCCTGCCCGTTCGAATGGGCGGCGGCGTGAGGGGAAGGCGCAACGTGTGGTGACGATTAACGTCTTCGCTCGGTCCTGCATGGCACACACCGTCGCGATCGGTGATGTCCGGAGTCGGCTGTCGAGCACAACCCGCAGCGGTTGCCGAGGTGCCAGCTTCAGTGGGCGATTAGAGAGTCGCGCTGTCAGAGTGGGATCATCGTGAATGATGGTACCCACCCCGACAATGACCGCGTCCACCTGACTCCTAAGCCTGTGTGCGTCTTGCCGCGCGAGCGGACCAGTAATCCATTGCGACTCGCCCTTCGCTGTCGCCACCTTACCATCTAACGTCATCCCGGCTTTCAAGGTCACGTAGGGGCGACCGGTCTTCACCCAATGGAGGTAGGCGTGATTCATCTTCGCCGCTGCCTCATGTGCGATACCCGTCGTCACCGTAATCCCGGCTCGACGTAAGGCAGCAATCCCACGTCCCTTGACCATCGAATTGGGATCAGTCATCGCGACCACCACCTGTCGCACCCTGGATTGAACCACTGCCGGCACACAAGGCGGGGTCCGTTTGAGGAGGTGACAACAGGGTTCAAGGGTGACATAGAGCGTCGCGCCTTTGGCGCGTGGCCCCGCTTGCTTGAGCGCAAGAATTTCTGCGTGAGGTTGCCCTGGGCCGTGATGGTACCCGCGGCCGACGATGCAGCCCTTCTTGACCACGAGGGCGCCGACCATGGGATTCGGGCTGGTCTTACCCCGGCCCTTCGCCGCGAGGCGAAGCGCCAGGGCCATGAAGTGGAGGTGCGCGGTGGTGGCAGTCACCGTTTCTTGCGCGTGACGCGCGATCGGCTGCGAGGCCGCTGAGCCGACTTCGGCTTGGTGATCTTCGTCGTCGTCTTCTTCGGCTTCGTACCCGACTCTGATACCTTGCGCATGGGGATGGAACGGCTCGATCCAGCTTCGGCCAACGCTGCATGGGCCGCCGCAAGCCGCGCAATGGGGACGCGATAGGGTGAACAGCTCACATAGTCCAATCCGAGTTCATGGCAGAACTCAACGGAACTAGGATCGCCGCCGTGCTCGCCACAGATACCGAGCTTAATCCCGGGACGGGTCTTCCGACCACCGATGATGGCCTGCTTCATCAAAGCCCCCACCCCTTCTCGATCGAGCACCGCAAAGGGATCTGCTTCCAGAATATTGGCGGTTCGATAAAAGTCGATAAACTTCGCCGCATCGTCGCGGGAGAACCCGAATGTTGTTTGGGTCAGGTCGTTCGTCCCGAATGAAAAGAACTCCGCTTCTGTTGCTATGCGATCGGCCGTCACGGCGGCACGCGGCAGTTCGATCATCGTGCCCACGAGATAGGAGAGCTTCACGTTGTACCGCTTCATCGTCTCCTGCGCCACCTCGCGGATCAAATCTTTCTGCGCCTTCATTTCCGAGACCATCCCTACCAGCGGGATCATGATCTCCGGGACAATCTTCTTCCCTTCCTTGGCCAGCTCGCACGCGGCCTCCATGATGGCCCGCGCCTGCATGCGGGTAATCTCCGGCATCGTAATCCCGAGTCGGCAGCCGCGTAACCCGAGCATGGGATTGAACTCGTGGAGTTCCTCGACGCGGGCCAGCAACCGGCGCTTCTCTTCGAGCCTGGGTCCGTCGCGGCCGGTCAGTTCCAGCTGCGCAATCTCCACCATCAAATCTTCACGTTTCGGCAGAAATTCGTGCAACGGTGGATCGAGCAGACGAATGGTGACCGGATAGCCCGCCATCTCGCGATAGAGCCCGATGAAGTCCTGTTTTTGCAACGGCAACAGCTGATCGAGGAACTTTTCCCGCTCCTCTTTAGTCCGTGCCAAGATCATCTTTTGCATGATCGGGATGCGATCCTCGGAGAAGAACATATGTTCCGTCCGACAGAGTCCAATCCCTTCCGCGCCGAATCCACGCGCGATGTTCGCCTGATCCGGCACGTCCGCATTGGCACGGACGTGAAGCGTCCTGACGCGGTCGGCCCATGACAGAATCAACGCGAAGCGTTGGTACTTGTCCGACTGCTTCCCATCCAACTTGCCCTGAATCACTTGAATGATTTCGGATTCGACGACGGGCAGATCCCCCTCATACACATTGCCGGTCGAACCGTTGATCGACAGATAGTCCCCCTCGCGGAACACTTTGGCCCCGATGCGAACGGACTGGCTGTCCAGGACTTCCACCGCATCGCAGCCGGCCACGCACACCTTACCCATTTGCCGCGCAACCACCGCTGCATGGGATGTCATCCCGCCCCTCGCCGTCAAAAACCCCGCCGCGGCGTTCATCCCATGAATATCGTCCGGGCTCGTTTCCTGTCTGACCAACACCACGCGGGTACCAGCCGCTTTCATCGTCACGGCCCGATCGGGAGTGAGAGCGATCTTCCCAGCTGCCGCGCCAGGACCGGCTGGAAGCCCTTTCCCCAGCGGATTGGATTTCGACTCTTCATTCGTGTCGAAAATCGGATAGAGATATTGCGCCAACTGCTCCGGCCCGATCCGCTGCACCGCTTCCTGCTTCGAGATGAGGCCTTCTCTGACCATATCGACCGCAATCTTCACGGCGGAGATACCGGTCCGTTTGCCAACCCGGGTTTGCAACATATAGAGCTTGCCCTCTTGGATCGTGAATTCCAAATCGAGCATGTCCCGGTAATGTTTTTCGAGCTTTTTGTAGGTATGCTCCAATTCCTTGTAGGCTTCCGGCACATTCTTCGCCAGCGCATTCACCGGAAGCGGAGTCCTGATGCCAGCCACGACATCCTCGCCTTGGGCATTCATCAAGCACTCGCCAAAGAAATGCTTATCGCCGGAGGCCGGATCGCGCGTGAACGCCACACCCGTGCCGCTCGTCTCCCCCATGTTCCCGAATACCATTGCCACCACATTGATGGCCGTACCCCACGAGTCGGGAATCCCATAGAGACGCCGATAGGTGACGGACCGCGCGCCGAACCAGGACGAAAAGACGGCATTGACGGCCAAGCGAAGCTGTTCGAGCGGCTCATCGGGGAACTCTTTCTTGGTCTCTTCCTTGATGAGCGCCTTGAAGCTGGCAACCAATTCCCGGAGATGCCGCGCATCGAGATGGGTTTCGTGCGCGGCACCCACCTCGGCCTTCTTGTGCTTGAGGATCGCTTCGAAATGTTCACGCGGCACGCCCATGACGATGCTGCCGTACATGGACACAAAGCGCCGATAGCTATCCTGGGCAAACCGATCGTTGCGAGTTTTTACCGCCAGCCCCTCGACCGTCTTGGTCGTCAGACCAACGTTCAGCACCGTGTCCATCATGCCCGGCATCGAGGCCCGGGCACCGGACCGGACGGACACCAGCAACGGCCGTTCAGGGTCACCGAACCCCAATCCCATCGATTTTTCGACCCGCTTGAGGGATTTCAGTGCAGCATCCCACATGCCGGGAGGGTACTGTTTTCCATTCTTGTAATATTCAACGCAGGCCTCAGTCGAAATCGTGAAGCCTGGCGGAACGGAGATGCCAAGATTCGTCATTTCAGCAAGTCCGGCTCCCTTGCCACCCAGGAGCTCTTTCATGTTGGAGGTTCCTTCGGCCTTGCCATCACCGAAGTAGTACACGTATTTCTTTGCCACGCTGCCCTCTCCTTCGTGTTGACTTCGAGTCAATTCAAATGGACAACCGATGCCCTATGGCTGGCGGCAGATTCGAGACGCAATCGATACCAGCCGACCAGATACCATTTCGCCACCAGCCCGAACGTAATCACTGCCACGACGACCAGCACCGAAAGGAGCAACCGATAGTCGGCGTGCCTCCCCTGATCGACATAATACTGCCCGTCCGGCCCTTGCCGAAACTTGATCTCTCGTTGCAGCTGATGAGTCTTGCCGGACGGATCGGACAGATGGATCCATTCCGAACAGAGAGGCACCGGTTCCGCCGCTCCCGTAACCGAATGCCAGCCGAGCCGAAGACAAATATCCTGTTTGGAGTTGAAGACATCGGGGGTTGCTGCCAGTTCATCGAGGTTCATCCCGCTGACCCATAACCCGACCAGCACGATCGCATTACAGAAAACAATCATGACAAGAGACACGCCGATGGCGAACCGACGAACTCTCTTCACCCGACGCTGATCGTCTACCGATGGTTGGGAAAGAGACGCTGTACCCATGGACTGCTCCATACCGTACTGCCCTTATGTTGGTTCTTCGCCTATCTCTCCCTCAGAATGCGGCCCGCACTGGTCTCAGCGCGGTCATCTAGCGAAGCTAGAAATGATCCCTCAAAGCTCGCTCGTTTTCTCTCCAGGGATGGGGCTGATTGATCTTCCACTGCGCACAACTTTCTCACCCGCCCACCCACTGGCAGATATCTTTC
>JACMLT010000253.1 GCA_014379455.1 Nitrospiraceae bacterium
AGGTGCTGACGCGGGCCGTCGACGTGTGTGGCGGGACGACGAAGGCCACGGTGGACGCGCCCGATCTCAAGGTCCTCCACGCCAAGATCGGGCCACGGGCGCTGGAGCATGATTGTTGAGAAGGGGCGCTCATCAAAGCGGGATGGCTGAGCGCAACGCGAGGCTCGACACCTTTCGGTGTCGAGCCTTTACTTCAAAATCTCGCCATCCTTCACTGCTCTTGTACGGATACCTAGGCACTTCACTAGGTGTGTTAATTCCCCGCAGGAGGCATCATGAACTATTAGCACTATTATTTTTATGGTTGCGTGGCAGCCCACACTGCAAGGAGCTCAAATTATGAGATCACCCACGAGGGGCTCGTTATGGGCGCGGGGCTCAGTGGCTATGGAATGCCTCTCACACGCAGCCCAGACGATTGGGCGATCCGACATAGCGGTGATGGCATGCACGAAAAGCTCAGCATGATTAACGAGCAGAACCCCGAGGACTCACGCAGGGTCCCGACTGAGGCCGACCATCGTCTCATGGACGCGAATGCACGGCTCACTTTGAGCGCGCGGCGGTCACAGGAACACGCGGACGAATCGGAGCGACGTTATCTCGGTCAGCACGAAGCGAACCAGCTACTACTGGAGAAGCAGCGACAATTGCAATCCCTGGCATCCGAATTGATCCTGAGCGAGCAGCGACAGCGCAAGCACCTAGCGACGGACCTGCACGATTATCTGGCACAACTCATGGTGTTAGGAGGATTGAAGATTGCACATGTGCAATCTCGCATGCTGGCACCCGACCCGTTCTTGATCAATGCGCTCGGAGAGATCCAGGACATCTTCGATCGGTCTCTCCACTATACTCGCACGCTCATGGCTGAGCTAAGCCCTCCTGTATTACATGAATTGGGTCTCTCGGCCGCGCTCCAATGGTTAGCCGAGTATATGGTCAAATACGGATTGAAGGTCGAGTTGTGCCTGTCTCCAGGCCCTCTGCCGTTGCGGGAGGACGAGCACGTGTTGCTCTATCAATCGGTGCGTGAGCTGTTGATCAATTGCGTCAAGCACGCCAAGACCTCTCGGGCCCGTCTGTCTCTCTCCATCGAGGGAACGAATCATCTGCAGATCGTGGTGTCAGATCACGGGTCTGGTTTCGAGGTGGAATCATTAGCCGCCAGACCCCCGGGAGTGCATTTTGGACTCTTCAGCATTCGCGAACGCATGAAGGCGATGGGCGGGTTTTTTCAATTGGACAGCGCGCCGGGGCGCGGAACCACGATCACGTTGACGTTGCCGGTGAGGACGGATGGAGAACGCGCACCCGCGCAGACGGCGATGAACGGCCACCAGCACGACCAGCAGGCTGGGAAACCATCCAAGGTGCAACGCATACTGCTCGTCGACGATCACCCCCTCATCCGTCAGGGCTTACGAACCCTGCTAGACGATCATGATGATGTCATCGTGATTGGGGAGGCAGGGAACGGTGTAGAGGCGGTGTCCATGGCCGCCGCGATGCAGCCCGATGTCATCGTGATGGACGTCAATATGCCTCAGATGGACGGCCTCCAAGCGACAAAACACATCAAGGCCGCGCAACCCGAGATCATTATCATCGGACTTTCCGTCAATACGTCCACCCCACTCGTCGAGGCGATGAAGCTAGCGGGCGCTTCGGCTTTCATGTCGAAAGAGGCGGCCGCCGCGGATTTGCATGAAACCATTGCGGCCTTAATTTTAACGCAAGCAGGCTAGGACGGTTGATTCCGTTTAATCTGGCTTTTCGGGCAGCCAGGATGGCGAAGAACTGGACCAGGCAAAAAGGTGGAAGGAAATCACGATATCGACCTATACGAGATGTCTACAGATGAGTTCGATAAGTTTTCTTGCAGCTCCCCGTGACTTCCGGTATGCGGTTGAGTGTCCACGATATGAGAGCTACCTTCGGTGCTCTCACAGCCAGGTGTGCCACACCTATACGCACGTGCATCCCGCCCAGTAAACCTCCACTGGAGGAGCCTCTGAATGTTACGCGGCAGCCAGTGCTTCCACTCGAAATTCCAGCGCACTGGGTAAGGAAAGTTAGGCAGCACCAACTCAACATGCTGCCGGTTCGGTTTACCGCTTTCGCCACTCCCACGGCGGCCTCTGCCTGGGATTTAGCCTATAGACCCCGGCGCTCTTCTCGCGCGCCAGTTTCTAGCCCTCGTAGCGCCGTATCTAACGGAGCATATTTCCGGTATCGCAAGCCAGCCATGCTTGACGAGTTCCTGATTGAGATTCGTGCCCTCCGGCAGGATCACGTCTCCACGGGTGCGCTTGTGTCTATTTCTCCGGTGGATCTGAAGCGTGATGTCTTTTCGGCAGAGGTGTGTTCCCATCATGGCGGAGTGTGCGGCTGCTTTCCCTGAGCCGTCTCTGTTGACGGAAACGTAAAATAAAATCATCGACGACATGCTGGAATTGCTGAACAAGCACGGGCTGACTTCCCATCAGTCTCGAAGTCTGCTCGAACGATTGGGAAAAATCAGTGAGATGGGGCAGCGAGTGGCGAAGGGGACGACGCATTAACAAGGAGGGCTATCATGGGATCTGGGACCACCGAGGAGACACAACGCTAAGACATCAGCAGTGTTAACCGTAAGAATAGAGAAGGCTTGCGCCCAGATTTACGATGTGAACCTTCCAATCCATTCCGGCGTCCTGACTTCCGAAAAAAATACTTTCCCATTCCCTCAAGGGTCTAGCGCCTCACGAACCTTCCGATTGAGGGAATCCCTGTTGAAGGGTTTCTGCAAAAAAACCTGGCCTTCTTCGAGCATGCTGTGACTCAGGACCGCATTGCCAATGTAGCCGGACATACACAGCACTTTGGTGCCGGGACGGATCTCTGCCAGGATTTGCCAAAGTTCATGGCCGCTCATCCCCGGCATAACCATATCGGTGATAACCAGATGGATGGGGCCTTCAAACTCCTCGCACTTCCGCAGAGCATCGGCACCATTCGTGGTTGCGATCACATGGTACCCGTCGAGTGTGAGGAACCGCACGATGAGGTTGCGGACCATTTCCTCATCCTCGGCTACCAGTATCGTCTCGGAGCCGCGCACGACCGGAGGAGGCTTTTCCGACACGACAGCCGCGCATACTTCGTCGACCCGTGGGAGGTAGATCTTAAACGTCGTACCTTTCCCCGGTTCGCTATAGCACCAAATGTTCCCATTGCTTTGCTTGACAATTCCGTAGACGGTAGCCAGACCCAACCCTGTGCCATTCCCCCGCTCCTTGGTCGTGAAGAAGGGCTCGAATATCCTGGTCTGGGTTGGATGGTCCATGCCACAGCCATTGTCACTCACGGCAAGCATCACATATCGCCCGGGGGTGACCGCTACATGGGTTCCCGCATATTCCTGATCAAGATCGACGTTCTCCGTCTGGAGGATGAGCTTGCCCCCCAGAGGCATCGCATCTCGTGCATTGATGATGAGGTTCATCATGACCTGCTCGATTTGTCCCGGGTCAGCCTTGATTCGGCCTAAGTGAGGGGCAAGCAACATTTGCAAGTCGATGTCTGCTCCAATGAGTCTCTGGAGCATCCGATCAACGCCTGAGACCAGCGCATTGAGGTCAAGGACCTGCACCTCCAGTATCTGATTACGGCTGAACGCCAACAGCTGGCGGGTGAGGTTCGTCGCGCGATCCGCACACTTCCCGATCTCCAGGATGTCGACGATCAGCGGATCGGTCTGACTCAGCCTACTGGAAAGGAGGTCGCAATAACCTCGAATGACAGTCAGCAAATTATTGAAGTCATGGGCGATCCCGCCAGCGAGGAGGCCAATCGCTTCCAGCTTTTGAGACTGACGAACCTGCACTTCGAGTCGTCGGCGTTCTGTGATGTCCTCAAAGATGACAAGGACGCCGATAATCTGTTTTTGCTCATCGCGATAGGGCACCTTGACCGTGTGAACCCATCGCTCCTCCTCCGTGCCGAGTTGGTATGGCACCTCTAGCTCTTTCATCATTCCACTGGTCATGACCTCCAGGTCGTCCGCGTGATACTGTTTGGCCATTTCGGGAGGATAAAACGCATAGTCGTCTTTGCCGATAACTGCGTCGGGCGCTAGCCCCAGATCACTCGCATAGTTCGCATTGCAGAACAAGATCACTGAGTCGCGGTCCTTGACTAGAATGCGATGCGGCAGGTGGTCGACCAGACCGCGATTCAGCCGCTCACTTTTGCGTAATGAATCCTCAGCCTGCTTGCGCTGCGTGATCTCGCGGATGTTGCACTGAATGACCGGCTTGTCATTGACCAGATAAAGATTACTGACATATTCTACGTCGATTTGCCTACCTGCTGAAGTTTGGAGAGGCAGGTCTTTGTAGCGGATGTAGCCCACGTCCTGCAATTCGCGGAAAGCTACTTTCGAGGCCTTAACATCTTTGAAAAATCCCAGCTCCCAGAGTTCCTGGCCAACAAGTTCGGCAGGAGCATACCCCAGGAGCTTCGCCATAAAGGGATTGGCATCTACGATTTTGCCGGAGTCAGCATCGAGGATCAGAATGCCGTCTTGCGCCGCTTCGAAGAGCCGTCGGTAACGGGTTTCCGAGGCCCGCAGGGCTTCCTGGGTCGTCCGCACCACTTGAACCAAGTCTTCATTCTGATTTAGGTTTTCTTCGGTGTGCCGTGCGTCATCCCCTGTGTCCATACGACTTCTCCATGAAAGTAAGTGTTTCTACTATTGGTGTCGCGAGGGACCGTTTCAGGATTTGCAATCAGTAATTAACTGCAGGTCATAGAGTTCAACACGGACTGAAAGTCTGCTCGTAAAGGCAGCCACGCCATGGTCATAATAGCTCAGGCCCCACAATATAAATATCATACTCCCCGCGTCAGATTACGGATTACATAATGATACCGAAGTTCTTACATCGTCACGGCCGTCCGGGTTCACGTCGTTCCAAGTCAGGAGATTTAGCGGCGGTAAAAAATTGTCATCACGTCTTGCCTCGCTTCGACGGCGGAAGCATCGCTGGAACAGCACGTAGAGGTGAGGAGACATGTCCACCTCCCAACACGTCTCCTGAGTCAGTCTTTCTTGCCTGTTCACCTCGACTTGATCGCTATAACGGATTGTGAGCGAAAGACTTCTGCGCACACGTCGTTGAC
This sequence comes from Nitrospiraceae bacterium, assembly GCA_014379455.1. Lineage (GTDB taxonomy): Bacteria > Nitrospirota > Nitrospiria > Nitrospirales > Nitrospiraceae > Palsa-1315. Next base: position 5,170 of record JACMLT010000253.1, read on the forward strand.
CCCACAGCGTGCGCCAGAGCCGTAGCAAGACATCGAGCAGTTTCCCCCAGAGCACAGGATCATCCACCTCATCCGGCGCTAGGGTCACCGTCTCTTCAAGATCTGGCTGAGTGGTGGGATGGAGCACAGGGGCATGATCGATCCCTTGCGCCCAGCGGGAGAGTTGCCCCGCCCAGTCGCCGATGGCGAGTTCGAGTGCCTCAAGTGGACTCTCGGCTACGTCTCCCAGGGTAAGGAGGTTCAAGTCATCGAGCCGGTGAAGCACCTTCCGCATACAGGGTCGATGAAGTCCTGGCAGGGTCCTGACCAAGAGTGGCGACATAAAGACGCCTTCAGCTGAAGTTTCTTCGTTGTACCGACGTCCGCCAGGTCACTCCGGTGTTCGTGGACCTGAAGGCTAGGGTAATGGAATCACGGCAAGACGGTGGTTCCCGCCGTCGCCGATCCAGATGTACTGCTGATCGAAGATTAATCCCTTGGTCGTCGTGACGGAATTGTCTGCCGGCGGCGTCACGTTGGTTGCAGTGATGAAGTCCGGTTGGCCGAGTTGCTTGGAAGCCGACTGGTTGGTGATGACGGGAATATCGAAAAACATCGTGCGGTTATTGGTATGGTCGCTGACGGCGAGCAGATTGCCTTTCGCGGCCAGCGCGTTGGGAAACGCCAGGGAGGAGTCGGACGGCAGAGCGTTGCCTTTGTTTTGCAGGCACGATGTGAAGGTGGTTTGTCCCAGCACTGCGGTGGCGGTGGCGCCGGTCGTGGTGGGAATGGTGTCAAATTCCAAGACGCGTTGATTGCCGCCGTCGGCGATAAAGAAGGTGTCGCCATGACGCAGAATTTCATACGGACTGTTCAGCTTGCCCGCGGTGCATCCAGACGTACCGGTGACCATGTCCGGCTGGCCGATCACGTAGGAGGCTGTGGGATTGGTGGCGGTGGGAATGGGGTCGAATACCAGGATGCGATGGTTCCTTTGTTCGATCACAAATAACTTGTCTGCCATGCAGTAGGCGGCATAGGGGTGATTCAATCCGGTCGCCGTCGTGGCTGGGGTATTCGTCACAAAGTCGGGTTGGCCGATCACGAAATCCGCTGCCGTCCCGTTGACGGTTGGAACCCGGTTATAGACTAGCACCCGGTTATTGTTCCGGTCGGACACGAACATCTTGCCGTTGGAACAGACAGACATGTGCACGTTTTCGTGGAATCCCACGGCAGAGGTGGCCCCCACACCCGCATTCGCGGTGCCGGAGAGAAAATCGGCCTGGCCCAGCACGACGTCAGGGAGCGCCGTGGCATCTTGCGGAATCGTATTAAAAATCAGCACGCGGTGATTCAAGCGATCGTTGACGAACAGTTTCACTCGATTGCTGTCATTGGGATCGACATAGGCGCCCAGGGAGTAGATATTGTTCACCCCGTCTGGCTTAACCACGCCTCCATCTCGATTGACCAATCTGGATACTGAATCGTTTTGAAATAACACAAACGGCGCTGTGATCGAGGTGTTCAGCACCACGCCAGACCCGCCAAAATCGTTCGCCGCGGCCGGATTCGCTGCGATCGCGTTCGCCGCTGGTCCGGGTCCCCCACCCCCATCGGGGGCGCACCCGGCGACGAGTATCAGGATCGCCAGTCCAGCAAGGGATTGTTTTGAAAACGATGAATTGGTCATGATGTTTCTCCCCTTAGATCCTGATGAAGGACTTCGCTTCCGCCATCCCATCGACTGACTAACCATGTACCCCCCCTTCATCCCTATCACTCCGAGTGGCGTATTCTGCTCGACTAGTAGAAGCATATCGGAGAACTCGATTTGTGCATCCCATGGAGGGAGTACCTCCAAAGGGGGGCGGGAGCAGCAGTTCTTACGGCCGCTATAGGAGGCCCTATTCCCGCGACTCGCTCAACAATCAGTTTGGCGAGAGGGAATCTCTATTGGTCCGACAGTCCCAACCATCCCTATGGATGAGGCGGGCGCATCGAGGGGCGCGACGATGGACGCACTCGGTATTGTTCTGATGAAGCATTGTCCTGGGTGGCGGAAGTGAAGAGCAGGGTGTCCTAATAACCCCACGAATTCACGACCTGGAAAGCCCGCTATCCATGCTGTGAGTAGCTTCCTTAAACGTGGGTCCTAAATACAGTTGATTATAGGACATCGTTCAGGAAGACTCCGCCTCATCATCACAATGGGAGGGCAACAAGGCAGCAAAACGAGTGGCCCTGTACGCGAGAGTGAGTACAGACGGGCAGTCAGTCGAGAACCAACTCAGAGAGCTAGAGACTGTAGCGGTAAAAGAAGGGTGGGAGATTGTCGAGCGGTTCGTCGATAAGGGGATCAGCGGCGCGAAAGGGCGAGAGGGTCGGCCAGCATTCGATAAGCTCTGCAAGGGGATTGTCCGCCGTGAGTTCGAGATAGTCGCGGCGTGGTCCGTAGATCGTCTAGGGCGCAGCCTACAGGATCTCGTGGTCTTCCTGAACGAACTCCACAGCGAGCACGCTCGCTATGGCATGAGAGCGGGACAGCCCAACCCGCGATTCCTTGGTGCAAAGCTATTCCAATGACCTGGTGTTGACGCCCTATCGAGCAGCGAAGTTCGAGTCGCACGCGGGGCCTTTCCTGTTCGAGTTTCAACGGCATGGCCTGTCTACCGATGAATTCTGTACATGGCTCGATACGTTTTTCCTGCAACTCCCCCGTGACTTCCGGTATGCGGTCGAGATTCGCAACCCTGGACTGCTCAGTATGCCCTATCTTCAGTTGCTTTCCCGGCACGGGGTGGCCCATGTCTGTAACCACTGGTCGTATATGCCGTCCGTCGCCGAACAACGTCGACTGATGCAAGGGTTTACTTCGAGCTTCACCGTGCTACGACTGCTCACACCTTTGAAGATGTCCTATGAAGTGGCAAACAAGCGGGCTGCGCCGTATACCAAGATCGTAGAAGCACTCCCGCAGATGAGACACGAGACAGTGCAACGTGCGGTAGGCTGTCGGCCCAGGCCGCCGGGCCTATGTCGTTGTCAATAACCGCTGTGAAGGCAATGCGCCGTTGACCATCCAAGCACTCACTGAGACGCTGTCAAAATAAAGCCGACACTCAGGCCAGCGGCTCAATGTCCTCATTGATCAATCTAGACCCGCATAATACCGCTTGACTCGCATATTTAATGCGCCCAGACTTGATAGGAAGCTTCCCTGATTATCTCCGGAACCCTTAGCGAGCGGACAGCGCCAGAGGTGCCGATCATGACGATCCTCGCTACCGCAATATTC
>JACMLT010000254.1 GCA_014379455.1 Nitrospiraceae bacterium
AATCGGCGATTGGCTCGTGAGCCATCTCATGATCAGAACCTAGAGATTATCGAGCAACGAGAACGGTATACAAGCACTCGCAAACAAGGCCAGCCTTTTCAGCAGCCTGCTACGAGAGATAGCGCATGATTACAGAAAGCGTCCAACACGTCTTGACAGTTCTCTACCCCCTCTATAAAGAGGAAGTCTACCGACGACGCGAGCAGATGATGCGGCTCACCGTCTTAGGCTCACTGGGGCTCATCACAATGCTTTTTGCGTTTCTCTTGAGTCCGTACAAGACTCGGCTGACATCCTTCGACACCTTCTTCATCTTGCTCGCGAGCCTAATCTGGTGCGGCTTGTTCTGCGGGTTGATCTTTCAACAGCAGTACCGTCACCGGCAGGCCAAACAGATCCTGGTTCAGCTCGAACAAGCACTAGGGTTTTACGAAGAAGGCCTAGTCGAAGAACATCAGGCACTCTATCCTCATGGATGGAGGACAGCCTGGCTGAACGATCGAACCGGCATACTCTACTTTACCTCGCTGTGCTCGTTGACAGTATTATTCCTTCTCGCTCTCCTCTGCTCGTAATTCCGATCAGCCACTGCTCGCACAGAGCCAGTATGCCAAGAAATCTGATCGACCTTGCCTCCATCACGAGGCGAAGGAGAACCAAGCAGATGCGCGGCCGCTGACCGTGGGCACATCAGAATTAAATTGATATTTTTCTGGCGTATCATGCACGTCCACGACACTATACGAACGTGCGACGGATTGACGTCTGTACGTACATGAGCAGCAGTCGGCTCCTTCAGACTGAATAGAGAATACTCTGCCAGGAATAATTCCCGTGATAGACATGGCGCTGCCCCGGTTCCACCATGCCGTTATTGCAGCAATACTGATTCACGGTCTTCACGCTGCAGCGATGCCCACTATGGTTTCAGCTGCAGACCAAGAGATGCCACACCGTCATAGCTTAATTCATCATTCAGCCGAATCCGCGGTTCCGTCCGCCACAACTCATGGAACTATCCTCCAATCTTCCAACGATGAGCCGACTCATATCACACGTCCTATCGGACCACCCATCGCTGCAATTGTTCCACCGGCTATCGCATTACCGCATCACCAGACATTGACCAAACGTCCAGCCATTGCTTCAATCATCGCCCCTGTGCCCTCGTCTCACATACCCCATGCAGCCTCGCCATCAGACATTGCGGCCGGACAGGGCATGCCCACGACAGCAACGCTCATCACAACACCGGTAGCGGCACCTCTTGCTGGAATGACTTCACCGAGCTCTGTTGTGGCCGCCCCGATCGCTCCCTCTCCGTTCACCGGAACGGCAAGTGTGCACGCTGCAGCCTCAGCAGGAGGCAGCAACGCTTCCTCTAGCAGCTCACGATCGACAGTGAACTTGTTCAAAAATTCTGCCATTGCGAGCTTGTTGCAACCACAGACTCCTGTCATCACCATACCTCCGTCACCCCCTCCCCGTTCGACTCCACCATCAACTCCGCCTCCTGCCAACGGATCGACGGGGAATGTGACACTCGCATGGAAGGCAAATCGGGAACCCGACCTGGCCGGCTACAAAATATACATCGGTACGACGTCCGGCACATACAATTTGGCTGGATCGCCGTTCTCGACAGAAATCGTCACAAGCTACATCGCCTCCAATCTTCCGAAGGGCCAGACCTATTTCTTCGCCATTTCTGCTTATGACAGTGCCGGCAACGAAAGCGTGCTCTCGGCCGAAGTCAGCAAGAGCCTCTACTAACGACCGCTCAAAATCGCTGCCAACTGCGTTCTCGGCCCCCAAAGTCCTCAACGTACCCCTGAGGGTACGCCTCCGGTTTTGGTTCGCCTCGGGCCTTGTTGGACAACGATTTTGAGCGGTCGCTTTATTCCAACGTAGAAACGCTTCGGCAGGATGCTCACATAGACGGTCCAACAAGGCCGGAGGGAGTCCGGCGACTGAGGCGTACGTTTCTCACCCGTCCACCCCGAGCTGCCAAGACAGCTCATTCACCAGTGGGTACGTCGCAAGGCGAAGGACGATCGAGAACCTTAGAGGTGAACCTACTCACAACGACTATAGAGGATGCTCAAAACGGTCATCCAGCAAGGCCACAGGAGAGAAATAACCGGAGTCGTACCCTCTGGGGTACGTTGAGGATTATTTCGATCCGAGAACAAAGCTGGGGACAGTTTTCAGCATTCTGTTAAGATTTGGCGCAGCGGAAGCCCGTATAACTATTGCGCGTCTCGGGTAGGAGCCTGAAACGGCCATAGGTGAGGAGATACTTCGGCAAGTCGGACCACGATCCACCGCGCAGCACTTTGAACTGTCCCTGCTCAGGGCCTTGCGGATTCTGTTCCGGTGAGGCTTCGTAATAGTTCACAGCATACCAATCCTGCACCCACTCCCAAACATTCCCCGCCATGTGATAGAGCCCGTACGGACTCTTGGCATGTTCATAGGACTGCACGGGCATCAAGACCTGACTGTAACTGAACCGCGCACCTAACGCGAAATTCGCCAGATCCTTGTTTGGGGCCCGGTTCCCCCAGGGATACAGCCTTCCGTCAGTTCCTCGAGCCGACTTTTCCCATTCTGCCTCGGTGGGAAGCCTCTTTCCCTTCAATCGGCAATAGGCATCAGCGTCCGACCAGTCCACACCGATCACCGGCCGATCGCCATGCTGAGTAAGATCAACTGTGTCCCATTGCCATGGAGCGGCTCGATTTGTGGCAGCAAAGAACGATGCATACTGCGCCGTAGTGACTTCATGGAGGTCTATAAAAAATGTCCGCAGCCAAACTCGATGCTGGGGGCGTTCATCCTCCAGGGCCTGCATCCCATCCAATCCCATTGCGAACTCACCGGCTGGAATCTCAACCATAGGAGTTTCAGCGGTGGGGAGCTGCTCCAGAGCCTTCGATTTCCTGAGTTGATCAAGTTGCGCCTCGCTGAAAGCAGCCGTAACGGTGAGAAACAGAAGGATGCTCAAAAAGGCCACCCAACGCGGCCGCAGGCGAGAGAAAACCGGAGGCGTAGCTTTCTCACCCGCCCGCCCCAAGCTGGCAGAGCAGCTCCTCCCCGGTGGGCTACGTTGAGGATTTTGTCGAGCCGAGAAACAAACCTGGGTCAGGCGCGTCTCGGCGCGTCGGGGTTGGGCAGGTGAAAAGTGGGCCTTTTTGAGCATCCTTCTCAGTGGATGATTCCGCCGACTACCCAATGCCGATCATCCGGCACATCGACCATCAATCGACTCAAATTCATCTCCGCCAACTGCGCCGCCACCTCATCTTCAGTGAACGCCGCCAGTAGAGAATGATAAAAGTCGCGCCGTAAGATCTCCGGCTCCTTTGCCGCATACCGATCGACGATGATCTGCGCTTCTTGCGGCGAATCAGGTCTGAGGAGATCCATTACCAGCACAGGCGACCCGGGCTTCAAGACCAATCGTAGTGTATGCCAAAACTGCAAGGGGTTCCGCACATGATGCACCAAGCTGTTGGAGATGGCGGCATCGGCAACACTCACACCGGCCAGGTCCTGGAATCGTTCACAGCGAAATGTAATACGACCGGACAAGCCTGCCTGTTGCACAGCGTCCTCCGCCAACCTCAACATCGGAGCCGATGCATCGACCCCAGTGATCCGACATGAGGGAAACACCCGAGCGAAGCGGATAGGAATATCGCCAGGTCCGCAACCCAAATCGAATACATGCCCTTCTGAAAAATCGGGAAAGTACTCACGGAAGCGATCGACGAATCCCTGGTTCTCTTGTTCGAAATCTGCCCGTGCATAGATAAGCGCCTGCTCAGGATCGTCCATGAGTTCAGGTTCAAGCGTACGATCCATGGTTTTCCCCTCGTAGACTGATGCTGAAGTATGGCTCGATCGACTGACCTCAGCCTTGACCGGAACTTGTGTCTATGATGACTGCATCTCCTGGCCTCACCAGGCCCTCACGCAGCACTTTCGCATAGAGCCGACTCCACCCTGGATTCAATTTCTGGGATACGCGCTTGTAGTCTCTGTCCCGGAACCACTGCGCATTCTTCTCGCAGGGAATCGTATAACTCATGATTTCAATCTGGACCTCTGGCCCAACCTGAAGGCGATCCCCCGGTTTCAGCTTCCCCCACTCAAGCCCGGCGACGGTCAAGTTCTCTCCGGAGGAGCCGGCCTCAATCGAGTGGCCCTCGTCCTGCAACCGCTCGATCAGTTCTTGCGAATAGAGGCAGACCGCGCGATCGGGTCCGCCATGGAATTTGAGGTTCTGCTGCCGGTCCCCCTCGACTCCAGCTCTGGTAATAACGGCTTCCAGCACCGGACGTTTCGGCACACCACCGTCCGACACACTTATCTGGCACACGTGGGGATAAGGTGGTCGCCCCTTCTCAGACATCAACGTACCCCTCGCACGATTCCGCCATGAGCAACTCCACCGCCACCCAGCCTTCTTGTTCACGCCGTTGACATACCATAGCGCCGGCCTTGGAGAACGTCTGCATAATCTCTTGCTCCTGCTCAAGCAGAATACCGGACAACAAGAGCCGCGCGCCATGGCTCACGTACTGCGCCAATGGTTCGCACAGCTGCACCAGCGTCTGGCGATCGAGATTGGCAAGAACCACATCCGGACGAAGCGTACCCTGTGGGTCTACGTCCTGCAATGTCCCGCACTGAACTCCGAGTGTGCTCCCAAACCCGTTTTCTCTGGCATAGTCTCGTGCACAATCCACCGCAACAGGATCGCATTCCACTCCCAGAGCCGACGCTGCTCCAAGCCGTAGCGCAACCATCGCCAGAATACCGCTCCCCGTCCCCACATCCAGGACGAATTCACCTCCGTGAATGAGATCCTCGAGCCACTCCAACAACATCCTGGTCGTCGCATGATGGCCCGTGCCGAAGGCCTGCTTCGGATCGAGCACAATCTCAATGTCCTGTGCCTGCAATGCCACTGGCTCCCAACTCGGCCTGATCACAATTCGCCGGCCGATCCTGATCGGTCTCACCGATTCTGCCCACTGCCGGTTCCAATCCTGATCGGCCAATTCCTCAACACGTATATCTTCCTCGCCGGACCCGTTCGGATCAAGCTCCTGCAAGGCTCTGCATAGACGAGCGTACGCGTCTGTACTCCATTGTTGTTTCGGCCAATAGAGATGGACGACCCCCTGGTCCTCCCAACCTCCTTGAATCACGGGATCAGCTAACAGGCCAAGTAACTCTGCCGGATCGACAGCGGTGCGAATCTGGACATCAATCCATCCTTCTGACTTCATATTGGGCTAGAGTTGACGCACTCCCCCCCTTCCAGTAAGGTCGGCTCTATGCTCCAGAACCAGCCTGTACCCCCTATGCCAAAAACCCATGGACTGACACGCCTGGTGGCAAAACTCGACCGCGTGATCGCCATCGCTACGACCTCGAGCTCAACCTTCACCCGCTGGCGTCTTATCCTGTTCATCATTGGAACGATCTGCACGGTCGCCCTCTATAAAACGGGATGGTACCTAGCCGGCAATGGGGCGCTCATCGCCTTCGTCGCCCTATTTTTGACTGTCGCCGCCTATCATAACAGGCTCGAAAGTCGCTTACACCGACTTCGTCTCTGGAAACACATCAAGCTCGTGCACCTGGCACGTCTCCGGCTGGACTGGACACACATTCCCGCTCGTTCGTCGAGTGCTCCCGAGCACCATCCCTATGCGAAAGACTTGGACCTCGTCGGCCCCCGTTCACTCCTGCATTTACTCGATACCACCGTCTCCTCACATGGGCAGGCGCGGCTGGTATCGTGGCTCCTCGAGCAGCCACCGAAACCGGATCAATGGCTTGTGCGCCGCCGCCTCATACAGGAACTCATTCCGCGATCGCTGTTCCGCGATCGGCTGGGGCTCGAAGCCCAGCTCATCGGCGAACAAGAAATCAATGGACGACGGCTGGAAGCTGTCCTCAATCATGCAGTCGGATTCCCTCACCTCACGACCATCTTAGGGATTCAAGTTCTGCTTGCCGCCACCACCATCGGACTCGGGTTCTGTGCGCTGCTCAACTGGCTGCCGAATTATTGGATGTGGTCCTTCGCACCCTATGCCTTGCTCTATTTCTGGACCGATCAGGGCGAAGAGTTATTGGAACATGCGGTGGGGGTGCACTTCGAGCTGGAGAAACTGGGAGCCGTACTGGGATTTATCGAACGACACGCAAGGCCACGCCATACGGCGCTTGCCGACCTGTGGGAACCGCTGCGCACTCCAGGCGTCAACCCACCTCAGCTTGTCCGGCGAGCAGCCCGCACCCTCCATGCGATCAGCGTAAAGGCCCATCCTCTCATCCATCTCGCTGTCAACGCGATCTGCCCCTGGGACCTGTGGTTTACCTCTCGACTTCAACGGATTCAGACCCAGGTGACCACCCATCTGCCGACCTGGCTGGATCGACTGGCCGAAGTCGAGGCAGCCTCGGCACTCGCGACGTTTGCCGCGCTGCATCCCTCATACCGCTGGCCTGATCCGATCCCTGCCGACCCTCAACGTAATGGGGCACAAGCTAGGCTGTCGGCCAAACTCCTTGCCCATCCGCTGATTCCAGAGACGCACCGAATCTCGAACGATCTCACCCTCGACACGTTGGGAAGCGTACTCTTGGTAACCGGATCCAATATGTCGGGGAAGAGCACCTTCCTACGAACGCTCGGCATCAATCTCTGCCTTGCTCAGGCAGGAGCCCCGGTCTGTGCCGGTCTGTTCGAATGGACGTGGGTGCGCGTCGCCACCTGTATCCGCATCGATGACTCACTCGAAGCGGGCCTCTCCTTCTTCTATGCTGAGGTGAAACGCCTCAAAAGTCTGCTCGATCAGACCGTAGATCGATCTAGCCCACCGGTGGTCTTCCTGATCGACGAAATCTTCAAAGGCACCAACAATCGCGAACGGTTGATCGGCAGCCGCGCCTTCATTACCACACTCGGGCAAGGCAACGGATTTGGCTTGGTGACCACCCACGATTTGGAGTTGACCGATCTTGACAAGACAGTGCCAGGATTACGGAACGCCCACTTTCAAGAGACGGTCGCAGCCGGCGCACTGCAATTCGACTACAAGCTCAGGCCCGGCCCCTGCCCCACCACCAATGCATTGAGGATCATGGAATTGGAAGGGCTGCCGGTGCCCAAAGGAGAGACGGGCGGGAAGGTTATCGATCCTTGAGCGGAAGTGCGCCTCGATAGAAGAGATGCATTCCGCCCATCTGGATCACATGATCAAGATCATTGTGATTGAAGTGGTCGTGGAGGGCGACTCCGTTGACCTGAACAGCCGCCGCCATGAAACTGACCAGCACCCCGCCGGCCATCCATGTTGCACTCTTAGCATGACGAGTGATACCGGCATAACACTGTATGCCCAATATGCCGAGGTTTGTGAAGGCGTAGTCATAAATTGCACATCCGAAAAATCCTGTGTCCTCAAAAAACCGATCCGCATCCGTCCTGGTAGTCACGCCCACCAAGCGGTATTACGTGACCTGGTTACTTCAATGATTCTAAGGGCTCATTCAAATAGATACGCTGATCCAGTGCACAACGCTTTCTGATTGTGGCGTAAGAGGGTACACTCAGTTAACTTCGGCAACCGGTACGTGTACCTCAACCAAGTGCTCCCGACGGTCGTCCACAAGGTGAATGGCCTTATCGTGTTGCTCGATGCCATCAACACTCATGCTCGTCTCGCCGTTCCCAGCGCGTGTTTGCAGCACGGTGATATGGTACACCGTTTCTCGGTATCGATAGTGTATCGTGAACCCCTTCCAATCCGCAGGGAGGCACGGAACAACGTGTAGCTTATCTATTTCAAGCCTCAACCCAAGGAGTGATTCCACGATAAGCCGGTACATCCAGCCTGCCGAGCCCGTGTACCAGGTCCATCCACCGCGGCCATTATGCGGCGACAGTGCGTAGACGTCGGCTGCGACGACGTACGGTTCTACTTTATAGGTCGCAACGCCTTCCGGAGACCTCGCATGGTTTACCGGGTTAATCATGGCCAACAATTCCCACGCGCGCTGTCTGTCTCCCAACGCAGCGAATGCCATCGCCGCCCAGATGGCTGCATGCGTATACTGCCCACCATTTTCTCGTACCCCCGGGACATACCCTTTGATATATCCTGGATTCAAATGTGACTTATCGAACGGCGGATCCAACAGTTGAATCAGCGCATGGTCTCGGCGCACAAGGCGCCGATCAAGCGCGTTCATAGCCATGCGTGAGCGCGAGGCATCCCCCGCACCGGAGAGTACCGACCAGCTTTGCGCAATCGAGTCGATCTGGCATTCTGGATTACTCGCCGACCCCAGTGGCGAGCCATCATCAAAGTAGGCACGGCGATACCACTCTCCATCCCAGCCATGCTGCTCGATATTCTGGCGCAGGTCAGCCGCCTCCCTCTGACAACGTTCAGCGAAGGACAGGTCACCTCGCAGGTGTGCGACCTTCGTAAACTGCATGAGCACGTCATACAGGAAAAAGCCTAACCAGATGCTCTCGCCTCTGCCGTGTTTGCCGACCATGTCCATGCCGTCGTTCCAGTCACCGGAGCCGATGAGCGGGAGGCCGTGCTCCCCGCGTGTGAGGCCCTTCAGAATGGCTCGCACGCAGTGCTCGTACACGCTGACCGCTTTTTCAGACCGGCCCGGTAGATCGTAATACGAGTCCTCCTCCTGATTGACCGGGCGGCCCTCGACGAATTGGATGGGTTCATCCAAGACCCCACTGTCCCCTGTGCTCAGCACGTAGCGGCATGTCGCCAGCGGCAGCCAAAGGTAATCATCCGAACAGCGCGTGCGCACCCCTCGGCCTGAGGGCGGATGCCACCAGTGCTGGACATCGCCTTCTTGAAACTGTCTGGCGGCACAGAGCAGGAGGTGCTTGCGGACAAGCTGCGGCTCGCTGTGGATGAGCGCCATCGAATCTTGAAGTTGATCGCGGAATCCGAAGGCACCCCCCGATTGATAGTATCCGCTCCGCGCCCACAGACGGCACGCCAGCGTTTGGTACAAGAGCCAGCCATTCGTCAAAACGTTGAGAGATTGGTCCGGTGTCTCTACATGCACCGCGCCAAGTGTGTGTTTCCAGTACTGCCAGACCATTTCGAGCGCCCCGCGCGCCGCGGCAGGTCCCCGAAAGCGGCGCACCAAGTTCCGAGCATCTTCGGCGTCCCGCCCAACCCCCAGCCTGAAAATAATCTCGCGCTCTTGCCCACCGGCCAGCTCGAATGGAACGTGGATTGCGCCGCAGGGATCGAGCCCGGCCCCCACTTTGCCCGACAGCCGCACCCGAGCCATCGCAGCCGGACTGCGAAGCGTGCTGTTCCGCCCAATAAACTCAGTCCGATCGCCACTAATGGTCCGAGTCGTCTCGTCCACATCAAAGAAGGCAATCCGGCCGCCGAACTCCGTGTGATAGGGATTTCGCGCGAAGAGGGCACCGCTCTTCGAGTCCAGTTCAGTCACGACATGCATCGCCGATTTTGGCCGTAGATCTCCCAGAACCCATTCCACGTAACCCGTCGCGGACAGCTTGCGCGATCGGCCCGACTCGTTCCGCACCTTGAGCACCATGAACTTCATCGAGGCATCCAGGGCCACGTACACCCACAACTCTGAGCGGATACCGCGCTCTGTATGCTCAAAGACGCTATAACCGAAGCCGTGCCGGCTGACGTACGGTGTCGCCCCGCGACTGGGCAGCGGCGTGGGAGACCAGAAGTGGCCCCTCTCTTCGTCACGGATGTATAAGGCTTCTCCGCTCGCATCGTTCACCGGGTCGTTGTGCCATGGAGTGAGGCGGAATTCATGGGCGTTCTCGCTCCAGGTATAGGCCTGGCCGTTCTCCGAGATGACGGAACCAAAATGCGGATTCGCCAGTACGTTCACCCACGGTGCCGGTGTCACATGCCCCTGTGCGGTCGTGATGACATACTCGCGGCCATCAGGCGTGAATCCTCCCAGCCCGTTGAAGAAACTGAGATCGTGGCGTGGCAACGCAGCCGATGGCAACGGTTCGGCACGGTGGGTTCGTCTTGGCCTCAGGCGCGGTACGGTGATGTCCACATGACCTCGGCGAGTGATCTGATCCTCTAACGATCCCCGATTGTCGGTGATGATGGCACGGGCGACCGATTGCAGCAGAATGCGATCTTCGGTCGATATCTGGTCCGAAGGACGCACAAAAATACCGCCCGGTCGATCCACTACATGTGCTTCGAGACCCGCGGCAATCAGTCCCATGATTTGTTCGTGGAGTAGTTGCCGGTAACCGGCGTGATCTTCGTTCCAGATCACCAGGTCCACGGCCAACCCCTTGGAGCGCCAGTACGCGTGGGCCTGTACGAGCTGGCGCACCAGATCGATATTGGCCGGATCTCCGATTTGCAGCAGCACGATCGGCAAATCGCCGGAGATGGCGTAGCCCCAAAGCCCGGATTGCCCGCGGCGGTTTTTGATCAGATCACTCGGATCAGCCCGCAGCGAGGAATTGGCATAGAGGACAGAGTTGGCCAAGCGGCCATAGAGTTGCGCATCGGCCTCGGTGGCATTCAGCTGCCGCATGACCACCTGGCTATGAGTCCATGCCAGATCGAAGACACGATCGGCGAGACGACGATCCTGATATTTCTCAACCAGGGCCAGACAGACGTTGCGGGTGTCGCCGATACCGGACACCATATCAATCGTGGCCGATTCTTCCGGACCAAGCGTGAGCCGACACCGGATAGCGACAATCGGATCGAGCACAGAGCCCTCGCTGCCCGAGAGTGCCCCAGCATCGTGCGTCCCTTGTCGCGCACCGGAGTCGCTCATGGCTTGTGGATCGGCGGCGGTGCGACCACGGCCGATGAACCGTAGGCGGTCCGTCTCATAGGACATTGATCCGATGTCCGCTCCATGTACGGTCATGAGATGACACATCCATGGCGAGTGCTCGTCGAAGGAGCGGGGTCGGCGCGTACACAGAATCGCTTGCCGCTCGCGAATGATCTCGGTCTGGACAAAGAGATTGCTGAACGCCGGATGCAGCGCGTCCGAAGCAGAGGATCCGAGCACGACTTCCGCATAACTCGTGATCTCGATTGTTCGGCTGGTCCGCGAGCCGTTGGTGATGCGGGTTCGACGCAGTTCGATGTCGTCTTCCGGCGACACCACGATCTCGGTATACGTCTCGATATCGTGGTCACGGCGGCGAAACTCAGCCCGTCCCTCAGAAAAGATGACTTCGTAGTTCTCTGGCGGCTTCAGCGTCGGCTGATAGGCCGTGGACCAAAACTCGTTGCTCTCCACGTCGCGGATGTAGCAGAACGTGCCCCAGTTGTCGCAGGTACTGTCTTCGCGCCAGCGTGTGACGGCGAGGTCCTTCCAACGGCTATACCCACCGCCCGCGTTCGTGATCATCACGTGGTATCGGCCGTTTGACAATAGCTGCACCTCGGGTATCGGGGTGTGAGGACTGCTGAACCGGCGCACCGGCATCTCGGCATCACCAAAGGTCGTACGTAAGTCAGACAGTTCCACGGTGTGCGAATAGGATGCCGTCGCCTTCGGAATCCGCTCCTGAAGCAATAGCATGGTCGCCTGGAACAACGGATCCGACTCGAATCGCTTCTGCATCGGACGGTCCAGGAGCAAATAGGCCAACGAGAGCAAACTCATGCCCTGGTGATGGGCCATGAAGGATCGAATCACTACACTCGATTGTCCGCGTGGGAGGCGGGAAGGCGTATAGTCGATCGCTTCATACAATCCGAATGGTCCTTCGAGCCCCATCGTTGCGAGTCGCTGCAGATTTAGGCACGCCTCCTCAGGTGCCACCATCAGTGCAAGCGCCGAGGCATAGGGCGCAATGACCACATCATCGGCGAGCCCACGTTTGAGTCCCAGACCAGGCACACCAAATGCGCGGTACTGGTAATTGAGATGAACATCGATCGTGTTGTAGCCGGATTCAGAAATGCCCCACGCGACGCCGCGCTGCCCTCCATATTGGATCTGTCTCTCCACCGCCGCCTTGCAGGTCTGGTCGAGCAGCGTGTGTTCGTATGTCGGCATCACCAAGAGCGGCATGAGGTATTCGAACATCGAGCCGCTCCATGAAATGAGCACCGGCCCTCCACCGGCGGTCGTAAGGAGACGCCCGAGAGCAAACCAGTGTTCCTGCTGCAGTTGTCCCTGTGCAATCGCCACGAAACTGCACAATCTCGCTTCCGAAGCCAACAGATCGTAGTAACTGGAGTCTCTCCGGCGCTCGCCGACGTTGTAGCCGATCGCCAGCAGATGACAATCCTTATCGAAGAGGAAGTCATATTCCATGCTGGCGAAAAGACCGGCTTGACGTGCAAGCCCTTCGACGGCTCCGACTCTTTCTCTGGCGCACTGGCTTGCCTTTGCAATGAGCCGTTGAAGGTCATCAGCCCGTGTGCGCTCCTCGTGTTTCGCCTCTGAGTCCAACCGATGTTCGATGGCCGGCAGACACACTTCGTCAAGGCGTGCTAATTCGCGCAGTGTGGGGATCTCATCGATGTGGGCATACGCGTTCAGCCTATTCTGTGAGGCCGACAACAATGACCAGGGAGCAAGCAGGATTAGATCGGCGAGGGCGTCTTGGCATTGCCGGGCGAGGGCGCGCGCCCACCAGGTCGCTTGGCTCTCCGGGGCAGCCTTCACGCTCGCGAGCACCTCCTCGGCGGTCGTGGCCAGCTGGTCAAGACAGAGCCTCGCTGCCGTGAGCGTGGTTGGCTGGGATGCGTGGGCAGACTCCAGATACTTCTGAAAATGCCCGAGTGGAGCCGGACTGGTCTCCCCTGCAGCATCCTCGAGGACCTTAACTGTGTCGCTGAGTCCGTCAAAGAATCTCGGCGCCAGGATCTTCTGATCCAGGAGTGCAAGCAAACCCGGCCGCAGTGTCAGCAGATGGCCCGCAAGGTTTCCACTGTCCACCGTCGACACATAGGTCGGCAGCAGCGGTTTCAGAGATTGCGTGTCGTACCAGTTATAGAAGTGGCTTCGGTGACGTTCCAGCCCTTCCATCGTGTGAAACGCGTTCGTCGTGCGTTCGATAAGTTGTCCGGCCGACAAGTAGCCGAAGTCGTATGCGGACAAGTTTGCGAGCAGCGCGAGTCCCATATTGGTCGGCGACGTGCGATGCGCAACCACAGAAACGGGATGCTCCTGATAGTTATCAGGCGGCAACCAATGATCGTCCGGCCCGACGAACTCCTCGAAAAACGCCCAGGTCTTTCTGGCAAGCTTCCGGAGAAAGACCATCTGGTCTCCCGTTAAATACACTTCGCGCCGAGTCATCGGTTGACTGATCCACCATGCGACCACGGGGGAGGAAAGCCAGAGACCCAGAATGGGCATCGCCACATCTAACGCGCTCGGCTCCGACAGCGTCAGATAGATCACTGAGGCCGTGGCACGAACAGGCCCGACCCACATCATCCGACAATAGGCAACAAGGCCTGTGCGGCGATCGCGATCCTGATTGCTTGACGGACTCCATTCCAGCAGTCTCGTACGCGTGACCAACATTCGCCAGATCGTACGCACAATCGCATCCAAACTAAAGAACGCCTCGTAGGGAAGGCACGCAACCGTCAACACCGTCTGGACGATATGCCGCCCGGCCGAGCGTAGCGCAGCGGCGACATGCTGCTCCGGCAACACATCCTCCGGCTTCTGAAACAGATCCAGCATAGCGGCAAGCAACGGAGGAATCAGGATGATGCCGATCACCGCCAAGGTCCACAACCAGAACGGTGGCAAGACTGTCCAGCCGAGCAGCAACATAAGGGTCAACGCAGACGGGACAAGGCTACGCCGAAGGTTGTCGAAAAGCTTCCATCGGGACAGTCCAGAGAGCGGGTTCTTCTGACGCTGTGCTCCTGGACCGGGGACACGCGGCAAGAGCCACCCAGCAAGCTGCCAATCCCCACGGATCCAGCGGTGCCGCCGGCTCACATCCACCCTGTAGCAAGAGGGATTCTCCTCATACAACTGCACATCGCTCAGCAGCCCCGCCCGCACGTAGCACCCTTCCAGAAGATCGTGGCTGAGAATCCGGTTCTCGGGACAGCGACCCGCGAGTGCGCGTTCGAACGCGTCCACCTCATAGATCCCCTTGCCGATGAACGAGCCTTCACTGAACAGATCCTGGTATACATCGGAGACGGCGCGCGTATAGGGATCGATGCCCGGCTCACTCCCGTTGAGCCGCGCATAGCGCGACTGATTCGTGCCTGGGAGGCTTACGCCGACGCGTGGCTGCAGAATGCCGTATCCTTCGCAGACCCGCTGCTTGTCTTCCTCGTACCGCGGACGATTCAGCGGATGCGCCATGGTTCCCACGAACTGACGCGCCGCATCACGC
>JACMLT010000255.1 GCA_014379455.1 Nitrospiraceae bacterium
GAAGTCTGGCCTGTTTGAGCATCCTGCGGGAGTGTGCTCCTGTTGCGCCATATGTGGGGACCATCGAAATTCTGCTGTGTCAAAATGGTTTTTCCGCAGCCTGCGAAGCCTGGAATTGTTGCTATCGCTCATTCGCCAGCGTAGCATCCAGCGTATTCATCCTGTTGAGGATGTTCTCCAGTCCGGCATCTCCCGGCCACCATACGGGCAGATCGGGCAGGCACGATGGTCGCTTACGCTAGGACGAGCCGACGAGGTACAGATTGGAATCCGCAGTAGACCAGCTTGAATTTGTGACAGTCGAAGGACTCCTGGCCTACGGGGAGATGCTGGCGTGTCGCACTGCCAGTGAGGGAATTACATTTCCACCCCTCTTAACTTCTTCCGTCGATCGACCACAGCGAACCCGTGAGGCTATGGAGAAGATCAGGGCGTTTGTGCAGGGGGCGCAAGGGGGCTTCCCTGGAGCAGAGGAGTATCGGGTTGCCCGTCGAAAGCTGATCGAAGAGGGTTGCCAGGGTGACGAACTGGTGTTCTTTGCCGCCTGGAATGTCCTCCTCGCAGCAGGCGAGCTGGCACCGCTCCTCCGCATGCCAATCAGGTCAGTGCAAAAGCCGGCGCATCGTCGGCCGGTGGCGATCGTGCCGCGCGCTCAACTGACGCCGCAATTGGTCGAGGATCGTATCGTGCTGGACTTGGGCGAGGATCGGTTTTGGCTCTTGCCGCGCGATTTAACCGGTCGCACGCTTCTGTTCACGATGCGTCATGGTATCTCACGCATGGAGAGCAGCACCTATCGAGTCGGGCGCCGCTTCGCGAACGTGCTGGATCCTGAGCGAGGCATCCCCAAAGCTGACGCAGTTGGTGCAGCCCTGGCCAGGATGCTGGGCGTGGTGGGGCAACAATTGGACTTCCTGCACATTCACAACTATCTCGATCCGTGCACCTTCGTCCATCTGGTGAGCCAAAGCCCCAATACGCGGCAGTTGTATGAGCGGGTGATCGCGGCACTGATGCAGGCGCAGGCGCACCATGCTGAGGCACTCCCGCCCGTCTGCGATCCCGCGTTAGACTCCCAGGATTTCGGATGGGTCACAGGTCTGGAGAAGAAGGTGGAAGCCGAGGAGGCCGCAAAGGCATTCGGCGTGGATGTATCGACGGCCAAGCGCCTGATCAAACATCCTCTCTACAGCTACCCGGGCGGGCATTCTTTCTTCGATGTCTATGTGGATATCGTCGATGGCTTCCGCCGGCTGGGTCAGTCCCACCAGGGGAAGGCCGTGTGCGTGTACAGCCACAGCTCCACATTGCGGGCGCTCATGATTTATCTCGATCCTCGCCCCTTTCGCGAAGCCTTCACCGAGTTTGGCGAATATAAAGAGGGACAGGATAACGTGGTCTTGCTGGCCTACGAACAGGGACTCTTATCCGGTTATTCCACCGCGGTGGGTTTGTCAGCGCGGGAACGGGCGGTGCGGGAGACCTGGGTGAAGGTCGAGCGCGAACGCCGAGATCGGATCACGCTTAAGCCCCGACAGATCAAGCGCATTGTGGCATTGGTCTCGGGTGGCGATTTTGCCGGTGCCGGCGCCGCGTTGAAAGAGTTGCGCGTGACAGGAAACCGGTTTGGCCTGGAAGTCCACTTCGTCCGTCACGGGTTCTTAGGTCTGGCCAACAACTGGATCACAGCCGTAACCGAGCAGGATACCCGCGGTATGGGCAGCCATGCGAGCAGCCCAATTGGGAGCAGCCGATTCGAAGATTTTAAGGACGAGCAGGTGCAACAGGCCACCATGCGGCATCTTCGGCCCTATATGGAAGATGGAGCGTTGGTGGTGATTGGTGGGGACGGAAGTCTTCGAGGCGCGCGGGCGCTCTATGAAGGATTTGGAGTCCAGGCCGTAGGGATTCCTGGCACGATCGACAATAATCTGTCGGGAACGACCTCCCTGGGTTTTCATTCGGCCGTGTCTCTGGCGAATCAATCCATCGAGTCGTTGAAAGCTACCAGTTCCGCCATGGGCAGCGTCTTTTTCGTTGAGATTATGGGGGCGGGGTCCGGCCATCTCGCCCTCGCCTGTGCGTATCAGGCCAGAGCTGAAGGCCTCTTGGTCAACGAACATCCCGATCCCGACGCGTATATCGACGACTTCATCTTGGGCACGCTCAACCGCACCTTTGGCGTTCCGAACAAAAGCCATCTGTTTGTGGTGGCGGAACAGACGCCCCATCGCCATCACCCGGACGGCGGCGTGCGCGGTCTTGTCGAGTATGTCGCCAGCGCACTCACCACGTGGCCACAGTTTCAGGCACACCCTGGTGAATATCGCCTTGCCCCTACGACAAAAGCCACGATCCTTGGGCACACGTTACGGGGGGCGCCTCCAACTCCCGAGGACAAGACCATTGGACAAGATTTGGCCTATGAAGCGATTCGTCGTCTTGTCAAGGAGCCGGAGCGGGTGGTCGGGTGCATGTTGGCCTATCGAGGGCCGGGCAACATCGAGGCGATCCCACTCCACGCGGTGGCGCCGAAGCAGTTCGACTGGGAGATCTTTGCTCGAATGCACGGAAGCGAGCTGCCGTAGGAGCCTGTCCGACATTGACCTTTCTACTGCGGCGAACGATCTGCAACCATCTGCGTCGTGCTCGGCCCGAAAAAATCCTCAACGTATTCCTGCGAATACGCCTCCGGTTTTTCCGGGCCTGCGGCCTCGCATCTGGCCGCACCTCTTTCGCCTCGTCACGAAGGCAATGTCGGACAGGCTCCTAGCCCGTATTATTCATGAACACTTCTGCCGCAATCGCCGATGCTGACTCAAGCGAGATGGGCGAGACCGGCGGGAAAAGCGCGGCTGGGAGCAGCTAAGCTTACATGTCACGCGAGTCTCGCTACTCGCGCATGTCGCGACGAACCGTCATGAATAATGCGGGCTAGCGAGATGAATGGAACGAGGCGGCCTGCGTCTGAAATGGCGGTTGCGTTGTGGGCTTGATGGTCGTTTGCTAGAATGGCATTCCTAGAGATCATCGCGAGCAGAGCGGGAAAAGCAGGGCGCGCGCGAAATGCGGGATAAGTTGGAATCTCATTTTCCGCCCGTCTTGTCTGTCTCAAGCAGCGCGCATTCCGATTGACCAATATCCAGTGAAAGCATTTTTTATGCGTAAAGCCAAAATCGTATGCACTATCGGCCCCGCCAGCAATTCACCTACCTTGCTGGATCAGTTAATTGAAAGCGGCATGGATGCGGCACGACTCAATTTTTCTCACGGGACTCACGAGTCGCATGCGCGCGCGGTCAAGGCCATTCGCGAAGCAGCGGATCGTCGGCACGTGGCGGTGGCGATCATTCAGGACCTGCAAGGACCGAGGATCCGTGTCGGAGCTTTCGATCAGGGCGGCATCGATCTGTTTGCCGGCCAGAAGCTGAGGCTCGTGACGACTCTGCTCCGGTCCGGCGGTCAACTCGGCGTACAATCGATCACTCCCTCCGGCATGTGTGAGATCCCGGTGACGTACCAATACCTGGTGCGGGATGTCCTGCCAGGGGCCCGCATCCTCATTGACGATGGGCTCATCGAGCTGATGGCTGTTCGAATTACCGGCGGCGCCGTCGAGTGTGACGTCGTGATCGGGGGACGCCTCACCTCGCACAAGGGTATGAACCTGCCGGATACTCGCATCAGCGCCCCCACGTTGACAGACAAAGATCGAGAGGATCTCCGGTTCGGTATCGCGCAGGGGGTGGACTATGTGGCCCTCTCGTTTGTGAGGGGTCCCGATGACGTGGTGGCTGCAAAGAAGTTAATGGCCGAATGGGGCGGCGATATGCCGATTATTGCGAAGATCGAAAGACCGGAAGCGGTGGAGTGCTTGGATGCAATTCTCGATCAGGCTGACGGCGTGATGGTGGCGCGGGGAGATCTGGGAGTGGAGATGGGGCCGGAGGCGATCCCGCTCCTCCAGAAGCGCATCATCGCCGAAGCCAATCGCCGCCGCCGCCTCGTGATCACGGCCACTCAGATGTTGGAATCCATGACGCACCATAAGAGACCGACAAGGGCCGAAGCGTCGGACGTGGCTAATGCCGTGCTCGATGGGACTGATGCGGTTATGCTGTCCGCAGAAACGGCGATCGGACAGCACCCGGTTGAAACAGTCCGAGTCATGGACCGCATCGTTCGCGCCGCAGAAGAAGGGCCTCGATCGTGGCATAGACGCACATCCGACGAGCCACAGGGAGAAGGCTCATTCCCGGAAGCCATTTGCCATTCGGCCTCTTCGGCAGCCTCAGTCATCGGGGCGAGCGTCATCGTGGCATTCAGCGAACGGGGTACGACGGCGCGCTTGCTCTCGAAGCAGCGACCCGACGCATCAATTATTTCATTCACTCCATTTGAGGCCGTACGGCAGCGGATGGCGCTGTACTGGGGTGTGATCCCCCACACGATGCGGCAGATCGATCAAACCGATGAGCGGGTCGATGAGGCGGAACGCCGCCTGAAGACCGAGGGACTGGCGACAACGGGACAGCGGATCGTGATTCTGTCAGGGACCAGGATTGGTCAGCCCGGGGAGACCAATTTTATGAAGTTACACAAAGTCGGGTGATCTGAAGCGGCTGAGCGGGTCCTGTGTCCGCAAAAGCCTACGGACTGAGAGATCCATTGCCGGACGGGCACAAGGGAAGCGTATTCAGTTTATCCAGGAGGAGTAAAGATTGGAAGAACAGTACACATGGTGACATCCAACGTTGTGGGGTGGTTCCTGTTTTCCTTGTGTCAGTTGCTTGTCCTGGTGTTGTCATCCGGAGATGGGCTCGCGCAGGCCGGGTCCATCAAGCATTCACCGTCCGACGTGGTGAAGCGGTATGTGGAGCTCGATCACAAGGGGGCGCGGCTCGATGCCATGTCGGCCGAAACGGTCGCGTCCTACACGGGGTGGAATGAAGAGCCGGCGTGGGGGCATGTTGTCGTGACGCGCGGGTTTGTGGTCGCGGAGCAGTATCGTCAATGGGAGGTGATCGATAGGCTGGAAGTCATCATTCCTGTGACCTTTCAGGTCATTGGCTCGGTGTATCTGGAAACCGCCGGGTTCGTTCAGCAGGTTGAGACTGAAGAAGTTCGGTTTCGCGTGAAAGGCGTCAAGAATCGATGGAAGATTGTCGAGCCGATGCTTCCTCCTCACGTGGGGCAGAAGCGGATGGTGAATTTCGTGCGCGAAGCGCTGGTGAAGGAAACCGATCCAACGAAACGAGAACGTCTGGGGGTATTACAAGAAGAGCTGCGAAAGGCGAAAGAATAATGGGGAAGACCTCGGTTGAGCTGTTGATTTTCGATCTGGATGGGACCCTCATTGAGTCCAAATGGGATATTGCTGCGTCGGTCAATTTTACGTTAGCAGAGCTGGGTCTGCCGCAGCGTCCCATTGAGGAAATCTTCGGGTTTGTGGGGGATGGGGTGAAACAGTTGTTGCGCTTGTCGATCGGCGAGGGTAGTCGGGTCACCTTCGACGAGGCGTTACGGATGTTCAGGAGCCAGTACTTGGCCCATTGCCTCGATCGCACGACCTTCTATCCCGGCATTGGAGAGATGCTCACGCATTTCGCAGGCAAGCGGAAGGCCGTCGCCACCAACAAGTCGATCGAATACACCAACGTGATTCTCCAAGGGCTGGGGGGAAATCATTTTCAGTACGTCGTCGGAGGCGACCACGGGTTCGGGTTAAAACCGGAGCCGGGTATGCTGTTGCATGTGATGGAGCAGCTGAACGTATCGAAAGAACAGACGGTGCTCATCGGGGACAGC
>JACMLT010000256.1 GCA_014379455.1 Nitrospiraceae bacterium
AAAGTCTGGCACGACGACTTGCGCGTATTCGATGTGGAGTTCAGCCAGTTTTCGGCGCACCACGTCACAGTCGGGGCACCAGGCGACGTGATACAAAGTTAGTGCCATAGTTCTGAGTGCTGAGTCCTGAGTGTTGAATCCTGAATTGAGCCTTCCGAGTCTGAGAATCAGAACTTAGAACTCAGAACTCGCGTTTCGCGCAACTGCGCACGGCACCATGACGGCGTCTTTCATTCCGTGAATCACTTTCTTATCCGCCGGGCAGATGGTAGCCAGGATACCAGCCAGCTCGGCCTTTTCGCCACTCACGAAATAATAGGGGGAGAGCCTGGCGCGCCCGGACATCCGATTCATTTCATTGTTTACCGGATCGAAGTAGTCGAGTTCATACAGGCGGCCCTTGTGAAACTCCTGCAAGATATAGGGTGTTCGAGGAAAGGACGCCAAGGCGTTGTCGATGGCGCTGGCCCATTCGTGTTGCGGCATATCGTGTCCGACCGACACGCCTCGGCTGCCCCATGCGAGTTCAGAAAATCCCGATGGCTTGATCACCAAGTGCCGCTCCTTCTGAGTGGCCGCGGCCAGATCGTGCCAGCTCATCACGCTACGTCCGCCGATCGCCAAGCCTGGAATGGTTGCAGAGGGAGGGATCGGCGCAGGATCGAGAATCCAGGTGCGCGGCATGAGGGTGGCCAGGTGCAGGAACATGTCTCGACCCAATGTCTGTTCCCAAAAGGGTCGCAACACCGGGTGATGGAGAAGGGCAAAGGCGAGTTTTTCTTCCAGCGCCGGCTTATACGGGGGCGTGACGGCGACTCGGCCCTTCTTGATTGCATATTGGACGAGTTCGGATTTGGGAATGTTCAGGAGGTCGAATAACTCATAGAACCGATAAATCAAGGCGATCGGCTGGTCCATTCCCTTGCCGGTGATCCTGAGGCCTTCTTCGGTGAATCGAATATCACGCGGTTCCACGCAGTGGATATCGAGGCCGATCGCTCGAAGGCGGGCTGCGAGCCACGTCATTTCAGGCCGATAGTCTTTGGCTTCTTCCGACAGCAGGATCGTGATGCATCCGCTCTGTTGCGCGAGCTGGCTTTTCACCATGTCTGCAAACCCCCGTACCATCCCGTCGGAGCCGCCCACAAGTGTCAGATTCACACCGGCTTCCATCTCGGCATAGAGCGCGGAGAGGCATGCGGTGATCCCGATGCCCCCGGGGACTGAATCGAGTTCAGTGATGACCATGCCGTCTTGGGTCGGGATGATGTCCGGTCTGATGACCGCGGGAAGCTGGTCTCGAAACCGTTTCATTCGGCTGTAGGTCAGCAGACCTTCCGGCTTTCCTTGGTCGAGGTATCCCGCGATCCAGGATGGTTGGAGACCACGGAGACTGTCGGCATAGAGGCGGTTCAAGGCTCGATAAAATGCGAGGAGCTGTGGTCCGAGTTGGCGGAAGAAATCTAACTGATCTTTCGTGAGAGGGAACGGTGTGACGGCAATGCGCCACGTCGTCGTGGTGGCGGTTGTTTCGGGTGCTGACGCCTGCCCAGGCAGAGATGGAAAGAGCCCAGCTTGGCTCAGCTGGTCGCGGATCATTACGCAGCGATGTAGGAGGTCGGAGGTAGCCAAGTCAGACAGGGGCAGATCCGTGTGAATGAGCGCCTCTCAGCGAGGCCAATAAACTGTAACACGGGCTTTGGGAGCGTACAAGGGGCGAGGGGAGTGGGAAGACAGGATTTGTGATACGCACGTAGGCTGTTTCGCCTTACTTCGTGGTGAGAAATGGTCGTGAACATGAGTTCCGGTCACATGGATGTACGGATGGGAAATGTTGCGGCGTGTGTTGAGAAGGGAGCCGGAGAAAAGTAATATCCCCCCTGGGAACCCCTGCGGAAAAGTGCTAGTATGCCCGCACATTGAACGGATTCCTTCTATGCCTGTAGATACCGATGAGCGAATCGGTGTGTTCGTGACACCACCGAGTTCGCTTCCCCAACTTGTGCCGAGCCGTACGTGCCTCCAGTGCGATGTCTGTTGTCGGTTTCCGGACCCCGATAGCGCCCTGCGTCCATATTTTACTGAGCACGAAATTACGGCGGCTCTGGCTAGGGGCATTGAGGAAACGGCCTTTCCCGCTCGGCGAGGGTCACAAGTCATCCTGGTTCCCGCTTCCGATGGAGAGGGGTATCTCTGCCCGGCATTCGATGCAACAACCTCAACCTGTCGCATCTACGAGGAGCGCCCGCTCGATTGTCAGCTCTATCCCCTGGCGCTGATGTGGGAGGCGCGGCACGATCAGG
>JACMLT010000257.1 GCA_014379455.1 Nitrospiraceae bacterium
AGCTGGTTCAAAGGAATAAGGAGGCGGGGAAGTACTGTAGGTGAGAGCCTACGCAGCAGTCGTTACTCTCGCCGTGCGGTTGGCGCATGAGGTATAGTGTGCGCATGAGCAAGCGATATCTTTTATCGGGCTGTTTCGTTGGGTGTATCCTGCTCGTGGGCTGCTCATCTCAACGAATCGTTCCCGAGTCGATGGAGCCACTCGTTGATAGAACGGTCTCGTTTCAAGATGTGCTGGTCTCACCAGAGTCCTACAAGGGGCGCGTGCTTGTGCTTGGCGGTGAGGTGTTGAACGCGAAGCGCCTCCATGACAGCACGCAGATCGAACTGTTGCAACTTCCGCTTGAAGAGGGAGAGGAACCGAGCCTCGATCGCCAACGATCACAGGGCCGGTTTCTTGCGTTGCAGCAAGAATTTCTTGACCCGGCCACGGTGGTCAAAGGAACCCGGGTGACGATTGTCGGGGAAGTCTCTGGGGCAAAGACCGATCGACTCGACGACGTGGAGTATCGATACCCCACCCTGATTGTGAAACATCTACACGTCTGGCCGGTTCAATCCTATGGCCAACGCCAACGGGGACCGTCCATCGGGATCTTCGGCGGTATGGGAGTCGGCGGTGGATCTCGTGGCGGTGGAGGATTCGGAATCGGGTTCTAATCGGTTTCTTGGCGGGGCTCATGCCTCAAATAGACCTTGTGAGTGAGTCCATCATCTCTGCTCGTGAGAACACCTCTCGAACGATCGCGTTCAATAAGCCCTATGGCGTCTTGCCGTGTTTTACCGATTCAGACGGGCGGCAGACCTTGGCGGACTATATCGATTTGACGGGTGTCTATGCAGCCGGTCGTCTCGATATGGATAGTGAAGGGCTGCTGCTTCTGACGTCGGACGGTAGGTTGGCCCATCACATCACAGACCCGCAGCATAAGTTGCCAAAACTGTACCTCGCGCAAATCGAGCGCATCCCGAGCGAGGAGGCCTTGGAGCAGTTGCGAACAGGAGTGGTGCTGAACGGCAAGAAGACCAAGCCTGCTGAAGTACGTCTGCTGCCGGACGATCCGCAGTTACCTGATCGCCCCGTGCCCATCCGATTCCGTAAAAACGTGCCGACTGCTTGGCTGGAGATCATGCTCCGCGAGGGGTTGAACCGACAGATCAGGCGCATGACTGCCGCAGTGGGGAGTCCTACGTTGCGGCTTGTGCGAGTGGCAATTGGGCCGATTGTGCTGGGCAACCTTCAGCCTGGCGACTGGCGGAATGTGACGAATGGGGAGATTTCACAAATCTATTCTGCGGTTTGTCGATAAGTCTGGAGTAGTACGCAAGATGCTAAAACAGTCCGCCAGCGGTATTCTCGCTTCGCTCCCAGGAATCGTGAGGCGTGAGGCGTGAAATGTGAAACGAGGGTGAGCCGAGGAGTTGCGGTCTTGCTTGGAAAAAGGCGCCTCTCGGCGCGCCAGGGTTGGATAGGTGAGAAGACTGGATCTTTTGAGAATCCTGTGCGGTGCATGGTCGCGTTAGTCATGGCTCTGTTGATGAGTCTCGCCGGCTGCCAGGCAGGAGGCGGGAAGATCCTGCAAGGGCTGCCCTGTTCGGAGATCGAAGGGCAGATCAATTTTTCAGACAGGATCGGTACACTCAACCGACTGGCCGATGCTTTTGCGGGGCAGTGTTATGACCTCGTGATCGTTCATGGTGAAAAGGCCCGGTTGGAATTCCGGCACAAGACGTTTTCCCTCATGAAGGAGACCACCAACGTCTTTGTTCCTGAAGGTTCCTTCATCGATTACGTGATGGAAAGTTATGAACGCGGCTATCTCAGCCTCTTACTGGCGGCGAGTTATGCACATGTGCAGAAACCGGAGGAGGCGAAGGTTGAGCTCAGGCAACTGGATCATGAGCTATTTACACCGCTCTACAATTACGGCGAAGACCCGGTGAATCTGTTGTTGTCCGCTGTATTGTGGGAGCGAGTGGGCGAGGTGAACGAAGCGCGTGTTGATTGGCTTAGGTTGAGGGATTTGGATGTAATGTGGAAACGGCGGCAAGATGCAGTCCGGCTATTTGCGGCGCGGCAGGTGGATCGAATCGACGAAGGGCAAGAGCTTAGTGAGCCGTGGCACGTCTATGGCGTCGATCGATTTCCTGAACTCTCGTGGGACCTGCAATTCTTCGGATCGGCGAATGGATACTTTTCTGTAACAGCGGACAAGGAATTTCCTCGCGTCTGTCCGTCTGACACCGGCGTGCGGCTGTCCACACAAAGTTGGTTCGAGAAGGTGGCGATTCGCCATAGTCACGGGTACCATCCGCTCCTCAACGTCCAAGCATGGATCCGGTTACCGATTGGCCTGACCTACAGCCTGGTTCCGTTGGCGGCAGGAGCCGGCGTCATGGTCGGAGGCTGTGTACTTGATGCGGCAGCCAAAGGCTCAGGGGGGCTCTGTCAGCTCTCGGTAATCGGGGGGATAGCCTTGATGCGTACCGCACCAGATGTGCTCGAAGGCGCCCTGCAACCGGACTTGCGGCATTGGGAGCATGTGCCCGCCGCGTTTGTCGTAACTAGAGCCTCAAAGCCAGAATTGGAGCCCTGCTTGCCGAAACTTGAGACCACGATTCACCGGCTTTGGTAGGAGTGACTCGCCGATATACTTTATACAGTGTTGGGCGAATGTTCCGAGAAGTAAGGCGTGTCAACTAGCTGGTTTTCTGTGCTCATGCAACGTGCCGTGATGGCGTCCCCTTCTTGGACAGGCGCAGTGGGAGAACATCTAGCCCGCCTTCCAAATAGAAGGTAGAAGTGCGGTGTTTCCCGACGGCCGGCGTCGAAAGCGTCTGACGCATTTGCTTAGTTGGGTGATGAGCGCTGCGAGTTCATTATTGGGTAGGCGGGTTAGCTCTTTGTGTGAAGCGTGGCGGTGAGATCCTCATAGATAGATTAGCAATGGCCGACGGCCATGAGGCGAATGACCCGCGCCTTGGGGTTGATCGCATAGACGATTCGAAAGCGGCGGACGCGATAGTTCCACAAGCCGCGGAGTTCGCGCATGAGCGGCTCCCCACACTCCGGATCGGTCGCAATGCCAC
>JACMLT010000025.1 GCA_014379455.1 Nitrospiraceae bacterium
ACGAATGGGAAAGAGATCGTCGGCATCCTTACGGATACCGATATGGTCCGGCGCGTGGTCGCGGCGGGAGTCGACACCCTCACGACAACGGCTGAACAGATTATGTCGGCCCCGCTCGTGACGGTCGAAGAGGATAAGACCGTATTAGATGCCAGCGATCTGATGGCCCAAAAGCATATTCGGCATCTCGGCGTGACGCAGGGTGGAAAATTGGTCGGCATGATTTCTGTGCGCGACATCCTGGCGTTCTTGACGAATCTCCGAAAGAAATGATCCGATGGGAAAAGAAAAGAGTCAGGCTACTTTTCTGACTGCTTCCGTGGACGACAGAATGGAGAAGGGTATGGTGCCAGAAATCATTTCGTGGCCCATGGCGGTCCGGCGTCAATACGTCATTCGTGAAGCGTCAATCGTCAACCGTCCAAACAATTCAACATTGAGCATTGACATCAAGCATTCCCCCCTTCATCGTTACCTCTCATTGCTCTGCACCCTTAGCTTCGCACCCTTCACCGCTTTACGCCCCCCACTGACCTCACTACCCTCACCGCTCTGTCCTCGCCTCCGGAATGATGACTAGGTCTCCTGCTTCCCAGTAGACTGGCACTCAACGGAGTAGCAATTAACGCCACTCCGATAACCTGCAGATGGAGTGTGCATGCCGTACGTCTTGATCATTCATGAAGTCGCGGCTTATCCGGCATGGAAAGCTGTCTTTGATCACGCAGCAGCCATTAGAAAGCGTGCCGGAGAAATCAGCTATCAGCTCCTGCGATACGACCACGACGTGAACACCCTCGTTCACTTTTCAGAGTGGTCCTCGCTGGACAAGGCCCGCCGCTTCTTCGAGTCCACGGAGCTGGTCGAGATCAGGAGAAAGGCCGGCGTCAACGCGCCACACTTTATCTATCTCCAAGAAATCGAGCGTGGCCTGCTCTAACCAGAGCAGGGTATCCCATATATAAGGTCGGGACAGAAATTATCTCGCGCCGCATGACAGTCCGACGCCCATCTCGTCGGGTCTTCTCGCTATGCCACACTGCCGTAGACCAACCTGTTTCAAAACGGTAGAATGTTTCTACTTCTTTCATCTGATATACTTGCTTCAACCCCTGACAGGAGAAGTCACCTGTCCATTGCTCAAGAGACGTGGCAAATGAACCGTGAACTTGACCCAAGATCCCATGAGTGGGCCAGATATGAACGGGTCATTGTGTTTGATGGGATCTGCAATTGGTGTAACGCCTGGGTGAATTTGATGATCGACCATGATCCCCATGGAAAGTTTAAGTTTGGAACGCTTCAATCTGAACAGGCGAAACAGATCCTTCAAGAGCTTCAACTTCCCGCCGAAAACTTTGAGACATTCCTACTCCTGGAGCAAGGCCGCGTCTTTACCAAATCCACGGCTGCCCTGAGAATTGTCAGACACTTGTCCGGCCTCTGGCCATTGCTCTACCTCTGCGTCGTCGTTCCACGCCCACTGCGCGATGCCGCCTATGATTTTGTTGCGCGCCATCGGTACAGGTGGATGGGCAAAGCCGATACATGCCGCGTCCCGACCCCCAACGAACGCGCACGGTTTGTTTGAATTCTCCGCCGGAGAGAAACTCCGTCTCCTCTCCCCACCCCCCCACCTCCGCATTTGCAGTAGATTAACCGGTGGAGGTGCACCCCTCATTTTCGCACATAGCTCAAGTGGCCCGCCAACGGACCCAAGTCTCACCGCATGATGAAAGGGAGAACAACACGATGCCGAATATGTCTTTGAGAGTGATCGCCCGCGTTGCGGCCAAGGCCGACAGCGTAGAGCAGGTTCGAGCCATACTCATGGGAGTCGTCGAGCCAACCCGCAGAGAGCCAGGCTGCCTCAGCTATCAGCTACTGCAGAACCAAGCAGACCCGACCGACTTTACGTTTATCGAAGAATGGGCGAGTGCCGCAGCAGAGCAATCCCATTTTACAACACCACACATCTCGAACGCGCTACGACAATTGCCAGGACTGCTCGCCGCGGAACCGGACGTCCGTCGCTACACAGTATTGAAGTGATTCCTGGGGGTCGAGCGGCGCAAGACACAGACCGTACCCCTAACCCCACACTATTCTGAACCCTTCACTCCACAACGCAGCCATAGACCCGCCAAGGCAAAAAACGTAGAATGGCGGCGTGTCGTCAATGTGTGGAACATACGATGGAAGAAGCTCCCCCTGTCGAAATTCTTGAACTGTTAGTCTGCGCGAGCGGCGTGGTGTATGGCGCAGTGTTAGCCTACGGCCTCAGACAACAGTGGCGCTGGATCACTGATCCACCAGAGTGGACATCGGTCATCTACTTTCCCACAGTGGTCAAGATGATTTGGGGGCCCAAACATGTTCGTAGCGTTGCCTATGTGACGGCCTACGGCTCTTTCGCAATGAGTCTATTCTGTCTGGCCCAAGCACTGGTTGCGTCCTTCTAGCCTGCACCCCTTTCCTCCTGCGATGGCCCACACCTCAAGCAGCCGAGAGGGTCACAAAAAAGACTTCCGACCTCGCGTCTTCCTCCATGATACAGTGAGCCACAAAAGAAGATGGCACTGTCATGAAGTCCGCACATTGGCTGATTGTGAGTCCCATCATTGCAGGATGACAGGCATCGAGGCACTGCGGGACACCTCTCGTCGAGCCCACACAGAACCTCTCCTTAAATAACACAGTCAGATCGGTCCCCTTATAATCGACATGACTCCTATGGAACCGTCGAAGACCTCTAACACGACAACCAGACTTCCGCTGTATATTCTCGCCGGCCTCCTTGCCGGTATCGTGTTGGGTGTCGTCTTACACATAAATTATCTGGCAGATGACAATACAACCCTGCAAACCATCGAGCGGGGCGTGCACGATATTACGGGTCAATTATCGCGAGAACCCGATAGCAGCGCACGCCTCCAACTGGAGCAACAACACAAAGATTTGTCTCAACAACATACTGCCGCCCTGGCTGCTCGCGACAAGAAGGTCGAACCATTTTCGCTTCTCGCGGATATTTTCCTGAGGCTGATTAAAATGATCGTCGCGCCGCTGGTATTCACAACACTGGTCGTCGGTGTCGCAAAACTGGGCGACATCAATTCTGTGGGGCGTATCGGGGGAAAGACCTTAGCGTGGTTTCTCAGCGCGTCCCTCATGAGTCTCCTCCTAGGCATGATCATGGTCAATGTGTTGAAGCCAGGAGAAGCCATGAATCTGCCGCTTCCCAATCTCCATGAACATCTTGATATCGAGCGGGGTGATTTTTCACTTAAAAATTTCCTGTACCATGTGTTTCCTTCCAGCATCATCGACGCGATGGCCAAAAATGAAATTCTGCAGATCGTCGTATTTTCGTTGTTGTTCGGAGTGGCGACCGCCGCCCTAGGTGAACGGGGCCACGCGATTGTTCATTTTTTTGATACGGTTGCACAGGTCATCTTAAAAATTACGGGGTATGTGATGAATCTTGCGCCGCTGGCAGTCTTTGGCGCGATGACCGCCATCGTAGCCAAGCAAGGACCAGGCATCTTACACACCTATTTGACCTTCATCAGTGAATTCTACATGAGTCTATTTCTGCTCTGGTCGGCACTGATCCTGGCGGGCTTTTGTATCATCGGCACACGAGTGCTATCGTTAATGCGGCAAGTCAAGGAACCTATCCTCTTAGCCTTTTCCACATCGAGCAGCGAAGCGGCGTTTCCAAAAACAATGGAGGAGTTGGGAAAATTCGGCTGCAAGGATAAGGTCGTCAGCTTTGTGCTGCCACTGGGGTATTCCTTTAACCTAGATGGCAGCATGATGTACATGACATTTGCTTCACTGTTTATTGCCCAATCTTATGGCATGGATCTCCCTCTTCCAACCCAGCTCAGTATGCTGTTGGTCCTGATGCTGACGAGTAAAGGCATTGCAGGTGTGCCCAGAGCCTCCTTGGTCGTGATCGCAGGGACCTTGGCCACATTCAATATTCCTGAAGCAGGTTTGGCGTTGCTATTGGGAATCGATCCACTCCTGGACATGGGGCGAAGCGCAACCAATGTCGTGGGGAATAGCATTGCAACGGCGGTCGTCAGCAAATGGGAAGGGGCATTGGGTCACGGAGGTCCGCAATCGTCTTAACACATCAAGCAATTTGGCTCGCATCCCCTGCTCGCCAGAGACGCGGATGGCGCTCTGGATCACCAAATTTCTCAACACAGCGAACCGCTGGTCCCTCTGGTTTGTTTGGGCTATCTGGTCTATCCTGTTCAGACGGGGTAATGCATGAGAGAGACAAGACAACCGCTCTCACCCCATAACCATTTTGACGCCACAAGCTAAAACCGGTGTCCCCATGCATCTTTCAATCATTATTCCAGCATTTAATGAAGAACTCCTGATCGAACGCTGCCTCGAATCTATCGCTGCCGCCCTCGCTGAAAACTTCACGGCTGACCTTACTTCAGAAATTATTGTGGTCGATAATAATTCCACCGACAATACCGCCAATCTTGCCAGACAGGCAGGTGCTCAGGTCGTGTTTGAGCCGATCAATCAAATCGGTCGAGCACGCAATGCCGGGGCAGCTGAGGCCTCAGGAGACTGGTTGCTGTTTATGGATGCCGACAGTGTGTTAAATCCAGGATTGCTTGCTGATGTTTTGCGTTTGATTGAAGACGGAAAGAGCGTCGGTTGCGGCAGCACCATCTACATGCATGGATTGCCATGGTGGGCAACCTTGACCTTGCAACTGTGGACGAGTACGTCGATTCTCTTTCGCTTGGCTTCGGGAGCACTCATCGTGTGTCGCCGCGATGCGTTTCGCGATGTCGGCGGTTTCAATCAAACCGTCTATGCGGCTGAAGAAATTGGCCTCAGCGTAGCGCTCAAACAGTGGGGAAAACCACGAGGTCTTCAATTCGTGATCTTGAGAACGCATCCACTGGAAACATCAGCGCGTAAAGTGGTTCTCTACTCTCCGAGAGAGATTGCCGGTCAAATCTTGCGAGTTATTTTCCTTCCACGTCGAACCTTGCAAGATAAGAAGCACTTATCTGTGTGGTATGACGGGCGGCGTTGAATCGATGCCCTCTTGATCTGACATCACTGCGCTAGGTTTGAGAACCCAGCATTTCTTGGCATCTGGCAGGAATCTGATCCACCACGTTTCCTCTCGTCTGCCTGGTTCTATAACAGATGTATACACGGCTAAGATTGCTTGACTGAGCCGTCTCCATGCGCGTAGCATGACGTACAAGACGTTTCAGCCACGCTGACTGTCTCATCCCTCGCGCTTCATTGCCCTTCTCAACGCGACCGATTCTCCAGTCTCCGCCGCTCCAACGCCGGTAGCACACTCCGCACGCACTCCCGGAACGATCACACCACGGCAAGGAGGAATCCACATGTCAACGCAGAGGCCCATTTCCATCCGTATCCTCGAGCTACTCCAAGACTCCAAGGATTGCGAATTCGATGCCTTAGTGGCCCGCGCTCCTGAATTCAACGTAAGCGATATCTATCAGGAGATCTCTCGCTTAAGCCGGGAAGGGAAGGTGATTCTCACGCGGGGCGTGGGGGTTTTCACCATCAGACAAGCAACGACTGTCAGCCGTGCACCACAGACCATAGCCAGCCCCCCTCACGTCTGAAGCTGACAAGAAGAGAATACTGGGTCGACGCCAAGATATTGGGGTGGACCAGGCTGCCCCAAAAAAGTATAATCCCCTCCGGTTCTTTACTGCCACGATATCGCTTCAACCGTAGATAAAACAATCGCCGCACGAACCGACGGAGATGTTCTCATGAGGACTCGTAGGCTCAGAGAGTTCAGCCGCCTTGCCGCTTTTGTGTTTTCAGTCGTCTGTCTCACCACGCCTGCATGGGCGGACTTCAAAGCCGGCGAAAAGGCCTATCAGCGCAACGACTACGGCACGGCGTTGCGTGAGTGGCAACCGCTGGCAAAGCAAGGACAGGCCGCAGCCCAATACCAACTCGGCCTACTCTATGCCAATGGTCAGGGTGTGCCAAAGGACGATGCCCAAGCTCGGCAGTGGTACGAGAAAGCCGCCAGTCAAGGACATGCGCTCGCCCAAGTCAACCTGGCGAGTTTGTATGATTATGCTCGCGGAGGGTCGCAGGATTTCACGATGGCGGTGAGATGGTATCTTCGAGCCGCCAATCAAGGCAATGATTTAGCACAACAAAGACTGGGCCTCCTGTACGAGCGTGGGGACGGCGTGCCGAAAGACTTTGTCCAGGCCTATATGTGGTATAAGCTTGGAACAGCGAAGGGAGCAACGCCTGGCGCCATACGAAGGGATGATCTGGCCTCACGAATGACCTCAGACCAGCTTGCCGCGGCGAAAAAACTGGCGCGAGAATGGCAACCAAAACCCCTGGCGTCACGCCCCTCTCAGACGCGGCCCTAACATTCCCGTCTTGCACCTGTACGGCCTCCTCTCACTACTTCCATCCGTGTCGAAAAATGAACTGCGATCCGCTCCCACGACTTGACAGGAAACATCTCCGGTTGTGACTTCCGTAATATCAGCCTGAGACGACACACGGTGCAAGCACGAGAAGCACACCCTTTTAGGCAATACCCTCAGAAATGGTGTTCATAAGTCAGAAATCAACACCCTACGCTTGCACTCTCTTGACTAGGCTCAGTAGGATAGAACCTACCTGAGGCGCGAGGCTGTGCAAATGTGCTTGAGCAACAACGTGATGGACATCGCACACAAGAGCGTTCCCCTGTCACGGCCATGCACGATGACGACCCTTGTGCTGTTGCTCATGTGCATGGCCATTTCAGCCTGTGCTGACGTGGAGACCCCTACAACGACGCGCGGCGTAGGCGAGGCCACGGTAGCTGCACTCCACAAGTCCGCAGAGCAAGGGAACGCCACCGCGCAGAACAGACTTGGCCTCCTGTACAACCAAGGCCAGGGGGTTCCTCAAGATCCACTGCTCGCGAAGCAGTGGTTTGAAAAATCGGCGGAGCAGGGGGACGCTGGTGCTCAAGTCAATCTCGGCACCCTCTATCTCCTCGGGCAAGGCGCGCTCGAAAGCGACCAAATGGCGTTGTTCTGGTTTCGCCGAGCGGCAGAACAGCAAGAGACGCTGGCCTTCGCGAAGCTGGGATTCATGTATGAACACGGACGCGGAGTGACCCAGGATTTCATCCAGGCCCACATGTGGTACACCCTCTCGGCCGCACGGGGGGAAAAACGAGCCTTAGCGTCGCGGGCTCAGCTCGCCAAGCAGATGACCCCGGCGCAAGTGGCTGCAGCCCAACAGCTGGCCCGGGAGTGGAAGCCAAAGCCGAAGTAACCTCGCGCTCACAGCACGGCACCAATACGTGGTTCATTTCTCGACAGATGGTGAGACTTTGGTATCTATGCGCCCTGGTGATCTTTCTCATCTATTTGATTCAACGAGGGTCGGATAAAAATAGGCGCCTCACCACGCCGCTATCACACGCCATCGCTTACTCAGCATCGACATCCCACCCTCCCTATCCTTGGAAAGATATTGAGGCGCTTGTATGCGTACCAGACGTACTCTGTTTCACTATTTCTTCGTCTTGCGGGAGAGAACGCTCGAAGCATTTTCGAAGAGGTCGCCCCCGTCTTCCATTCCTGATTAGCTCGACTCTTATACCCCGTACCATCTTATTACAGTACTGCCCCTCGCGCGCAATGAGGGGGAAGGATCGTACTCGTCACCCATGCTACGGCCATCAAACCAGCCGCTGCCGAATACCTCTATGACGCATGTGCTTAGATACGGCATCGAAAGACACAGGCCTTGATCATAGACCCCGATACCCGTGGAGGAGACCTCATGCGTCGATGCGGCTTATTATGAAAGACAGCACCAGCGCACTCTGCAGAGATGGAACAGTTTCTGATGAGGGAGAAGCGTAATGCACACATCCGACCACGCGTGAGTTATGCCGAGCGTACATTCGAGACCTCTCGACGTCTAGTCGATGTGATTAGTCGAACCCAGACTGCTTTCCAACTTCGATATTCGAAAGCCCTGATCAAAATCACTGCAGAAAAGGAGTCGACCGTCATGATGTTCCTCATCTCTATCGAGGCCATGCACCCTTCCTCAAGGCCTGGCAAGAGAAGGAAGAACCACAATCCTGTACAGAAGTGAACCGCTTCGAGTGAGTAAAGAAACCAACGGACCAGCAGGGATTATCATCTCGTTTATGGAGGACATTCGCATACGCTGGGGGAGAAGATCTCTTTTCCTAGAGGGATAGGTCAAGCGATACGCTTGACCTATCTCACTCAGGAAGGCATGAAGAGCTTGGAATGGGCCTTAGGGCCTTTTGGTTACTTCGGCAGAATATCCACTGAGATTCCCGCTCGTATCCACCGCCTTTAAGGCGAAATAGTACGTCGTCCCGACCGTCAGGCCATTGATTGTGGCGGATGTGACTTTCCCCACGCTGATCGAGTTGGGGTAGTTGCGTGAACTCGTACCATAAAAAACCCGGTAGCCTGAGAGATCCGATTCTGGGTTTGCGTTCCATGTCACGGTCGCAGAGCCCCCTCCTCCTGGTGGTGGGGGGGGTGGAGGAGTCCCACCGGTCGTGAGGGTGATCGTCGGATCAAAGGCAGTCGTGTCGTTGTTCCAGTTGCCATCGGCCCCACGGTTGATATGGAAATCGATGGCTTGACCAGCCGTGACCGTCGTCGTCACATTGAAGTTGAAGCCCGTCGTGTTTTTGTTGGCAATGGCTTGTTGCCAGAGAACCGTGGTGCCTTTACGAATTGAGACCGTGACCCCTCCACCTCCATTACCGTCAAGATCCTTGGCGTTTCCGGTGATTTGGATGGTGCCGGCAGAGGGTGTTACCCAGCGGCGTACCGCATCCGTACCGTTTCCAGGATGACCACCAGTGGAGAACAGATGCAGATAGGTCTCTGCCCCCTGCCAGCGTTTCGAGGTGGAGTTATAGGTCATGTTCCGGCCCGCCGAATCACGGTAGAACCAGCCTCGCTGCCCTTGCACTCCTGAGAAATCGGTTGAGGCCTTATAAGATG
>JACMLT010000258.1 GCA_014379455.1 Nitrospiraceae bacterium
TCTTCCCATCGGCTTATCTGCTTATCGCGATTATCGTATGCTCGCTTATGCCGCCTGCTTCACCGGCTGCTTGGGCCGATGAGGCGGATGATTTTCGGATCTGGGGAAACGTGACAGCACGAGGGAATTTCGGGTTCGTCGATCCTGATTTCAAACGTTGGCGCTGGTGGATGGAAGTCCAGCCTCGGTCGCGAGAATCGGGAAAAGAAATGGACCAACTGTTGATTCGCCCCGGGATCGGCTATGCGCTCACAGACCATTCCACTGTGTGGATCGGGTATGCACACGTCACCAACTATCCGGTTGCCGGCGACACAATCCACGAAAATAGAATGTGGCAGCAATATCAGTGGTCAGGACCGACACCTCTCGGCGCTTTCACCAGCCGAACCAGGCTGGAACAGCGTTGGCAAGATAACGGAGACGATACCGGAGGGCGGTTTCGTCAAATGTTCAAATTCAATTGGCCGTTCTCTTTTCACCCGGCAGCAAGTTTCGTGGCATGGGATGAGATGTTTGTGCATCTGAATTCGACGGACTGGGGCGCACGGCAAGGATTCGATCAAAACCGTGGGTTTGCTGGGATTGGCTATCGCTGGACTCCACAGATTCTGACCGAAGTTGGTTATCTCAATCAATATATCAACACCGCCAACACAGATCGCATGAATCACATCCTCTCGCTGAATCTGTTTCTCGACTTTTGAAGAGACGACACAGCCTCCGTCGCCTACCTCCTGTAGTCCGTAGGATGACAGAGAGGCATTGACAGGTTTTTTTGCGGCGTGTTATAAGCGCCTGCTGGAGCTAGGAGAACAATGTAGTTCCCCACCGGCTCCAAGGCAAAATAGACGGCGTGGACAATGGCGTCCTCCGGCTCCAACGGGCTAGAGGGCGTTTTTTATACTCGCAATCAGGCAGTATGGAGTGTGCTGTGGCCGTGTATTATGAAGAATTCTTCATCATCCATTCATGGTCCATTCATTTTGGAAAGTTACGATAGGCACCGTGACATCGCGGCAGGCATATGAATGGATCGTCCGACCGTCAGACAGTTAGATAGAGTCACTCACACGAGTGAAGACAAGGACCACCAAGGAAAAAATCATCCCAAGTTATAGTCGGTGTGTTGGAATAACGGAACCACTCGGGAATTGGTAAAGGAGGCATATCGTGAGGAAGCTAATTGCAAGCACGGTTGGGTTAACGATGGTGGCACTTCTCAGTCCTCTGGTTTGGGCACAGGATAGCAGCGCCCCGGTCCCTCAAGTGAAAACGCGTGCCGTGTCACCTCCTGCCGATACACCCCACTGGACTTACGATGGCGAAAAGGGTCCTCGGTTCTGGGGCAAACTCGATCCAGATTTTTCGCTCTGTGAAGCAGGTCAGAAGCAATCGCCTATTGATATTGGGAAAACTTCCCCCGCAACGCTGCCGAAACTTCGAGCCGATTTCAGTCCGGCGAAGCTACAGATCGTGCATCACGAGCATGTCGCCGACGAAATCAATAACGGCCATACCATCCAGGTCAACTACACCGAAGGCGATACCCTCACCATCGGAGACACCAACTACGAGCTGATCCAGTTCCACTTCCATAGCCCGAGTGAGCACACCGTCCACGGCAAGCATTACCCGATGGAAATGCATTTCGTGCACAAGTCCCCGTCAGGCACCTTGGCGGTCGTCGGCGTGTTCATCGAGCAAGGTGCACACAATAAAGCCTTTGACCCGATCTGGGAGAACCTTCCGAAGCAAAAGGGAGTGGAATCCCACTTCGAGCATGTCCATGTCGACGTGGATAACCTCCTTCCGCATAGCCACAAAAGCTACCGGTACGACGGTTCGCTGACGACTCCGCCATGCTCGGAAGGGGTGAAGTGGATCGTCATGAAATCGCCTATCCACCTTTCAAAGGAACAGATCAAGACATTCACCGCGATCATCAAGGAAAACAATCGACCGGTGCAACCCATACACCACCGCGTGACCGCGACCGATGCCATTGCAGAAGAAGTGGTGGCGAGATGACGAGCGAAGGTGGCCACTCGATGAGGCTGGCGAACCAAGGAGCTGTGAAGAAGCGTCTCTCTCTGAATTTCGGTCCGGCAGGCTCCTGGCAATGACTGATCGTCTGTGCTAGATTCGCTGCCATCTATGGCTTTCGTACCACCGGCTTGGGCACGATACCGGTCTCGCGCAGCTTCGGTTGTGCTCGCTCTGCTCTGTCTTATCGGCGCTGCCTGCAGCACGGCAGACCGGAATGCCAAGATTCTCTTTGAGGATCCGCGCGGAAGCGTATCTCTCCAGTCGATGCCAGATCAATCGATTCAGGCCACTCATCCGATTGCGCTGGACCCTATCCTCATTGCTCAGATATTAAAGGGCATAGAGGTTCAGGATCAGGAACGCGGCCTTCAGAAAATACTTGGAGGAATATCAGCGCCTACTCCCGTATTCTCAGACGATCAGATCCAGTTTCTCGCTCCATTGCTTGTAGAAGGCTTACGTACGGCGACGCCGGATCAGCGTATTGGCTATCGTGTCGAGATGACACACAAAGGTTCCTTCCTGGAATCTTCGACCACGGAAACCACCACTGGCTCCCTCTATGCCTATGGCCGACAGCTGTACGTGATCCTTTCCCAATATCGATCTTCCCCGACGCGTACGAACCTCAATATAGG
Organism: Nitrospiraceae bacterium; assembly: GCA_014379455.1. Taxonomy (GTDB): domain Bacteria; phylum Nitrospirota; class Nitrospiria; order Nitrospirales; family Nitrospiraceae; genus Palsa-1315. Next base: position 2,688 of record JACMLT010000258.1, read on the forward strand.
CGACATGGCAAATCGATCACGCCCTCTCGATTATTCAGGCCTCCAGAACCGTGTACTCTCGTTTACGCCGAGCGCCGCCCAACGATCCGATGCCTTCGATCTGCCGGCAGGGGAAAAGCCGACCGATAGGTTTCTCGCTATCGATTACCAGCTACTGCAACAGGCGCCGGCAACAGCAACCGCTGCGGATCAGACAACGCCTCAAGCGGGACGAACCACACCGGTTCACGAGTCCCTAACGGGAGCCGGTTCATCCGGAACTCCGGCTCATACCACAGAGGCTCTGGCTCAGGAAGTAGAAATTCTCAAGAAAGAACTGCAATCCGTTCAACAACAACTCGGCAACCAGCCCACCAAACCAGACAGCCCAAAGCGGAAACCTCTACCGCAGAAAAAATGAAAAGGCTGACTCCGGCCTTCAGCCTTACCCCTTTCAACCTTTTGTCTTCAGCCTCCTTCGATATCCGTTCGTAACTGGCATCCGTCGATCCTTGCCCAAAGCTCGATGCGTGATCTTGATACCGATCGGCGCCTGCCGGCGCTTATACTCGCTGCCATCTACCATCGTCATCACGCGCGCCACCATCGCACGGTCGTACCCCGTTTCGACAATCTCTTCAAGAGACCGGTCCTCTTCCACATAGGCTTGGAGGATGGGATCGAGTATCGCGTAAGGCGGCAGCGAGTCTTCATCCTTTTGATTAGGCCTCAGTTCAGCAGTGGGTGGCCGATCTAACGTCCGTTTGGGAATCACCGGGGTTGTGCCGCGAAGGTTGCGGAGCCGCGCCAGGTCATACACCATCGTCTTGGGTACATCTTTGATCACGGCGAAACCGCCGGCCATGTCGCCATACAACGTGGCATACCCCACACTCATTTCACTTTTATTTCCCGTCGTGAGCACCAGATGGCCGAATTTATTAGAGAAGGCCATGAGGAGATTACCTCGGATGCGGGCTTGGAGATTCTCTTCCGTCGTATCGGGTGCCTGCCCCTCGAACGTTGCCGCGAGCGCATGCCGGTAGGTATTGAACAGCTCCGTAATGGGAATCGTACGCACGGAGATCGCAAGCCGTGCCCCCAATTCGGCAACATCGTCATGACTGTCTTGCGACGTATAGAGCGACGGCATGAACAGGCCTCGCACGTTTTCAGAACCGAGCGCATCGACGGCGAGTACAGCGGTCAGCGCCGAATCCACTCCGCCGCTGAGGCCGATCACGGCGCGCGTAAATCCATTTTTCCTCATATAGTCGCGCACTCCCAGGGTCAGAGCCCGATACACTTCCTCCAATGGATCTAAGATTCCCGTCACAGCAGCAACCACGCGCGATCGAGCTTTATGAACAGATGGGAGTGGCGCGGCATACACCCCCACCGCAGCGGCTACACGCTTCGGCAAAAGCTTTTTCCGTTCGGTTCGTCGCGCCCGAGCGACAGCCTCCATATTGAGGTCGGCGACAATCAGGTCTTCTTCAAAGGCTTTTCCCCGTGCGATAACCTCACCCTGGTGATCCAGGATCACGCTATTCCCATCGAATACCAGTTCATCCTGAGCACCGACCGCGTTGGTGTAGGTGAGTACCACCCCATTTTCTCGCGCGCGAGTCGCCAACATCTGCTCGCGTGCACGGCTCTTGCCCAGATGAAACGGCGAGGCATTGATATTCACGATGACTTCGGCGCCTGCTGCCGCCTGGAAACCGGTCGGACCATCCGGCAACCAGACATCCTCGCAAATGTTGACCCCTACCATCGTGCCACGCAATCGGATGAGCGGCAACCTGCAGCCCGGATGAAAATAGCGGCTCTCGTCGAACACGCCGTAATTCGGCAAGTACCACTTACAATAGGTCGTGATGAGTTTCTGATCGGCAATGACCGCCGCCGCATTGTAGAGTTCATGTACACCAGCCTGCACCACCGATGAGCGAGCGGGCTTTGGGTCAACGCCATCGCTCTGACTGACGTAACCCACGACTGCTGCAATGCCCCGACAGTGACGGACGACTTCCTGAAGGGCACGGCGGTTGTCTGCGACAAAACGTGGTTTGAGCAGGAGATCTTCTGGTGGATAGCCGGTGATCGCCAATTCCGGGAACGCGACGAGATCAGCCTTCGCTTTCTTCGCCTCGCGCAGCCAGGCCGTGATCCGGCTGACATTCCCATCCAGATCCCCGACCGTCGAATTCATCTGCACCATGGCGATACGAAAGGTACGCATAGGGCGTTATATCATACGCCACGACTGAAGGTGAGACAGTTGAAGTTTGAGGCCCGAGGATCCGAACCCTTCAGCCACATCGACTCAATACCGCCGTAGATTCGGGGCCGGAAGACTCCACAGCTCTTTCCTTATCGCCGTCCACATGGCCTCCTGCACCGCCGTGAGATCTGGCGCAGATCGAGCGACCAATTTAACCACCAACCCAGACAGGGCAGGAGTGGAGACCGCTCCCAACACCAAGCCGGGGCGCTCCTCCAGAATAGTCGCGAGCACTTCGTCGAGACGTTTCCAGGCCTCGGGCTCGACCGCATCGCCAATGATGAAGAGCGACGCCACATAGTCCCAGCTCCCGACGAGACCTATTGATTCAGACAATTGGTCAGGGACCACACAACACCGTTCGATAAGCGACTTCCCTCTGGACGTTTGGATGAAAATCTCATTTTCGAACGTCGCGAAGGCCCAGCGCTCGTGCCTGGCAACCCGACCTGAGGCCATGGCGTCCCACAGGACTACCGTCGCACCTGGTGCAAGATCGACATGGATCGATTGGCGAAACCGAGAACCGGCAAATGGGATCGTGATCTCAGGGACCCATTCCAATCGAGCATCAGCACCGACTGAAAGACGAATTTCTTGTAGCGCCGGCTCAGACAGACTTCGATAGACACGATTGGCAGAGGGACTTGTCATGAACACATGCGTCTCGGCATGGAGCTGCGCCTCGATCGACATATGATCGCCAGCGACCAAGCCGCCGGATGGGTTCACGAGCCAGGTAAAGGCGCAGCCGCTGTCGTCGAGATACGAAGGAGGAAAGTGATGCCAAGGGCTCGTACAGGTCGAGCGCATAAGCACCGTTTGTAGACCTGCGCGTTCGAATTCATATGACAGCGACCCACGCCGGCCGACGGAATCAAGAGCGAGAGCCTGCCCAACCGGCGACGTCACAGAATACCTTTCGTCAGTGCCGATGGGTGCGGTGGAGAATGAGCTGCTCAACCCACGCGCTCACCTGATCGAGGCCCTGTCCTGTTTTAAGATTCGTAAAGAGGTAGGGCAAGTCGCCCCTCATTCGCTTGCTGTCCCGATCCATCACGGACAAATCGGCCCCGACGTGCGGCGCGAGATCGATCTTGTTGATCACGAGGAGATCGGACCGGGTAATTCCAGGCCCACCTTTCCGCGGAATCTTATCGCCGGCTGCCACATCAATCACATAGATCACTTTGTCCGCAAGTTCGGGGCTGAATGTCGCGGCTAAGTTGTCACCGCCACTCTCCACGAACATCAGCTCAACATCGGGATGGCGTTTAAGCAAATCGTCCAGAGCTTCCTGATTGTGTGAGGCGTCTTCACGGATCGCCGTATGAGGACAGCCCCCGGTTTCGACGCCCAGAATGCGGTCTTGAGGGAGCGCGCCTCGGCGCGTGAGAAACTCGGCATCCTCCTTGGTGAAGATGTCGTTGGTGACCACCGCCAAACTCACCCGATCGCGCAGACGCAGGCAGAGCGCCTCAACCAAAGCCGTCTTCCCTGAACCAACCGGGCCGCCAACTCCAATCACAGGAATATGACCAGCCCGCGCCGCCGTGACGCGCCCGTTACCTGAAAAATGTTCATCGGCTCTATGCATAATGTTCCTAAGACCGAAAGAGCCGCGATTCCAGCCGGCTATGCCTCATGGCGTAAATGTCCTGGATTGGCGACCAAGACTGCAGCACTTGTTGGTGTGCTGCTTTGTGACTGATTGGTTCGATCACCTTAAGCCACCTCTCCAATAGCCTCTGTCCCTCACGCTGACCGAGCGGCAGCAGCTTCATCGCTGCCGCGACAAAACCTGTCGCTGTTTGGTAGAGAAACGCGGCAATGGTATCTTCCTTCGACCAACCCGCTGCAGCCAGCGTGAGGCCGACCGTGACGGCTAGATGTCCGGTTGTCTGTTCAGCTTCAACTGCCGCAACATAATCTTCGATCAGTGGTTGGCTGGCAAGTTGATCCGCAGCCAGCCGTATTACCTGACGTCCCATCTGCCGACTGGCTGTCCGTGATTCGAGGCCCAGTTTCATCGCCTCCAGCTCTCGATCCGCCTTGAAGGCAATTTTCAGAGAGCCGAAGACATACGCATCATGCGCCAACCCTACTGCCACTGCGTCGCGCTCCCCTATTCCAATCGTGAGCAACTCCACCACGTAACGCGACAGATCTTCCGCATTCCGAACAGCACCACCCTGCACCGCCGCCTCCAGCCCCGATGAGAA
>JACMLT010000259.1 GCA_014379455.1 Nitrospiraceae bacterium
CATTGGTGTCCGGTTAAATGACCCGCGCCGAGGCAAAGATCAAGTATTGGTGCGGTCTGTAGGTCGTTTTTGTTTGGTGCCGACTTGAACTTCGTGTGCCAACAACCATGTACGATCCCCGGGGTAACCACCCCGAGGAATGCATATGTATGGTGGCAAAACGCTGTTCGCTCAGGTCATGGAGTTCGTACCGTGGACGAGCTTCACGCGCATCGTGCATCGGTATCGAGGCAACGCGGGGGGTCGCACGCGGTCGTGCGCTGAGCAGTTTCGTGCGCTGGCCTTCGCGCAACTCACCTGGCGCGAGAGCTTGCGCGACATCGAGGGCAGCCTGTCCGCCACCCCCTCCACGCTCTACGCGATGGGGGTTCGCTCGCCGATCAAACGCGCCACGCTGGCTGATGCCAACGAATCGCGCAACTGGCGCATCTGGTTCGATCTGGCCACCGTGCTGATCCGCCGCGCCCGCAAGCTCTACGCAAGCGACTCTCTCGGTGTCGAGTTGAACAACACCGTATACGCGCTCGATTCGAGCACCGTCGATCTGTGCCTGAGTCTGTTTGCCTGGGCACCGTTTCGCTCGACCACAGCGGCCATCAAGCTGCACACCGTGCTGGACCTGCGCGGCTGTATTCCGGCGTTCATCTAGATCAGCGACGGCACGCTACACGACGTGAAGGTGCTGGACCTGCGCGCGTTCGAGGCGGGTGCCTTCTACGTGATGGATCGCGGGTATATGGACTTCGCGCGGCTGTACGTGCGGCATCAGGCTGGCGCGTTCTTCGTCACACGTGCGAAGTCGAACTTCAACGCGCACCGGGTGTACTCCGCGCCCGGCGAACGCGACAGTGGCGTGATCTGCGATCAGCGCGTTGCGCTCAATGGATTCTCTGCCGCGCGAGATTATCCGGAGCATCTGCGGCGAATTCGCTGCAAGGATCCGGACTCGGGCAACAGGCTGGTTTTTCTGACCAACAACACCGCGCTTTCCGCACTGACGATCTGCGCGCTGTACCAGCAGCGCTGGCAGGTCGAACTGTTCTTCAAGTGGATCAAGCAGCACCTGCGCATCAAGAAGTTTCTGGGCACCAGCGAGAACGCGGTGAAAACGCAGGTGTGGTCCGCCAGCGCCACCTATGTGCGTATCGCCATCGTGAAGAAGGAGCTTCACCTCAATGCCTCACTCTACACATGTCTACAGATAGTGTCGGTCTCGGTGTTCGAGAAAACCCAGCTTGCATGCGCCCTGCAGCTCGATAACCCGCGAACCGAACCGCCAGCAGACGACAACCAATTGATTTTGTTCAACCCTTAACCGGACACCTGTGACAATAGATATAGGAGTTTGACCGGAGACGAAAACGACAGCTCAATATATTGCCTCCATTGCTGAGAAAATCAGGAATCTTTCAGGTCTGAGTAATGACGGAGCCTGGGGCCGTCAGATTCGCAGATTCCCTTAACTCTTGTGTAATAGTGTACAAACGACGTAGACTGGGAAACATTATCTTTGCTCGGGCGGCGCGTGTTCATATTGAACTCACTCTAATAACGCGTACATGCTGCGAGGAAACGGTCGCGATGCGCTCACCGCATACCCCAAAACAAAATCATCTTCTCGCCGCCCTGCCAGATAAGGATTACGCGCGGCTGCTCCCAGATCTCGAACTCATACCGATGCCGCTGGGATGGGCGGTCTACGAGTCCGGTGACAATTTGAGTCACGTATATTTCCCGACCACCAGCATTGTCTCGCTGCTCTACGTTATGGAAAGCGGCGCCTCGGCGGAAATCGCGATCTCAGGCAACGAGGGATTAGTCGGCATCTCCTTGTTCATGGGCGGCGAAAGCACGCCGAGCCGGGCAGTGGTGCAAAGCGCAGGCCACGCCTACCGGCTCAAGGCGAGTATTCTAAAAAAGGAATTCGCGCTGGGTGGTACTTTGCAGTATTTGGCGCTGCGTTACACGCAGGCGCTGATTACGCAGATGGCGCAAACGGCGGTGTGCAACCGGCACCATACGGTGGACGAGCAACTATGTCGTTGGTTATTGTTAAGCCTGGATCGGATGGACTCTTATGACCTGATGATGACGCAGGGGCTGATCGCGGATATGCTGGGTGTGCGGCGGGAGGGCGTGACCGAAGCCGCCGGCCATTTGCAGAAGGCCGGATTGATTCGGTACAGGCGCGGCCACATTACAGTATTGAATCGCACAAAACTGGAAAAGCGTGTATGTGAATGTTACGGCGTAGTGAAAAAAGAGTTCGACCGCTTGCTGCCGTATAAAGTCGTTGACGAGCCCCCGTCAGTGAGCACAGATATGAAGACTACATGAAACCCGACCCGAACGCGGGATGGCCAGAGCACGGCAAGCGAGCCAAGTCGTTGACTAAACTGCTCGAGGAAAACGAGCAGGTCAAGAACCTGGTGCAGAAATCTGCAGAGGAACTCTCGTGGGTCATTACAGGCATCAAGCAAGCGCTCGCGAATCGTGACCCGCTACCCGGAGTTGAAGTCCGCATCGAACAAGGCGAGGCCATCGCACGCAAACTGCAAGAAGCGTCGGAAAAACTGACGATTGTGAATCGGGCATTGGAGGGGGAGGTGAGGGAGCGAGGCTTGGTTGATCATCAATTAGCCGCGTCGATAGAGCAGGAAGAAGGTGCTCGCTATGCCGCCTTTCATGATGTGTTGACCGGCCTGCCCAATCGCACGCTGTTCCATGATCGGCTGGAACATGGAATTGCGCAGGCCAAACGGCATGGTCGGACCTTGGCAGTGATGTTCGTGGATCTAGATAAATTCAAAAGCATTAACGATACGTATGGACACGCCGCAGGAGACATCGTCTTACAGACCACGGCACGGAGGCTCAAGGACAATACGCGGGGCGACGACACAGTCAGCCGCCATGGCGGCGATGAATTTTTATACCTGCTCACGGAGGTCCATGACGAAAAAGACATGGCGATGATCGCGGAAAAGATCATCACGACGATTCAAGTGCCATGCAATGTCAGCCTACGCGACCTCAAGATCTGCCCCAGTATCGGGGCATGCATTGGAATCTCGATTTTCCCGAAAAACGGTGCCACTGCGAATACGTTGATCAAACGTGCGGATGAGGCAATGTACCGGGCTAAACAGAGCAAGTCCGGGTATGCATTTGCCTAGTAGGAGCCGCACGCTATGTACGGTAGCGCACAGACACCTAAGAAGCGATGGAGTATCATCCTCCCATGCTCGATCAGTTTTTGACTTCGAACCGTACAGAGTTGGTCACGCGTTGCAGGGTGAAGGCGGCGACGAGATATGCGCCAGTCATACCTCCTGCAGTAATAAATCACGGCATACCGCGATTCCTCCAGCAGCTCGTCGAAGCCCTTCGTCTCGAGCAAACCCCTCCCGCTCAGCCTGTCGCGCCAGAGAGTACGCAAACTACCACGGAGATCGGTCGCACCGCGAGCTTACACGGTACTGAATTGCTCCGTCTCGGCTATAGCGTCGACCAGGTCGTCCACGAGTACGGGGATGTGTGCCAAGCGGTCACCGAGTTAGCCGGCGAACGGGATGAGGATATCTCCGCTGTCGAGTTTCGCATTCTCAACCGGTGCCTCGACGATGCGATTGCCGACGCCGTCACGTCCTTTGGGCATGCCCGCGAAACCTTAATCAATGATCAAGCGATCACCTTGGAGTATCGCTTGAGAATGTTCTCCGAGGAGCAGCGACGACTACTGGACATCGCCATTCACTCATATTCCGCGATCAAGACTGGCACTGTAGGACTGACCGGAGCGACCGGTACATTGCTTATTCATGCCTTAGAGGACCTCCGCTCCCTCACTGATCGGACCTTGCCTGAGATTCGCCTGGCTGCCCCAAGAAGCAGCCCAGTTTCGTCCCTATGACCGCGCATGCTTCATTCGAAGGTTCATCAATAACTCCTACAAACAGGCGGAATGCTCGTACCGTCTGCTCCGTGAGTGCCTCGTCCCTCTCCTGTCTGTTTTGATGGTCTAGGCGATCGGTCTTCCAGTGACATTCGAGAGAGTCCCCTGTTCGTTACGTGGTCTTCTCGTCTATTTGCGCGATTTCTTCCGGTGCACAGATCTCAGTTGGAGGATAATCGCGATGCGCCCTATAAGCCCGCGGCCCCCGTTCAATCCAGAGCACCGCCACCGCCACCACACCCACACCTCGCGCGTCTGTTCTCGTTTTCGGCACAGGGTTGCTTCCAAGGATGGCGAAAGTGCCATCCAGTGTTCTTTATCCGCAGCATCCGCCTGCGAAGACCTGTCTCTGCTGACAGGCACTCCAGCAGCGCTCGCACAGTTCGACGGGTGAATGGGTCATCTCATCGATGTAGGCGATTCGGTGCTGGGCCACCGTCCCACAGTCAGAACAGGCGCCGACGGATGGTATGGCCGTTCTACGTTCTTGGTTCAGCATAGGAGACCAGCTTTGTGTTCGGACGAGCGCCTCGATTGCAAACGGTTGTCATGAACTCCTGCCTGCCTTTGAGGCTCACCAGATTCCGCCACCATCGAATCGGAAGCGACTCCGCCTTTGGCCGGTACAAGTCCCATTGCATCTTGCGCAATTGTCCGTTCAAGGAATCCACCGTTCGTTCCAAGTCAATGAGCCGGTCCGTTCGAAAGAATTTTTCTGCCGTACGCATCATATCCTCCCTTCTTTCATTACACCGTACAATGCCGAATCACGCCGATGAGAATGCCTTCGATATGAAACGTATCTGAAGACCTCACAATAATCGGCTGCATCGCCGCGTTTGCCGGACGCAATTCAATGTGTGAGTCCTTTTTGAAGTAGGTCTTGATCGTCGCCTCATGATTGACCAGCGCAACGACGGTCTGCCCGTTCCTGGCCGTCTCCTGTTTTCGCACCACGACAAGATCGCCTGGGAGAATGCCGTCGTCTTTCATAGACTCTCCTTTGACACGGAGGGCAAAGGTATTGCCGCCACGTAACATGCTGGGCGGGACATCGATCAATTCAGACTGGGGGATCGGCTCAATCGGTGAACCTGCCGCCACTATCCCTGCCATGGGAATGCCCCGCGGTCGACTGAGTTGACCGATAGCCACTTGTACCATCCCAGGGATGCGCCGCATCCCCGCTTCATAGCGCGCCACCGATACGCGCGTCGTCTGCAACGCATCCGCTAATTGCTGTTGAGTGAGCCCCAACTGCTCTCGCACTCGCTTAAGGTCTGCCGATTTCATTGTGTAACCAATGGTTACATTTCTCTCGGCAGGCTGTCAAGCTCCTTCAGTCGGCTCCTATATTCACGATGCAAATGGCCGGATCTCTCGAAGAGTCTGTGTATAACCGTGTCGGAAACACCGCGATAGGATTGGCAATTCATCGCACCGACCCAGCAACAACAATAGACATCTAGTATTTGGTGTTTCTGTTGGGTTTAACCCTTAGGACCACCATATATTGTGGTGCGGCTATAGTGGGATCAATGCCTAAATTCTAGGCAAAGACGTTCTAGGGGTAAGGGAATGTGCTCTAATTTGATGGTCAAACGATCTTATGAACAGGCTTATCCACAGAATTTGGGGAAAGAGTTTGTGAAAATTTCTCTTGACCTTTCTCTACACATTTCTCGACCCTCCATGACGTCGATCGAGATAGTCGGACAACGTACACGACACCCAGGATAGGAACCAGCACGATGGCTCGGCGCCTACTATAACGCGAGGCTCAGGCAAGAGGACCAGGACTAGACTGATCTCGGCACCAGATGCACGGCGCCGGCTTTGATCGCTGCCGTCACGACGGAACCTATTTCGAGGCCGAATTCTTCTCTGGCTCCTCTCGTCATCACCGCCCGCAGGGAGAATCCGCAATCGACTGTGACCGTCACCAATACGCCTTGCGCAGTACCTCGCTCACATGGCCGGACAGGTGATTGCGCGCACTCGTGATGCCGCTCCCCGCTTGCTCAAGCAGCACATCTTCTGCACGAATGCAGACATACCACGCTGAGCCGCCCACATCCGCTCCTCAGCCCTTCAGTGTCGCCCCGTTGAAGTTGGATTCAAGGCTCGGAACCCGCGCGGTCACAAAAAAAGGTGGCCACGTACGTGGCCACCTTGAAGTCCTACTGCCTAGCTTATTTACTTCATCAACATCACTTCGGTCGCCTTTACCACCGCTGTTACCTGATCGCCTTGTTTCAAACCCATCTCGTCGATGGCTTCACGCGTAATTGCCGCGCCGAGCTGGAACTGTCCCATTTTGACCGTCACCAGACCCATCGCTTCACCTTTTTGAACCGATTCGACCTGCCCTGCAAAACGGTTTCGGGCGCTAAACGTGGCCTGGCCTCCACCCTTCATGAGCATGACCTCGGTGGATTTGATCACGGCCGTGACCTGGTCGTTTTGTTTCAAGTTCAATTCTTCTACACCTTGATTGGTGACAGCCGCTACGATCTTTGTTCCCTGCGCATCGAGCGTGACGAGGCACATCGCCTCGCCGGACTTGATACTCGAGACCCGTCCCTGGATCTTGTTTCTTGCACTGATAGCCATTTGTCGTCTCCTTTTTGTTTGCGCACATGTGGTATCAGTCAACAGCTTGCACTGTGTTGAGGTGCTGTACAAGATGTGGAAATACCCTGGTGTTCAAGGCAACGAGAAACTTACGCAGGATAAATCAGTTTCGTGGGGATAATCTGATACTTTTGAGCGAAAGAGTCATGCCCTAATGCCCATTTCGGCCGCGAAAATATAATTTTCAGGCACATTGAGACCACAGTTGAGAAATAAACTTACATTTCCTTGATCACCATCACCTCGGTTGCCTTCACGAGGGCAACCGCGCGATCCCCGACCTTAAGGCCAAGCGCATCAAGAGCATCACGCGTGATGACCGCAGTGATCTTGTTCTCTCCTACGTCCAGATTCACCTGAGCCATGATGACATCACGCTTGATCGCCGAGACGATGCCGACCAATTTGTTTCTCCCGCTGACCTCCTCTCCTTCCGGTTTTTTCCCCAACCATCGATCCAGCATCGCTTTTTTGAAGCGATACCTCCCGCCGATCTTGGAGGTGGGAATTTTCCCCTCCCAGAGGTACCGGTAAAAGGTGGGGAGAGCGAGGCGCAAGTACTTCGCGGCCTCGCGAGCGGTGAACACCGCATCCGGCCCCTGAGGCATCGTTATTAGGCTGCGTTTTGCCATCTTGCCCCCTCCTTAACGGTCTGATTCTTCCGTAATGAGCAGCGCCACGTCCGGACGTGTGCTACCCGACAGCTCCAGCCAATAGGATTTCTCTCGTTGTAACGGAAACCCCAGACTCTTGTGAATCCGGCCGCAACGCAAACGTGGAGCGATTCTGACCCGTTCGATCGGGTGGTTTCCGTCTATCACTTCGATCCAGGTGGTTGAGTCTACGGAAATCCGGTATATGCCATCCTTCGGAACCGTCAGCCGAACAAAACCTCCAAAAAGTTTTTCCACGCTTTCACTTGGTTTCGTCTCTGCACCCATGGCACCCTCTCGTTTCAGAGTCTGCCGGGACACACTCTCTGTTCCCACGAGCCCGACCTCCGACAGCGGTCGAAGCGCCACCTCCAGCTTATGGATACCCGGTTCCACTGCGGGGGTACTCTCCGGCTTTGGCACGGCTTCGATCCTTGCCCCCTCCCCATCCATCGCTCCTAGTACTGCCTGCAATGCGGGGGACAGCTTCGTGCAGTCTTCAGCACCGGCAGGAGAATGGGTATGGTCCGTTTGCGCGGACACCGTCATGGGAACAAGCAAAAGAGAACACAAAGTAAACAGCACCGATTTCATACGATTCTCTCTGCTAGATCGCTTCCCCATTTCAGAGCGGCGCGACATAGACATATGCGCTCATCTACTCCTTCAGCTCCTCATTCAGCGCAACGGCTTTGATATGCGCAAATACACGCTGGTCGGGTTTTAACCCGAGGTTCGCAAGTGATTTTCTGGTGATGCTCGCGATGAGGGGCGCTCCGATATCCAACAGCACGTCTACCGACGACTGATCCATTTCCCTGATCTCAATAATCGTCGCCTCAAGAATGTTCAACACGCTGGTCGGAGAATTGGTCCGGCCTACGACAAGGCTGACATCGCTGGAAATGATGTGCGCGCGTACGGGCTGCCCAATGGCCACGGGCTGAAGTGGCACAAACAGGAATTGGCCCTTGAATTCCAGCTGGGTGAGACCGTACTGCGGTTCGTGGCTTGCCACACGAGCGTCCAAGACCGCACCGACTCGGAGCGATCCGAA
>JACMLT010000260.1 GCA_014379455.1 Nitrospiraceae bacterium
AAAAGGCGATCCCGGTCGCCAAGCCAGTGGTAAAAATAATCGTCGATGTGTGTGATTCCCACATCGACATTCCCGGTAACCAAAACGTCTTGACCGCCTCGAATATGGTCATGCCCACCAAGGTTGACAATAGCGTCCCCGTCAGGGCAAGAACCATACTGGTCGATCGTGTTGGTGGCGACGTCATGTCGCGTTGCAACATGAGCCGGATGGCTATCCCCTGGTTTGGCTGACCCTTTTTCGCATATCGACCGGCGCCGTAATCATAAAGACCGTTCACCGCATTCATGGCAATTTCTACCGTGTGGTCAGGTTCTCTGTCAGGTGTGAAATTGCCCAGATCAAACCATCCTGCCGAACGACTACACCTGTTAGAGATAGTGAGGGGCTTTCGACCGAGCGCTGAGAACCAGTCGGGTGTCCGCCTGGTCATCGACGATCAGGAGGGTCTTCTTCTCCATGCGAATGCGTCACGTCCTTATGGTTCATCGATGAGCGTGTCATGGACGATCGTCGCCTGTTCCACCATCAGGCGCTGGCGCACCAACTCGAATTCGCTCACCAGTTGCGCGAGCAGCGCCCCGGCTTTGGTGAGATCCTTAGTTTTTCCGATCGCCTGGAGGTCGATACAGAGCTGGCGCATTCTCCGTGCTCCCAGGTTGCCGCTCGGGCCATTCAACTCATGGGCCACTCGTGCCAACGCCCTCCCATCACCCTGCTGGAGCGCATCCTGTAAGAGTACCAGACGGGTCGGAACGTCGTTCAAGTACTGTGTGATCACTGAGGACAAGAGGCTACAGGATGCATCAAGTTGGCGCAATTCGGCCAACGCCGAGGTATCCACGCAACCATGACCCGGTTCACGTGTTTCCGACAACACCGATTCCTGCTGTGCATCCGGGGTGGACTGGCCCGGAATCCATCTGGCGATCATCGCACCGAGATCCCCTTGCTTCACCGGCTTGGTGAGATAATCGTCCATACCTGCATCCAGATATTGCTCACGGTCCCCGGGCATCGCGTTCGCGGTCATGGCGATGATGGGGAGTCGTCGGCTGCCCTGTTCCCCTTCGCGTTTCCGAATCATCGCCGATGCCTCCACTCCATCCATCTCGGGCATTTGGCAATCCATCAAGACCAGCGCGTACCTGATCCGAGCGACCGCTTCAACTGCTTCGAGGCCGTTGGCCACGACATCGGCCCGATAGCCGAGCTTTTCCAGCTGACACACCGCGACCTTCTGGTTCACGATATTGTCCTCGGCCACCAGGATACGGGCACGCGCCGCCACCGTGGTTTCCTTGAGGACGTGGCGGGTCACTAGCACGTCGTGGGGCCGACTTTTAGACTCATCATCCAGCGCGTCAGCGGCTGATTTCGCCGGCATGTCCACAATCAGTGACAGACAGTCGTATAAGTGTGCGCGATGCACAGGCTTGGTCAGGTATGCTGAGATCCCCGCCTGTTTCGCCTTTTCGGCCTGCCCCTGAAGACCGATCGAGGTCAGCAGGACCAGGCGGGTCGCCGCCAGGAAGGGATCCGCGGTGATCGCACGTCCCAACTCGAATCCGTCCATGCGAGGCATCTGCAAATCGAGGATCGCCAAATCGAAGGGCTCTCCCCGAGTCGCCGCGTCTCGCATAAGAGCAAGGGCTTGGTACCCGTCCGAGGCCGTGGCGCTCTGGAGCCCCCAGTGAGCAGCGTATTGTTCCAGGATGCGCCGGTTGGTGGCATTGTCATCCACAATGCACAACCGCCGCCCTGGGAGGGACCCTCGCGGCAGTGGTGCCACGTGCGCCGCTGCCGGTTGTTTGGTCAGCCACACCGTAAACCGGAAGGTGCTGCCTTGACCGGGCACACTCTCGATACCGATCTGACCCCCCATCTTTTCCACGAGCTGTTTGCAAATGGCAAGGCCCAGTCCCGTGCCGCCGAACTTCCGGGTGGTCGAGGTATCCGCCTGGGAAAACGGCTTGAACAGCCTCGCCTGTGCCTCGGGGGCAATGCCGATGCCCGTGTCGGTCACGGCAAATTCGAGCAGGGCGCGGTCGGCCGTCTCCTCGCCCCGCGTCACGTGAATCATCACCTCGCCCTGTTGGGTAAACTTGAGCGCATTGCCGGTGAGATTGACGAGGATTTGACGCAAGCGGCCGGGGTCGCCCCGGAGCGCCGTGGGTACCTCCGCATGTAGAAGGCACCCCACTTCCAGGCCCTTGCGCTGCGCCGGCTCGGCAAAGAGGTCCAAGGCCTCTTCGACCGCCGACCGAAGGTCAAAGTCGATCGCCTCCAACGTCAACCCGCCAGCCTCGAACTTCGAGAAGTCAAGGATGTCATTGACGAGGTCGAGCAGGACGTCACTGGACCGCCGTACTGTTTCAGCATAGTCGCGCTGCTCAGGAGTCAAATCGGTATCGAGCAAGAGTCCGGTCATCCCCATGATGCCGTTCATGGGGGTACGAATTTCATGGCTCATGACGGCGAGGAAGGAAGATTTGGCTCGAGTGGCTGCCTGAGCCGCGGCCAACGCAAGGTTGAGGCGGGACGACTGCTCGTGGACGGTGCTTTCGTAGACATCCACTAACTGCTCTAGCACCAAGGTTTCGGACCGCAACTGATTGGGTGTCGGCAATGCGTGTGGCCGTGAGGAGTTCCCGGGTTGGCTGGCCCCAGCAAAAATTGCTCCGTCCCGGTCGAACGGAAGAAAAGCCGCTTTGACTGCGAGGGCATATGGTTTAAATAATGTTGCCGTATCCTGGGAGATATAAGTTCGGCTGAAGAGGATCAGCGCAAAGAGTTCTCCTGACGGGAGCAGACCTCCAAACCCAAGCACGGATTTTATTTGAAACGGGATCACAAAGGCGTTTTGCGCGGGGATGTATGGGCTTCCCACTGCTTCAGGAACGTGAAAAACATTGTATGTCTTCTGCTCAACAGCCAGCATCATGTCTGGGGTAGGCTGGAGCACATGGCTCACATCGACCCCGAGCTGGGAAATCAGTTGGGAGATCATCGGGATGCTGGAGACAACCTGTTCGCTGGGGAGAGGAATGACTTGGTGCCCCATCGACTGTTGTCTTGCGTTCCACTCCGGTTGATCTCCAGCGGTTCCCAACAACACGAGACACTTGGGAGCAGGTGATTCAGGTGCCCCTCCGAGCATCTTTCGCGCGAGGGTCTGGAGTTCGTCATCCAACATTCCGTATGGTTGTGTAACAAAGAGTCGAGCGAGGGCACAGGAGCGTTTGCCCGTCTCCTTGACGACGAGGCTGTCATAGAGGTAGCGAACCATTCGGTTCGCCGTCTCTTCCATACTTTCGACGCCAGCGCCCAGCTTACGCAGGGTGGCCAGGTTGTGGGTCAGGTCCGCTAGTGTGAAATTGGCCAGATCAAACATAACCATCCTCTCGAACGACCACACCCTCTATGGGAGACATCACTCCTTCTTTCGCGCAAGAAGGTTGACGAGTTGCGCACGCCGTCCTTCATCGAGTTAGAGTATGGCCCGATACATTATGTGAGTCAAAGTAGAAACGAACCGTACGCATAGACAGCAGATAGCTAGGAAAACAAGGAGAAGAGGCACAGAAGCGATTCACAGAACTGGGCGAATTCTGCGAGACCCTCACCGGCATTGGAGAATGGGAAATAAGCCCAAACCAAATCCCGTCTTCGGCACGATCCAAGAGAGTCGGCACCACGCACTCCTTCACAATCTTTAGAAGGTCCGCCCCAACACAGACGGCGCACAACAGGTCATTTTCGAAGATTTTCTGCGCCTTTCAAAGAAGTGGTTGTCCACGAGAAACTGGCCAGACCGCAAAGAGGGCAATCATGCTCATCGACAGGTTCGCCGGACCACGGAGGGCGCGCGACTCCAGCGGAAGCCCAAACCTTTCCGAATCCCCCCGGGCTGCAGGTTGACGCCCTCCCCGAGGGGATGAAGCGAGCCCTCTTTTTCGACGAAATCGCTCACCCCTAGCGCGGGCTTGCTGCTCTACCGTCCCCTCCAGCCATTCCGCTGTAGACGATCACCTCGCGGAGGGATCCATCGCGCGGATCTCTTTCAGAACGTCTAGATTGCTCACATCCGGCATCCCCAGGTCCAGAATCGTAACGTCCGGCCGTTCCCGTCGAAACATCTCAATGGCTTTCCGGCCTTCCTCCGCCAGCAGGATCGTCCGTTCTTGGCCTGCCAGGGCCTCCTGAAGCAGCGTCCGAATGCTTTCCTCTCATCCATCACCAGGAGAACGTCATCTGCTTGCTCCGAATCATGGGATCACCTCATACCCCTGACTTTGCCGATTCACGGAAAGCAGCCAGTGCCTTCTCGACCGTCTCGACGAGCGTGCACTGGGCCAGCGGCTTTTGGAGATAGGCCGCCGCCCCTATAGCGAAGGCTTTCGCTTGCGCCACGGCCGGCTCTTCAGCGCTGACGATGATGACCGGAATTTGAGCCAGTGTGGAGATAGCTTTCAATCGTTCCAGAACCAGGAAGCCATTGCTGCCTGGGAGCCCCAAGTCTAAGAGAATCGCATCCGGCTGCGCCTGACGGGCCCTCGTGATCGCCTCCAGGGCATCGGCCGCAAAGACGGTCCGGTACCCTTGCGCTTTGAGCCGCAGGCTCAGTAAAAGCCGCGTTTCCGCGCTGTCGTCGATAATCAGAATCGTCTCGTCCGCCATGGAACCAACTCCTTTCTCACGATGGCCCCCGGAATTCGAATCGGCCAGCTGCAGGAGTCCCGGGCCATGATTCCCTTGCGGATCGGCCGGCGCAACCGGAACTGTCCGTTCAACGCCGCAGCTCAGCATTGGTGATCGGATATTCCGCAACGCCGCCGACCGCGCACTCCACCGCGGCGATCAGGGATTCTTCCTGCACGGGCTTGTGCAGAAAAGCCACGGCGCCGGCTTCCAGTCCTTTGAATTCGCTTTCTGGAGACTCATCGGCCGTCAGGATGATCACCGGAATACAGGCGAGTGTGGTGTTGGCCTTCAACCTTTGCAGCACAATGAATCCGCTGCCGCCTGGCAAACCCAGATCCAAGATGATGGCATCGGGCTGAGTCTGCCGCGCGATGGCGATCGCCTGCAGCGCATCGGCCGCGAAGGCCGTGTCGTACCCGTGCTTCTTGAGGCGCGCACTCACCACAAGGCGCGTATCGACGGAGTCGTCGACGATGAGGATTTTTATCTTCGCCATAAGGCACACTCCTTTGCTTATGAATGATTCCGAGGACCGACGGGGTGGAGCCGGTCTTGCTCCTGCAACAAAGACGCACGCACACGAGCGAACTCCGTGCCGAGCCGGGCGAGGCGGTCGCCCGCCGTCGTCAGATCCTTGGCCCGGCCGAGGGTTTGCAACTCGCCACAGAGCTGCTGCATCCGCCCGGCGCCAAGGTTGCCGCTGGAGCCTTTCAGTGCGTGAGCCGCCTCTGCCAGCGCTGGCGCGTCGGTCCGGCAGAACGCCGCCTGCATCACCGCCAATTGTTGAGGCGTCTCGTCCAGAAAAAGCGTAATGAGCGTCTTGAGCAGCTCGCCTGTGTCATCAAGCTGCCGCAGATCCGTCAGCACCGCCGGGTCGACAGCCGCTCCTCCGTCCCCTCGCTCCTTGGATGGGGATGCGGGCCGCTCGCCGGACGCACCAGCGCGGTCCGGCTGCCACCGCGCCAGGACAGCTGCCAGGTCTTCGCGCCGCACCGGTTTGGCCACATAGTCGTCCATGCCCGCCGCCAGGCATTTCTCGCGATCACCCTGCAGCGCATTGGCCGTCATGGCGATGATCGGCATGTGGCGCGAGGCAGGAGACGAGAGGCCAGAGCCTTCTGCGCCTGTGTGTGCCTCTGGCCTCTTGCCCATCGCCTCTTGCCGGCGGATTGCTCGCGTCGCCTCATAGCCGTCCATCTCCGGCATCTGGCAATCCATGAAGACCAGCACATAGGGGATCTGCGCGACCGCCTCCACCGCCTCTAGGCCGTTCGCCGCGACATCCACACGATAGCCCTCGCGCTCCAACATCTTGGCCGCGACCTTCTGATTGACAATGTTGTCCTCCACGATCAGCACTCGGCCACGGCGCCGGGCCTGCGCCTCGGTCACTGTATGACGGGTAATGAGCGGAGCGGGGGCCGCAGTTTGCACCTGGTGTGCCGACGATCCACCGAGGACCAGACTCAGACAGTCGTAGAGATGCGCTTGGCGGAGCGGCTTCGTCAGGTACGCGTCGAACCCAACCTCCTGGGCCAGTTGTGCGTCGCCCCGCTCGCTCATGGAGGTCAGCATCATGAGCGGCACCGAGCTGATCGTCGGATCGGCCTTGATATGGCGAGCCAGGGTCCATCCGTCCATCCCGGGCATCTGCATGTCGAGAATGGCCACATCGAACGGGGCTCCCATCTCCGCCGCCATCCGCAGCCGCGCGAGCGCCTGTTCCCCATTCTCCACGCTCTCGGGCAACATGCCTCCAGCCAGCGTTTGTTGCTCCAGAATAGTCCGGTTGGTGGCGTTGTCGTCCACGAACAGCAGCCGGCGATTCTGGAAGACCGCCCGAGAGAGTAGCGGCTGCGGAGCGACCAGGCCCGTCTGGCGGGCGAAGGCAGCGCTGAACCAGAAGCGGGTGCCCTGTCCCGGCGTACTCTCGACGCCGATCGTCCCCTGCATGAGTGCCACGAGTTGCTTGGCAATCGCCAAGCCTAGCCCCGTCCCGCCGAACTTGCGGGTGGTGGAGCCATCGGCCTGGGTGAAGGGCTGAAATAATTTGGCGCACTGCGCGGCGGTCATGCCGATACCCGTGTCCGTCACCTCGAACCGAATACGCGCCTCCGCATTCGCTCCCTCCGTCTGCTCCAGGTCGATGGTGACAGCCACCTCCCCGCACTCGGTGAACTTGATGGCGTTGCTGACCAGATTCATGAGGATCTGCCGCAGCCGTCCGGGGTCGCCCCGCAACGCCGTCGGCACCCGGGCCTGCACCAGCAGGCTCAACTCCAGTCGCTTGGCGTGGGCCTGTTCGGCCAGCAACGCCCCGACATCTTCCACCAAAGTACGGAGATCGAAATCGATGATCTCCATGTCAATTTTACCGGCTTCGATCTTCGAGAAGTCCAGGATGTCGTTGAGGATGTCCATCAAATGCTCACCGGAGCGACGAACGGTTTCGGTGTAGTCCCGCTGCTCGACCGTCAGGTCCGTATCGAGCAACAGCCCCGTCATGCCGATCACCCCGTTCATCGGCGTGCGGATCTCGTGGCTCATCGTCGCTAAAAAGGCCGACTTCGCCTTCGTGGAGGCTTGAGCCTCTACCACCGCAAGGTCGAGGTCGCGGTTCTTCTGCTCAAGCTCCTTTGCGTAGGTGTGAACTTCGGCCTCCGCCCGTTTCCGTTCGATGAACTGAGCGATCTGGCTGCCGACGGTGACGAATACCTGCAACAGATCATCATCAGGACGGCGGACTTCGTGGCTGAAGAATTCCATCACCCCCAGTACCTGTTCGTTGATCCTGATGGGAATCGCAAGGGCGCCATGGAGATTCGCCTGCGCGGCGAACGGAGCGCGGGGAAAGTCGGTGTCCTGCACCACATCGGGGATCCAGGCTGATTCGCCGTTCGCCCAAACCCGCCCAGGCAGGCCGAGGCCACGCGTGAAGACAGTCTGCATCGTCACCCGTGAGAACTCCGTCTCTTCCATAGAAGGCTGGCGCCAGATCTCCGCGCAACTGAGGACGTCCGTGTGATCGTTCACGAACCACAGCGCGCCAAAGTCCCAACGGGAGAGATCGCAGATGGCACGAAGGATCTTTGGCATCGAGTCCACGAGGGTTTCCGCCTCGGCCAATATCCGGGTTATACTGTGCTGCATGGCCGACCGCGCTTCCGTTCGCTTCTGCGCCGAGAGATCCCGCACGAATGCGCTGAAGATGTAGGCTCCCCCCCGCCCCAAGGCCGGCGAGATCGCCAGTTCCACCGGAAACTCGTGCCCGTCCTGGTGGCAGGCCGTGATCTCAATCCGCGTGTTCAGTATCGGTCCTTCGCCGGTTGGGAGGAAAGAACGCATTCCGCGTTCATGGGTTTCCCGATGTTGTGCAGGGATAATGGTGGCGGAGAGGAGTCGCCCGATGACCTCGTGCCGGGTCCAGCCGAACATCTGTTCGGCTTGGATGTTCCAGTCGGTGATGACTCCAGCGGCATCCATCCCGATGAAGCCATCGAGCGCCATCTCGACGATGCTCCGCGTGTGTACCTCGCTCTCGCGCAACGACGCTTCGGCGTCTTTGGATAACATACTCTCCTGCTGCGCGCGAAGATGTTCCTTCTGCACGCGTCTCACGGTCCACAGCAAGAGTCCAAACGTTGGAATCACCACGACGGCGCCCGCCAGGCCAAGGGTCCAGAGGACTTCTCGAATCGGCGCCAGTACGTCGCGCCGATCCATGCGCAACAGCACCGTCCAATGTAGACCCTCAGCTCCACCACGGGCTTGAGTCCTGGCATAGCCAGTAATGACCGGCACGTGGCGACGCATGTGCTCCTCCTCGACGTAACTGGACAGGGACCCTTCGCTTGACAGTGCAGACGGTAGGCCGAGTTGTTTGAGATTGACGTTGCCCTTAAACATGAGATCCGAATCAATGAAGGCCACCCCCTGCTTAGTCAGGAATTGGTATTCCAGCGCTCTCGAAAATCCCTCCCCCTGCTGGAAAGCCAGAAGGGTCCGAGTCAGGACGTTTTCCAGTGCCGGAATCGTTACCCTCGTTGTCACGACCCCTGAGAACTCTCCATGCGGTCCGGTGAGGGGAGCCGTAAAGGCTACTGCGTCCACACCGCCCATCACTGCGACTGGTTCCACATCTCCCACATGGACCGTTTGCCCGTTACGTACGGCTTGGAACCAGGGTTCGGTACTGTAGTCCCGCCCCACCGTGGCCGGGTCGGTAGCGACCACGATCTGTCCGCGCGCGTTCGTGATGGCGATCCACAAGTAACTGTGGTACGCTGTCATCATCCTAGCAATATACGCCGACTGAAACTCCCGATTGTTAGGCTGCTCGCTGACCGTTCCTGCCATCATCAGCACATCGCCTTGCCGTTCATCGAGAAATTGGTCCAGTTTGTCCGAGACTCCGGAGGCTGCAAGGGCAAGAGTTTTGCCTGCTGCAGCAACCATGCGGGTTTCGATGTAACGGAGCGCGATTCCGCCGATGACCAGCGTAACGAGCGCAATCCCGACGATGAGCACGGGGAGCCAGGAATAGGAGCGACGAACCTTTGTTTCAGACATGGTCATATAGCCTTTCGCTTCGTTGCTGCGCCGCATCAATCATGATCAGGACTTTCATGAGTATGCCCCTTGTAGGCGTGAACATCCACATTTCTACCTAATTGTACAGGGTATCCCGAGAAACCTGTCGCGCGATATTGGGATCTATCCGATTGTTGCGCAGGACTGCAGGGAAGGAACCTGTCATGATTTGTCCTCATATACGAGCCGGAGAACCGATGGAGTCGGAAGGGCTTGCGGAGAAAGAGGCGTTGCAACCTGAGCAAGTCGCGGGAACGGTACTCCAAAAGCTCAGCCCAGCCTTCTGCACAGATTCGTGAATAGCTCGCTCTCACACGGAAGTTGGGGCCATGGACACATGAAAGTCCATGATTCTCTGTGACTGAAGCTGAACTGAACGCTTTCTATCATCATGTGCGCAATGACTCGCCCACTTTACGAAGAAGGGTTTCCGGGCTGAAGGGTTTATGAACAAAGACGATCCCTGGGTACAATCCGCAGTGCTTCAGGATCGCCTCGTTCGAATGGCCCGACATGTAGAGTACCTTCGTCCGTTCCCGCAGGGTGACCAGGCGGTCGGCGACCTCCCGCCCGCTCATCCCCGGCATGAACAGATCGGTCACCAGTAAGTGGATCGGGCCGGGATATTCCTGTGCAATCTTCAAACAAGTGTCTCCGTCCTTGGCTTCTAAGACTGTGTAGCCGCAGCTCCTAAGGATCTCCTTGGCTATCCCCCGGAGCGAATCTTCATCGTCCACCAACAGAATAGTTGGTGGCCCTTGCCGGTCTTCAGCGGGGCAAAGGGCTGATTCGGCCCGCTGGACGACTTGCTTCATTTCGAAGCGGTGCTGTCGTTGCGCGATATTCATCGCTGGGAACTTCCGGGTATCTCTCTGTTCACCATGATCGGTCAACCCGAAGCGAACGTCGCCTTCTGGCGAACGGGGTCACAAGTGGCAAGATTCCCAATTGCCTGATCATTCCTTTGAGAATGTCCACCAGCTGATCAGTCTCGGAGGATTTGTCCAGAAACAACTCTGCTCCGGCCTGCCGGCAGGCCAGCCGGTATTCGGGTGTGGCGTAATTCGTCAGTATGATGACAACGGGCGCCGGTTGCATACGCGTGACCTTTCGTAAAACCTCAATGCCGCTCCCGCCGGATAGCTGGATGTCCAGAAGCAGCACGTCCGGCTGAAACGCCACGATATATTCCGTGGCTCGACGTGCGTCTTCCGCGTAGCCCACGATCTCCGCACCGCGCAGTTCGGATACCATCGCGACCAGTCGCTCTCGTACCACGGCGGAATCCTCGACCAGAAAGATCTTCATCGGTGCGCTCTTCTTCTTGTAAGCCTGGCCTGCGTGGCCATTGTTCATAGATCTTGCCCCGTCCCCTGCAGCCAGTCTATGGCGTGCAACCTTCCTTTAAAACAGACATAAGTCTGATTGTAATGTGAGACCTCGACCAGCTTTAGTATGCTCCTCTGACACCATAAGAAAATTACCGGCTATGGAGCTCTGGGAAGCCATCAACGCCTGATAGGCTTGACTCACCGAATCAACCTGTACCACCTGCATGGAAGAGGGGGCCTCCCAAGTGCTTTCGGCAGTTTCTTGCTTTTCCGGCACTAGGACCATGTGCAGACTGGCCTATTTCGCTGCAGCCACCTTCAACGCCACTCCGCCAACGCATCCGATGCGGCCATCCGGTGTGATGATGCCCGTGATGACGCGATCTCGAGGAATTACCTCGCCCTGCGCCAGCGCCACGACAGTGAGGGCAACCATGGCTGAAAGACTGTCGCTGCAAATGGTCATGCCGGCATAGGGCGCCGCAAACGCCACGGACCATGAATCCGTGGACAAGCCGAGCGACCGGGCGGCTCGGCGAATCGCCTGGTCCGTGGACGTCTGGGCCATCTGCGAGAACCGGCCTGGGCCGTTCTGGAAGTGGACCATGAGTCCTGAGCGATCGGACCGTTCTTCGAACGAGAGCGCGAGGCAAGCCACGGTGCCGACCGCGTGTTCATCCGTCGTGAGACCGAGGATCGGAATCAGCTGTCGGTTGACTCCGGAGTCCGCAAACGACGGAAGCGCGGTCAATGGACTTAGGATCGCCACGGCCATCGCGCCAGCCATGGCACACCGGACGACGGAGCGACGTGTTGACTGAAAAGCGGCAATCCGGTCCTTCATGATGGTGGACCTTCCGTCTGCTCCCTGAGGTTGATAGCAAGAAGCTCCCTCTGCACTGCCCCATCACGTTCTTGCCGAGAGAACGCCTCTTCGTAGTTCCGGATCACGCTCCCTAGCCGCCTTTGCTGGTCGGGCTCCATGCGGATGAATTCGACGCCGATCTCTTCGTTTCTCGACCATCGCCTCACGGCCAGATCGACCGTCAGCGTTTCATACGGATCGTCGAACCGGATCTCGGCCCAAAAATATTTCGCTCCAGGCGCGGCGTCAGGACATCGAATCTGGCACCCTTCGCGGGAGATGTTGACGACCATTCCAGTCTGAGCGATCACGCCGTCGCCGAACGATACCGGAAGAAAGACGGGAAATCGCAAATGCTTGCGCTGGTCTGCCGCACTCGACAGGAGAACGGCGTCTTGTGTGTCAGATAGATCTCCGAGCACCTCTTGGACGGTTAACAGTAACGTCCGCTGGTCGAACGGTTTCACGAGTACCCGGTCGGCCCCCAACGCGAGGGCAGACGAGCTCCAGTCGAGCGGGCCCCTTTGTCCCCCACCGCTCATGGCAATGATCTTAGGTTTCGCCACGACGTGTTTCATCTCCTGGATGACCGCGAACCCGTCCTTCTCGGGCATGAAGATATCGGTCACCACGACGTCGGTCGGCTCCCGGTGCCAGAGCGCCATCCCTTTGCGACCGTCCGGAGCGTCGAGAACCGTATGGCCCGCCCGCTCTAGAATGCGCCGCAAAACCCGGAGGAGCAGTAGTTCATCGTCGATGACGAGTATGCGCGACATCGTAGACTCCTTATTTCCCGGCGTCTGCGCCACCCCCGTTATGGATCCGCGATCCGACCGCAGCTGCAAGGACGGGATCCTTGCTCATAGAGGCCATCGCCCGCCGTAATGCTTCGCCCAATTCGAAGAGCGAGAATCCTTTTTGTAAAAAATCATCCGCTCCCAATGCAAGAGCTTTCGCCTCCGCTTCTCCCGTTGCGAATCCCGTCATCATGATCACGCAGGCCTGGGGATCGATGGCCCGCAGGCGACTCAATACCTCAATACCGTTCACGTCCGGGAGGCGAAGGTCCAGAATGGTAACGAGCGGGTGCGTCCGCTCGAACATGTTGATTCCCTTCTGTCCGCTGTCCGCCAGGAACACCTCATGTCCCTTTCGCTTCAGCACGGTGGACAACAGTTTCCGGATACTTTCTTCGTCATCGATGACCAACATGCGCGCCATGGTGTCTCCCCTTTCGTGTTATCCCTAGCCATCCAGTCTGGGATTCGGTTGTGGATGCCCCTCACCTCGGGCCGCCGAAGATCCCGAGCCTGACGGACTGTCCGGCCTTCCGAAGCGCATGACGAGAGAATCAGTCCGATCTTCTACCGTGAGGTGGACGGCCAGCGGGCCGTCGGCCTCAATGACGCCCTCTCTTCCCTTCCACAACGACAGTTCCATCCTGACTGGTGGCAGAGCATGAGCACCGACGCCGCCGAGGTGCGGTTCACCCGCCAACACCGCAAATCTGCGTTCTCCGACGACGCTCTTGACCATCATGGTCGCCTCTTTCCTCGCTCGCTCACGCGTTCGTGAACTCGCGTCTCCGTTGCCATGGAAAAGTGTCTACGGGCGCTCCTACCAAACACCGGCCGCACAAAGCCTGAGCAATCCGATTCGTGACATCCTTCGCATAGAACGGTTTGGCGACATAGCCGAAGATCCCCTCGTCGAGCGCGCCGTCCCCCGACATCATCAAGACGACGGTGCGGGGAGACCGCCGGAGAAGGTCCTGCACCAGCGCCAGGCCCGATTCGCCCCGTAAATGGACGTCGCAGAGGATCAGAGCCACCTCTTCCGTTTCGATCGCAGCGCGAGCCTCTACGCCGTCGGCGGCGAGCATTGCACGGTAGCCGGATCCCTTCAAAATCCCGCCCAGCAGGCGTCGGACGGACGGCTCATCGTCCACGACGAGCACGGACGGCTCTCTCGTCATGGCATGTGACGCGCCGATATCCATTTCGACTGTCATGGTTGCCTCCTCTGTGCCTGCATCTGCCGCTGATGCGGATCGCTTCGAGTCTGTCTTGGGCTTCCAGGACGCGAGATCTGTGCGACAAGGGATCGACCGTATGGCCGTGCGGACGGCTTGTTCGTCTTTCACGACGAGCACCGTTTCGGTTCCGCAGGGTTCCGCTTGCTGGAGACTACGTTCCTCGGCTTGTTCCTCCGGTTCAGTCGCGGCGGGCAGATCGATGGTGAACGAGGTTCCTTGTCCGACCTCGCTTGAGACCCGAATCGCCCCGTGGTTCTGTGTGACGACTCCGTAAACAGTGGCCAGGCGGAGCCCCCTGCCTTGGCCGGGCTGCTTGGTAGTGAAGAAGGGTTCGAAAAGGTGGGCCTGCGTTTCGGCGTCCATCCCGGAGCCGGTGTCCGTCACGATGACGCGGACAACGGCATCCGTGTCCCGAGTCAGACGCTGAACCTCAATGCGGAAATTTCCGCCCCCCGGCATGGCATCCCTGGCATTGGCCGCGAGATTCATGAACATCCACTCGATCTGCACGGGATCGGCATTCACCCACGGAACCTCCCCCGTCACGACCGTCTCCAGCGCAATGTCTTCTCCGAGTAGGCGTCTCAGCAGTGGAGCCATCTCCCCGACGAGGGAGGCCAGTGCGACGAGCTTCGGCTGTGCGGATTCTTTTCGGCTGACGCTCAACAGTTGCCGCGTCACGGCAAAGGCGCGCTCGGCGGCGTTCTTGATTTCCTGAGCGCTCCGACGACCGGCAGCGGAGAGTTCTTCCAGTCCCAAGAGTAGGTCGCTGTAGCCTGCAATCACCGTCAGCTGATTGTTGAAGTCGTCCACCACACCGGCAGCCAGTCGTTCGAACGCTTCCATCTTGCTGGACTGACAATCCTGGTCGTCGAGGACGGCCGAGGTCTCGCCCTCAGCCCCGGCATCCAACAGTGGGGCCGAGTCCACCCGCCCGCCATCGACGGAAACGCTGTGAAGGCCGACCTGGATCATAGGACATTCCTTTCTTCAGAATCGGGTCCTAACTTCCAAGCCAGATCGCGGAGAACGTCCGCCAACCGTTCGAAGCCGAACGACTTGTCGAGGAAAAATTTGGCACCGGCCTCCAGGCAGGCGATTTGATATTCGAGTGAGGTCAGATTTGTCAGCACGATGACGTCAGGCGCGTGGGGCGCGAGCTTGACCGCCCGAAGCACCTCAAGCCCGCTCGCGCCCGAGAGTTGGAGATCGAGGATGACCACGTCCGGGCATCTGTCCCGGATGAGCCGGATCGCAATCTGGGCCTCGGCGGCCTCTCCGACCACTTCGGCAAAAGGCGCGTCAGCGTGCAGCAAGGCTTTCAACCGCTCTCGCACGCGCGGGGTGTTGTCCACGATCATGACTCTCACGACGGCGCACGCTATTGTGGTGGTGGGCTCCATTGCGTTCCTCACCATTGGAGCATAACGCCGCTGCCTTCGTTTTGGGATACGCGTCGGTCTGATAATGAGGCGGGACAAAGGCGGAAAGTACTGTCGGCGTCTGTCCTACAGATGAGGCGAAAGAAGCGAATCACGACCGAGGTAGCGCTGCAGAAAATAGTAGATCATCGGAAGGGTGCGGATGGAGCGGCGTCAACAGGGGGCGCGAAACGAGCGCTACTCGGCCAGCCGCTGATCGAGGGCGTACCGCATCAACTCGGCATTGTTCGCTAGATGGAGCTTTTCAAGGAGACGCGCACGGTAGGTGCTGACGGTCTTCACGCTGAGGGCCAGCTCATCGGCGATCTGCGAAACCGCTTTGCCTCGCGCGATCTGGCACAAGACCTGATGCTCGCGATCGGACAGCGCGTGATGCAGCTGGGCACCGCGCTCCCCGGCCAGATGCCCGGCCAACTGCTCGGCAAACGAGGAACTGACGTATCGCCCGCCGGCCAGCACTTTGTGGATTGCGACAGCCAGCTCCTCCGATGCGCTCTCCTTGGTGAGGTAGCCGGCCGCTCCGGCCTTAAACGCGCGCGCCGCATATTCCGCTTCGGCATGGTGGCTGAGGATGAGAACCGGCAAGGCGGGGCGCATCGCCTTCAGGTCTTTCAACACCTCCAAGCCGTTTTTGTCGGGCAGGTTGATGTCGAGGATGACGACCGTCCAGTCTTGCCGCTGCACGGCATCGAGCACACCTTGACCGGTGAGCGCCTCCTCGACGACCGCTCCGTCGCATTCCTCGGTGATCACTTGCCTAAGCCCTCGTCGGACGACGGCGTGATCGTCGGCGACCAGGATGCTACACGGCTGATGTGGTGTGGTCTTCGACATGTTCGCTCCGCTGGGGTATCCATGCCCGAACGGTCGTTCCCTTTTCCGGATCGCCGTCGATCTTGAGCGTGCCGCCGAACAGCGCCACACGCTCCTGCATGCCACGCAATCCGAGCGTAGTCGGATCGACGTAGTCCTGTTTCTTAATTCCCCACCCGTTGTCGGACACTTCCAGGAGCAACCCGTCCGATTCCTCACGCAAGGCTAGCCGGACGCGCGACGCGTGGGCGTGCCGCATGACATTAGTCAACAGTTCCTGCCCAATCCGGAAGAGCGCGGTGGACCGGTCCGGATCGAGTTCTCGCCGCGAGAGATCCTGGCACAGCGCCGTCTCGCAGGGAATACCGGTCCGCGCTTCGAACTCGCGCGCTTGCCATTGCAACGCAGGAACCAGGCCGAAATCGTCGAGGATGCTCGGACGCAGGGAGGAGGCGACCTTGCGAACCAATTGAATTGAATCGTCTACGAGCGACGTCATCGACTGCAGCTTCTCGATCAGCTCCGGCTGGGACCTGGCCACGCCTCTAGCAAGCTGTTTGCCCAGCGCGGCCAGATCAAGCTTTAGTCCCGTCAACAGCTGGCCGAACTCGTCGTGTAGTTCCCGCGCAATCCGCTTCCGTTCTTCTTCCTTCGTGTGCTCCATCCGCAAAGCGAGGTCGCGCAGACGCTCATAGGCGGCGGCGATCTCCACTTCCGCCCGCTTCTGCTCGGTGAGATCGATCAGCGCGCCGATCGCTCGCACGGCCCGGCCTACTTCGTTCCTCAGTACAGAGCCCCGGTCCAGGACGTACGCATAGGCGCCGTCCCCCCGGCAGAAGCGGTACTCATCCGACCACGTCTCCCCCGCCCCGTTGATCGCCGCGTAGCGTGTCGCGATCACCCGTTCTTTCTCCTCAGGATGCAGGCGGCTGTACCAGGACTCTATGCCCGGATGCACCTCATACGGCGCAAAACCGGAGAGAATCTGGAAGCCTTCGTTCCAGCCGAGCGTCTGGGTGACCAGGTCCCAGTCCCAAATCGCGTCGTTCGTCGCATGCGCGACGAGCTTCAGCCGTTCCTCGCCGACAACGAGCGCCGCTTCCGCCCGTTTCCTGGACCGGCGGTCGTCCGCTTCGCTGAGTTCCCGCTGGATCGCAGGTACCAGCCGCCCCAGGTTGGATTTCATCACGTAGTCGTGGGCGCCGGCCTTCATGGCCGCGATCGCGGCTTCTTCGCCGATCATTCCCGAGACGATGATGAAGGGGAGGTCGAGTCCGTTGCACTTGAGCATCTCGAGGGCAAAGAGAGCGCTGAACCGCGGGAGACTCCAGTCCGCCAGCACGAGATCCCAGGTCTGATCGCGCAGCGCCGCGCTCATAGCACCGGGACTGTCCAAGCGTTTGACGAACGGTTCGAATCCCCCTCGGGTCAACTCGCGTTCGAGGAGCAGCGCGTCGTCTTCGCAATCTTCGACGAGCAGCACCCGCAAGATCGCTCCCGTCTTTTCCTGATCGGTCATCTCATCCACTCCGACATGGTACTGGTGTTCATTCTAAAGCCGTCTGTCAGACAAGCAACCATTATCCGGAATTGAGTCAGTAGGATTCACCCGGCGGTTTCAAGTTCCAAGTGCAACGGGTGAATGCAGGCGCAGGTGCGCAGAGACTTCCAGGGGCGTAGCAACGTTGAGACATTTTCTCGGGCGCGTGTTCAGCCGATGGGCGATGGCGTTCAACTCAGGTTGAGTGTAGCCCAACAGGTCCGTGCCCTTGGGCAAGTACTGGCGCAACAGCCCGTTCGTGTTTTCATTGGTGCCGCGTTGCCAGGGGCTGTATGGGTCGGCAAAGAAGATCTGGATCGCGAGGCGCTGGGCCAGCTGCGCGTGTTGGGCCCTCTCGTTCCCTCGATCATAGGTCAGGGTTTTCCGCAGCAGGGCCGGCACATGGCGAAGTTTTTTGGTAAAGCCCGCTCGGGCACTCGTGGCATCGGTCCCGTCCATCTTGGCCAGGAGAACCAGGCGTGTGGTCCGCTCCACCAGGGTGCCGACCGCCGAGCCATTGCGGGCTCCCTTGATGAGATCGCCTTCCCAGTGGCCGGGCACGGTGCGGGTGGCCACCTCGGCAGGACGCTCCGCGATCGGCGTCATATTGGGAATCTGGCCGCGGCGGTCTGTGCCTCGCGCTCGAGGCCGACGCGCCTTGTGTGCCTGCCGCAACGCGGCCAACAGTGCGCTCCGCAGCGTGCCGCGTGGCAACACATAGAGGCCCACATAGATGGTCTCGGCCGAGAGCTGTTTCCGCATATCGTCAGGATACGCGCGTTGGAGACGCCCGGCAATCTGCTCGGGCGAGTGCCTGCAGTCAGCTGCGTCCGCACGTACTGCCACAGCCAGGGATCCAGAAGTGTGCGCGGTCGTCGTGGCTGACGAGCTCGGGCGGTCGCCAATGTCTGTGCTGTGCAGGCACGATAGGGGGGCGCATCGCATTGCGGGCGTGCTCGCGGCTTACGGTGCTGGACGCTCGCCCCAACACCCTCGCCATCGTCCGCAGCGACTCACCTTGGGTCAGCCCCAGACTCAAGGTTTCACGTTCTTCGGCACTCATCTGTCGATAGGATCTCGTTCGCATGGCAACACCTTAACCCCGCAGGGCCGGTAGTGTTGCACTTGGAGTTAGAACTCAATCCCCTATTTTTTGATGGCCCGGCCCGACGGCCCCCCCTTCGCGACACGGAGCCTCCAGTTCGTCCAACCCTGCCCCTGCACGCCGGGGCTTCAGGCTTTCCCCTCCCATGGTTCGTCGAGCACCTCGCCTACCTTTTGCAGGAGAGCGTCGGGCGAGTACGGTTTTTGTATCAGCGGTCTCCCGGACTCCAGAATCTTCTGATGGGCCATCCCCCTGCCGGTATAGCCGGACATGTAGAGGATCTTGAGATCCGGGCACCGTTCTTCGAGACGGTCCGCGATGTCCGGTCCGTTGCCTCCGGGCATGATGACGTCGGTCAGCAGCAAGTGAATTGCCCAGTTGCGAGCTTCCGCTGTCTTCAACGCCTCGGCTAAGTTGCCCGCCGCCAACACGGTGTAGCCGTTGAGTTCCAGGATTTTTTTCGTCAGGGCGAGGAGCGGTGCAGCATCTTCGACCAGCAAAATCGTTTCCACTCCGATCCGTTGCTGGACCAGACGGGACTCCGTCTTCGCCGTTTGGACGTCCTCGTCGACCGCTGGCAAGTAGATTTTGAACGTCGTGCCCAGGCCCAGCTCGCTATAGACACAGATGAATCCGCTGCTCTGCTTGACGATACCGTAGACCGTCGATAGGCCGAGCCCCGTGCCCTTGCCTGTCTCCTTCGTCGTGAAGAACGGTTCGAAAATCCGCTTCTGCGTTTCGGCATCCATCCCGCATCCCGTGTCGCTGACCGCCAGAAGGACGTAGAGGCCCGCCGGCAGGTCCACGGGTTTTATCGGATACGACTCATCCAGGAGCACGGTGTGGGCCTCGATCGTCAAGCGCCCGCCCTTCGGCATGGCATCGCGAGCGTTCACGGCGAGGTTCATGATGATTTGCTCAATCTGTCCAGGATCGGCCTTGATCCGCGCGGGCGCAGGAACCAACTCGGTCTTCAGCACGACGTCCTCGCCGATGAGACGGCACAGCATTTTTTCTAAGTTGTCGATCAGGACCTTGAGGTCCAGGACCTGCGGCGTCAGGATCTGGCGGCGGCTGAAGGCGAGCAATTGCCGGGTCAGCCATGAGGCGCGTTCCGCCGCATTCCTAATTTCTTCAAGATTCTCCAGCCTCGACGCGTCGGTCGGCGGGTCGCTCATCAGGAGGTCGGTGTAGCCCGTAATGACGGTGAGGAGGTTGTTGAAGTCGTGCGCCACCCCGCCGGCGAGCTGGCCAATGGCTTCCATTTTCTGCGCCTGCCGCAACTGTTCCTCGGTCTGCCGCAATTTCATCTCCGCCACCCGGCGCTCGCTGATATCGACGACGAACCAGTAGAATCGATACGTGGCCCCTTCCTTCAACGACACGATCGACACCTCGACGGGGAACTCGGCGCCGTCCCGCCGACACGCGGTCGTCTCCACCCGCCGGTTGAACATCGGCCCCTCGCCCGTCTCCGTAAACCGCCGGAGGCCACTGCGGTGGGCCTCCCGCTGAGCGGGCGGAATGATCGTCTCGGCCACCGCGTGTCCCAGCGCTTCGTCGCGGCTCCGTCCGAACATGGCTTCCGCGCGCGGGTTCCAATCTATGATCATCCCGTTCTCGTCCATACAGATGATGGCGTCGATGGACGACTCCAGCACCGTCCGGACGCGTGCTTCGCTTTCCTTCAACGCCGCATGCGCCTTCCTGATGGCTGTGAGGTCGGTTAGCGCCCCGATCAGACGCAGGGCCTGGCCCCGGACATTCCGCACGATGTAGCCGCGGTCCAGCACCTCGGCGTAGGTGCCGTCCGCGCGACGAAAGCGGTAGCTCTCCGACCAGGTCGTCGAGCCACCGTTGATTGCGGCATAGCAGCTGGCAATCACGCGGTCTTTGTCGCCTGGATACAGAAGGCTATACCAGGACTCCACGCCTGCTTCGACGTCCTGGGCCTGGTGGCCGAACAAAACGGAGAACCCCTCGTTCCACCACAATCCGTTCGTCGAGAGATCCCAGTCCCGCACGGCGTCGTTCGTGGCACGCCCCACCAGCTGCAGCCGCTCCTCGCTGGCCGCCAAAGCCACTTCCCCTCTCCGGCGCGCCCGGCGGTCGGCCGCTTCCCGCATCTCCCGTTCGATCGTCAGGACGAGCCGTCCGAGATGCTCCTTGCTGACGAAATCATGCCCGCCCGCCTTCATCGCTGAGATGGCGGCCTCTTCGCCGATCGTCCCCGATACGATAATGAACGGCAAATCCAGGCCCTGGGACTTCAGCATTTCGAGCGCGAAGAGGGCGCTGAACTCCGGCAAGTTCCAGTTCGTCAGGACGGCATCCCAGGTCTCCTGGCGCAACGCGCGGTGCATGGCGTCGGGAGTCTCCACCCGCCGGGCGACTGGCTCATAGCCGCCGCACTTCAGTTCACGCAGGATCAGCGCTGCGTCGTCCTCGTTATTCTCAATCAGTAACACTCGAAGCATACGATACATCGCTTATTGAACCCCTCTTGAAGCAGGAAGCTACTTCACATCCAGCAGGGCCACCTGGGACACAACCGGGTGTCGCGGCCCTCATAGGCCCCTGTGCCGAACAGAAAGCCCAGGGCCTCCACCCCGTCGCGCACCACGCACCCTTGGCTGTTCAGGCGGCTCTCGTTCCCCACAGAAGGCAAGACGAGCGCCAAGCACAAAACATTAAGAACACTTGTGATAATTATTCAGGCGCACATGAGCCTCCGTGAATTTGCAAAATCTCGTGAAAGATGAACCAGGGATGAGCGGCGGGGGAACGTCCTGTCGTAGCGAGTAGCCGCTCGTTGGCAAGTAACTCTGGCTCGATTTTCAGCGATCCGATCTTCGATTCCAGCGCAATCTTGTTGACGAGGTCGCCCTGCTTCAGGGCCCGCAGCGTTAAGATCTCGTTGTCTGGATTATTTTCCACCAATAAGACCATCTTATTGGTCTTTAATATCGTCTTCATGCGCTCCTGTCTCTCCTAACGTGAAATACATGGTCGCTCCCTGGCCGACGTGGCCCTCCGCCCACATGCGGCCGCCGTGCCGCACGACGATGCGCTGCACCGTCGCCAGCCCGATGCCGGTGCCGGGATACTCCGTCATGGCATGCAACCGTTGAAATGCGTGGAACAGTTTGGCGGCATAGGCCATGTCGAAACCGGCCCCGTTGTCGCGCACGAAATACGCCGTCGTCCCGTCGTGGGACATTGCGCCGACCTCGATCGCCGCCCGCTCTTGCTTGCTCGTGAATTTCCAGGCATTGCCCAGCAGATTATCGATCACGATCCGCAGCAGCCGTGGGTCACCCTTCGCGCAGAGCCCCGGCACGACGACCAACTCGACCTGACGGCCCGGCCAGAGCTTTCGTAGCTCGTCCGCACTGCTCAGGGCCAGGGCGCTCAGGTCCACCAGTTCTCGCCGCAGCTCGTCTCTGGTCGCGCGCGACAGGCTGAGGAGATCGTCGATCAACTGCCCCATGCGCTGGCTCGCCGCCCGTATCCGGTTCAAGTGGTCCTTCCCCTGCTCGTTCAACCGGTCGGCACAGTCCTCCAGGAGCGCCTGGCTGAACCCGTCGATGCTCCGCAGCGGAGCCCGCAGGTCATGCGAGACGGAGTAGGAGAAGGCCTCCAGTTCTTTGTTAGCTGCTTCGAGCAGCTGGCCGCGCCTGTGGATTTCCTCTTCCGCCCGCTTCCGCTCGCTGATGTCCACGATGCTGCTCAGCACCAGGTGCCCCTCTTGGGTCTCGAGGGGATTCAGGCCGATCTCGTGGGGAATCTCATGGCCGTCTTTGTGCAGGCCATATAGCTCGCGGCTGACGCCCATGCCGCGTGCCTTGAGATCATCAAAGAATGCGGCACGTTCACCCGAATGGGCTCCTTGGAATCGGGCGGGCACCAGGGTTTCAACGGACTGGCCGAGCAGTTCCTCACGAGAATAACCGAACAATCTTTCGGCTTGGATATTCACGAGCGCGATGTTGCCTCTCTGGTTGACGAGTATCATGGCGGTGGGCGCCCCCTCCACGAACCCTCTGAAGTTTTCCTCCAACCGTTTCCGCTCGGTGATGTCGCGGACAATTGAGGCCGCGCCGATGATGGTCCCGCTATGGTTCCTGACGGGCGAGACAACAATCGATACGGGTACGCGGCTTCCGTTCTTACGTTCACGGATTGTCATAAAACTCGCTACCCGTTCCCCCCGTCGGATGCGAACGAAAATCTGCGTTTTTCCGTCCAGCCGTTCAGCAGGAATGAGTCTCGTGATCGGCTGCCCGATGCTCTCCTCACGGGTATAGCCGAAGAGCCGCTCGGCCCCCTGGTTCCAACTGACGATGATGCCGGCCAAGTCCACGCTGTAAATCCCGTCATCCGACGATTCCACAATGTTCGCCAAGAGGGTGCGGGCGTCCTCCGTCCGCTTGCGGGCCTCCAACTCTATTCGCAGTCGGTTGTTGACCTCCTGTATCTGCTGCGCCCTGCGGAAGATATCCGCTTCCATCTCAGTCGCGCGCACGCGCAGTTCATCCGTCATCCGTTGTTGCTCAACCCCAGCCTGCTTCATATAGACAAAGTCCGTGACGTCCACGACACGATGGATGATGTAGGCCACCTCTCCATTGGTTTCCAGGACCGGTGAGTTGACCGGGCTCCAATACCGTTCTTCGAATCCGCCTCCCTCCGATTCAGGCCGACAAATGTCGTACTTCTGCACCGCCATGGTGTCTGGCGCTCGATGTTGCAGGACCCGATCGAGGGATGCGCGCAGATTCGAGACCCCTGTGGCAGACGGATCGTCAGGGTTGTTCGGAAAGACTTCGAATAGGTGCCGGCCGAGAATCTCGCCACGCTTGGTCAGCGTAGCCTGCAAATAGGCCTCGCTCACCGCCACGATCATTAAATCGGGTGCCAAGACAAGGTACCGATCGGGCACGGACTCAAAGAGAGCACGGAAGTCATGTGGTGAAGGGACCATCATAGCGCGTGCCATAGCCGGCTTCTTATCTGTTGTGGAGTGAACCCGTCGAGGACGAAGATCCCCGGCGTCAGCCCCAGACTGGCCACTGCGATCGACAGGGTTTTCCCGCTGCGTTCGGTCATGATGCTCGCTCGAATGATCCAGTCCGATGCCGAGATAGGAGTTCTTTTCCTCTCCCCACGCTCGCGACACGAGGCCCATACGCAGCGTCCCGCCTACGTTCTTTCACGAGAGACTCATTTCGGCTTCCATCCGCGCTTATCCACTTCGGAAATGCGATGCACGAAATTGATGGTTCATCAGGTTGCTAGACAGCCTCATACCCACCGCATCGGTTCATCCTGGTTGCGCATGAAATGTGCCGCTCACACGAACCTCGATCGGCCTTGCGCTTCACGTGGTGCCGGTGAACTCCTCAACAGCTTCTGGACGACGACGCGCTCGGTTCGCTCAGCGTGGAGAAGCCTTGTTGACCGGAGTATTATGCGGGCGGCTCTCCCGATTTCCGCCGCAGTGCCATTCAGATCGACATCGGGGCTTCTCTCGAACTCGGGAGCGGATAGGATGGGATACGTTCGAATTTTCTGTTGCTCTTATTCTCGCATAGATTTGGCTACCTACTAAAGCCTGGCCTACGATCCTTTCAACCTCATCCGCAACAGCATTCGCAGTAACCAACATTCGGATTGCTGAGTATATCGCAAGAGGGCGCCTGAGGCAGCTGATCAATCAGCCCCAATCAACTAGTTCCGAATAGGTAAGACGAGTAAGGTCGAATGGGTACGAGGAAGGCCCAATTTCAGGTAAGGATGCCCTGTTCACCTGTGAACCACGGCGTTGGGGTGCGTGCCGTGGTCATGGCTCATTCCTTTCCTGGGTGTTGCTGAAGGGCGCTGAGCACATAGATGGAAATGAGGATGATCATCGGCTATTCCTCAATGGCTTGTTAGCTGCGTTCGATTCACGGGCTATTTCCATTTCACTTGTAGATCGGCCCCTTGATTTACCGTCATACGTGCCCTCCCTTATCCGGCCCTGAATTATCAGATCGATAGGGGTACCTTGCGCGGGGTCTCTCGGCTTGTACCGTGTCTGAGACCGACCATCAGACAAGTGTGATTCGTTTTAAAGAAGAGTTCACACTAGTCCTGTTATGACGCGCGTAATCAATGGAACGGGGGAGATACTGTCCTGTTCCTTCATGGAGAGCGCTAAACAGCTTCTATCTTGTGGCGATGCCGCTCAGAGTCCCCACTGGAATACTCTGCTAAACCAGACACCGAGGCCGCGTGGGCGCCTCATTATTCTCGCAGCAACATGCCACCAGGAAGCAGGAATGCTCTCAAAATTCAAGGGATGTCCCGTTGCCGAGGAAGGACTAGGGAGTTTACCAGGGCCCTAAAGGGTTTCCCCGAGGTAGGCTTGAGTATGAAGATCTAAGCATCTTGCTTATGGTTGCGAAACCCCAAGGAGGGCCCATGCACGACGAATCCACCCCGATCATCTCACGCATCCAATGGTGCCGGCTCCAGCAACAATACTCAGTCACGCCGGATGAACGCGCAGGCTGGCGGGCAGAGGAATCCGGCCTCGTGGATGCCTTGGGATCCAGAGATCGGATCGCCTTCATGCAGCATGAGTACCGACCATATTTTCACCGTTATAAATGCGGATTGGAGGATGGGCAAGCCATCCTCCGCCTTACCACCATCACTCCCGGCAGCATGACACCCATGCCACCTATGGAAGGAGCCGGGCTCATTACAACTCCCTCACGGGTAGTCAACCGTTCCGTACAAGCACTGTATGAGGAGTCTAAGTACCTGCTAACGCCTCGGGAAGATTGTGTTGGCGGGTAAGTAATGAAAGAGGTGGTGGCCTGGCTTTGCACGATCCATTCGCTCAGACAGCTCCTCAGATACCTGACTGAAAGGATAAGTGTAGGAGGAGATCCCTCTAGAGGCTGACACCCATCGCGCCACGGGAAGGAAGCGTCACTCACTCCACCGGACCGCCGGAACCGTGAGGAAGAACCACAGGTGGGACGATCCCGGGCTGTCTAGGGCTGCTTTCGCCAAAAAATTTCTCCGTGAGTCGCTGAACAGACATTTTGATAATGTTCAGCTCGTCCTTCGTCAACGCGTCGCGCGTGATGGAGTCGTCCAGCAGTCGGTCACATGCGAGGCTG
>JACMLT010000261.1 GCA_014379455.1 Nitrospiraceae bacterium
AATGTCGATGCAGGTGCCGATGTACCCGGCGAATTCGCCGGAGGGGAAGTGGCGCGGTACGCCTTTATCAAACACCCAGCCATATTGCCCATCCGCCTTACGGAGGCGGTATTCCATCTGGAAGGGCTCGCGCCGATCGAAAGCCTCGGCATACGTCTTCCGACACCGGTCGAAGTCTTCCGGGTGCACGCCGTCCGTCCAACCGCTCCCCAATTCCTGCTCCATCGTACGGCCGGTATAGTCCAACCAAACCTGATTGAAATAGATACACAACTGGTCGAAGCCCGACATCCTGATCAGGGTCGGCGCCGTATCCGCCATGATCCGGAAGCGCGATTCACTCTCGCGCAACGCCTCCTCCGCACGTTTGCGTTCGGTAATGTCATGGCCCAGATAGATCAGGCAGGGCGTGGACCCAAGTTGGATCGAGTGGAGGGAGACCATGAGAGAACGAATCTCTCCGGACTTGGCCCGAAGGCGTCCTTCCCGATTGTGCAGATAGCCCTGTTCCTGCATTTCTCGAAGCACAATCGCGCGTTCCGATGGATCGGCCCACAATCCCAATTCTAGGGTCGTACGACCGATCAATTCCTCTCGCATATACCCGGTCAACCGACTAAACCCCTCATTCACATCAATAAACCGACCTTCTGCCAGTGTACTGATCCCGACAGCCGAGGGAATCCAGTTGAAGAGGGCTTGAAAGTGTTGTTGCGACCGACTCAGATCTTCGACGAGCCGGGCTTGCCCCTGTTCCGCCCGCTTCCGATCGGTAATATCCAACATCGCCGTCCGCCAATAGGTCATCCGGCCCATCTCCTCGTGCGCCGCGACGCTCTCGAGATGGACACAACAGGACGCGCCGGCCTTTTCCTGGAGCTGGACCTCGCAACTTTGTCGCGTGCCTGTCTTCAAGACCTCCTGACAATGCCGATGGAGGGTGCCCTGATCATCCCGTACCACGAAGTGGCCGAATGATTGGCCGATCAGCTCCTTTCGATTGACGCCGAGCACCGTCGCGGCTCTCAGATTGGCCTCCACAATCGTGCCGGACGTATCCAACGTAAGATGGCCTGCTGGGGATAAATCGTAGAGCGCCGCATAGCGGTCACGGGCCGCCTCGAGTTCGATTTGCGTCCGGCGAAGCTCCTCGTTCTGCGGCATCTGAGACGCATCGCGTTCTGATGAAGGTAACGGTCCCTCTAGAGGTCTCAGCTTACTCTCGCGCTTGGCGCCGCTCTTTGCAGAAACTGCTTTTTTCGGAGTCTTTCGCGCCGAAGCCACAGCGTGTGTCTTCCTCGTGGTGACAAAGACCACGGCACCGAACAGTCGTCGGTCACGGGTGACGGCCTTACTAGACATCAGAGTCTAGGCTTTTCCCCAATATCAGACAAGCAGGAAGATTGCCACGGTACAAGCTCCAGGAATGTCATCCTCTAGAACTAGGGATCCTCTTATGACCCAGGCATACTCCATCGAGTCGGCAATCCATCGGCAACTGGCTCAGATCGACTCCTGTTCGCTGGATGAGCTTGTCGCCCTGCTGCGGGACTATTCCTGAGCCCAAGTCTTTTCCGCCGTTGACCGGTTGGAGCGGTACCGTTCCTGCTGGAAGTCCACAATCCGATTCTCAGCCCAGTACGGATCTTTACCATTGGGTGCCCAGTGAAAGAACCCACAATGGCCCCCGTGGCGAAGCGCAATCACCCGAATCTTCGGGTGGCACTGAATAGCGGCACCGTAAACATGGAGTAGAGAATGAATCGAGCACACGGCGCGCGCCTGAGCGATCGTAGTAATCGGCTCCACTGGCATACCCTCCGTCCAGGGCCGTGTAGCGGTCGTCGAATTCACTGAGGATGCGAATGCCGTCCAGTCCAGTGAGATCCCACTTGCCGAGGAAGAACCTCGCTTTCCGTCGCATATGCCGTTTGAGTTGAGTCAAAAAGTGATAGTGATAGATCCAATTCCACAGAAAAATCCCATGGCGACGCAGCAGAAATCGTCGGGAGTCTGTGTCCGACATTGCCTTTGTGACAAGCCATAGAAGGACGGCCAGATGTGAGGATACGAACCTAAAATACCAGACGTGTGTCCGTTGGAAGATATTGAGGTTTATTCTGACCGCGCATAATGCAGACGTCTTGCAGAATGCTCAAAATGGCCGTCCAGCGCGGCCGCAGCGAGCGACTAACAATAGTTCTTCCAAGCTTGCTCGTTAACGTTATCTAAAAGGTGGCTGGGATAGGCCCCCCATTGCGCGCGTTGAGCCCGGTCCTTCCGATTCTCTCTATCTCTCTTTAGGGGAGTGGCCAAGGCTGCCCTTTACTGCGCGCATCGAACGAGCACAGTTTCATCGTGCGCGTTCTGCGAGCAAGAAGGGCACCTGGCTACTCCCTGCCCGGCTGGCGGACATTTTCAGCATCCTGCTACAAACATTTCGCTTTGACCAGGTCGCAGATCTGACGTGCGGCGTCGCCTGAGGGAGTGGTGGTGCTGTCGATTCTGAGATCCGGGTTGATCGGTGTTTCGTAGGGAGATTGAAGCCCCGGAACGGTAAGAGATTCGCCTAACTGGCCCTTTCGATAGGTCCCTTTCCTGTCTCGCTCCATGCAAATCGCGAGGGGACATTCCACGGACACCTCGATAAAACGAGGAATCACGGACTTCGCAAAGTCCCGATACACTCGGCGACTGGCCGTCGCATCGAAGACCACGGTCACACCATGTGCCACGAGCTTCTGTCCGATGAAGGCCAACGCACGGTAGAAGAGATCCCGCTCTGCCTCTGAATAGGTCGGCGTCGGTGTGAGGACCCGTCGAACCTCATCGGATTCCAACACCTCGACCGTCAATCCAAGCCCTTCGAGCTGAGGCTTCAGGGCAGAGACAATCGTGCTCTTGCCGGAGGCCGGTAGGCCGGTGATCCAAATAGCGAAGGCCTTTGACGTCATCGATTGAATCATTAACGGTTTGATCCATAGACCAATGACTCACTAAGCCATTGCTCACTCCCGACAATATTCGTTCACCCGCGATGGGTCGAATCGCGGTTCATCGAGCACATGTTCAATAAATCTGAAAATGGTCCGGCGCACCTCGATCGATAGTTTGGGGTACCACACAGGACTCGCCAAGACCAACCCTCGAAACGCAAAGAATGGCGCGGCCGACTCTGTGACCGCCTGATCCTGACTGGCCTCCATATAGGTATCCCAAAAGAGCCGGAACAGCACTTCTAGCGGCCCCTGCAAGGTGCCCCAGCGGCAGAGTGAGAAAAACAGATAGTTGATCGTCATCGAGGTCACGTCGTCCGCCGGTTCCCCCCACTCTCCTCGTGACCGATCGAGCACGGAAAAGTCCGTTCCCTTCCTGAATAAGACATTCCAGGGGTGAAAATCTCCATGGACTTGCGACAGGCGCTGCCCCTCCCCGCGCAAGCGCCAGCGCCACCGGTTGGAGGTTTCTTCAACCCCGCGCAAGAGATCAGCCGTGATGAACTCGTAGCGATCCGGGTAACTGTCTGTCAGACCCATGATACATTCACCATGGCCGAGCAATTCCCTGAGCCGGCGCCGATAGAGGGCTGGGTCGTGCAATTTTCTGGCATGGATCTCCGCCAGATAACGCGCCAAGGCTTTCGTCCGCTCCCGATCCTGCTTCCTCAACTTTCCGCCTTTGGCCAATCGTTCTAGATCGAAATGATAGCTGCTCCCTTCCGTCCATTGGGTCAGGACGAAAAACTCCGTTGCCGACGCGACCGACTTGAGCTCTTGGTCAGCCGTAAACGCGCCCACGTCAAGCGCCTTCACATGGCGCGGCAACCGGCCATAGGAATCATAGTCCCAGAGAATCGCCTGAGCCCGGTCCGCAGGGTGTTCATGGCCGAACGGGCCTGGTTTCATCGTTTCAAGCACAGCCGATTGCACACGATGGCCAACGCGGAACGTCAACTTGACCGGCGTGCCATAGCCATACTGTTTCTGCGCCCCCTTCGAACTGGCTTTACCGATCACCTCATACGACAGTAACGTGACGCCAGGACCGAAGCGAGACTGCAGATATTGCTCAAGAGAATCCTTTTTCAGCGTCGGCATACACCTCAGCCTCGCAAGTCACGTTCCAACTCAATACCCGGTAAGGGACACAAGGCCAGGAGTGAGAAGACAGACAAAGACATTGAAATATCTGTCCATGCGCCTCAGACCGCCGCCTGTCACTGGCGCATTCAGCTGCATTGCAAGGCAGCCCCCTGAGGAGAAATGCACCACTCGAAGTCAAAGCGAGAAGCAGCCTGGGACAGCCAGAGACACGAATAAACAGTCCCCTGGCTCGTGCCAATAGACCCACCCCTCCGTTCACATGGCGGCACATCGCTTGCTGCTATCAATCTGAGCAAACTCAGGCCGAGGTCAAGGTTGAGCACTGCCCTTGACGTTGTAAAAGGAGGACCGTCATGCCCATGTACGACTATAACTGTCTGGACTGCGGGAAGGAATCGTTGGTGGTCTTGACGCTGAAGCAACATGAAACGAATACCGTGACATGCCCGAAATGCGGCAGCAGCAAGGTGCAGCAACTGTATACGTCGTTTGTGGCCCACACGACCAAGAAAAGCTGACAGCATGCTGAAAATGACCCCCAGCGTCGTTCTCAGTCGCCCGTCTTCCTGCAACGTACCCCAAGGGTACGCTTCGGTCGCCGAGCTCCCTGCGGCCTTGCTGGGATATCATTTTGAGCATGCTGTTTAGGAGGCGTGATGCAGACCTTCTCCCTGAACATGAAAGCCACCCTGACCATGGGACTCATCGGTCTTCTGTTCGCTCCTCTCCTCCACGCGCAAGAGTATCCGTCCGATACCACGCGCGGGAAAGCCGTGTATGAGCGCCATTGCCAGAAGTGTCACGGTCTCGGAGGCTGGGGGGATGGACCTGACGCGCAGGCCCTCAAGGTGGCACCGGCCAATTTCCACCGTTTCTCGTCTTTCCTGAAATCCGACGAAGAACTGCTGCGGACCATCGAGCACGGGGTCGT
>JACMLT010000262.1 GCA_014379455.1 Nitrospiraceae bacterium
AAGCCCGGCCAGTTTATCTCATTCGAGATGCCGGATCCGCAGACCGGACGCCTCCTCACGCGGGCCTATTCCATCGCGTCGCAACCCAGCCGATCGGGCATCATCACGCTCTTGTTCAATCTGGTATCGGGTGGTCCTGGCTCCGGCTTTCTCTTCCATCTCAAGGCAGGAGAGAAAACGCACTTCAAAGGACCGGCGGGGCATTTCTATCTGCGAGACGATCCGGAGCGAGAACTGCTGTTTGTGGCCAGCGGAACCGGCATTGCGCCGATCCGATCCATGCTGATGGCAAACGCGGAAAGTCACAACCCGAGATCGGCGACGCTGTTCTGGGGCTTGCGCAGCCAGCAGGATTTGTATGATCAGGAGGAACTGGCTGAATTGACCAAGCGAACGCCGACTCTCACGGCTGTCACCACGCTTTCCCGCCCTGATCCAGGTTGGTCCGGTGAGTCGGGCCGCGTGCTCCGTCTGATCGAGGAGCGGATTACCTCAGTCAAGAATTTGGCCGTATATCTCTGCGGGAATGGCGCGATGATCGCTGATGCCACATCGTTGCTTCAGAAAAAGGGCTTGTGCCCTATCTATCGCGAAAAGTATTACGACGACATAAGCACATCAGACAATTAGCCTGATTCCATGCAACGACTCAAAAACAAAGTCGCGATTGTGACGGGGAGCAGCAGTGGCATTGGCAAGGCCATCGCACTACGGTTCGGTGTCGAAGGGGCGAATGTCGTTGTCACGGCTAGGCGGATGGCGCTCTGTGAACAGACCGTCGCACAGATTGTGAAAGAGGGCGGCGAGGCCTGGGCCATTCAAACTGATGTGGCCGATGAGCGCCAGGTGGAACGACTGATCGAGGAGACGGTCAAGCGGTATGGGCGGCTGGACATTCTCGTGAACAATGCAGGCATTGTTGCAGGCGGGCGGCTTGCTGAGACGACGACACACTCGTTTGACGAAGTCATGAATGTGAATGTGCGAGGGACGTTCTTCTGTTGCCGGGCGGGGTTCAGACAGATGAAGCAGCAAGGCGGCGGGCTCATCATCAACATGTCGAGCGTGGCTGGCGTACAGGCCTGGGCAGGGACGGGTGCCTACAGCGCGTCGAAGCATGGCATTATGGCGTTGACGAAATCGCTGGCCGACGAAGGACGCCCGCATCACATAAAAGTGAGCGCCATCTGTCCGGGAGCCGTGGCGGATGAATTGGTCGATGCCTCGTCGGAAGACATTCTCCGCAGCGAGAAGATCGATCCGTTCGATGTGGCGGAAACCGCCGTCTACTTGGCGACTCTGGGAAAATATTCAGTGGTGCATCAGATCGTCATCGATCGATTGGGCGCAGACTGGTGACGATCGCTTCAGCGTCTACATCGACTCAGCCGCGGCAGGCGGCGATCCGCTTCATTTTCATGACCGTCGTGCTCGACGTGCTCTCGTTCGGCATCGTTATTCCCGTGTTGCCGAAGCTCGTTGAAGACTTCATGTCCGGCGACACGGCGCAGGCCGCTTCAATCTACGGCTTCATG
The DNA here is from genome assembly GCA_014379455.1 of Nitrospiraceae bacterium. Lineage (GTDB taxonomy): Bacteria > Nitrospirota > Nitrospiria > Nitrospirales > Nitrospiraceae > Palsa-1315. Next base: position 1,536 of record JACMLT010000262.1, read on the forward strand.
GGCATGGCCTGGGCACTCATGCAGTTTGTCTGTTCGCCTATTCAAGGCGCGCTGTCGGATCGCTTCGGCCGGCGGCCGATCGTGTTGCTATCCAATCTCGGCCTCGGCCTCGACTACATTTTCATGGCGCTCGCGCCCAGCATCACGTGGCTTTTCGTGGGCCGAATTATCTCGGGCATCGCGGCCTCCAGCTTCAGTACGGCGGGGGCATACATTGCCGACGTCACGCCGCCGGAGAAGCGGGCCGCCAGCTTCGGGATGATCGGCGCGGCGTTCGGCTTAGGCTTCATACTCGGTCCGGCCCTGGGAGGGTTGCTCGGCGTGGTCGACCCACGGCTTCCGTTCTGGGGCGCGGCAGCGACGAGTCTCGTGAACGCCTGTTACGGATTCTTCGTTCTGCCGGAGTCGCTCCCGCGCGAGAAGCGTATGAACTTTTCCTGGAAACGGGCCAATCCGATCGGCTCGTTCAGACTGTTGCGGTCGCATCGCGAACTCCTCAGTCTCGCGGCGGTGGTGTTTCTCGGGTACCTCGGGCATGCCGTCTTGCCGAGCGTGGCAGTGCTCTATGTCGGCTATCGCTACGGGTGGGACACGAAGGCGGTCGGCTTCATGCTGGCCGGCGCCGGGGTCACCGCCATGATCGTGCAAGGGTTGCTCATGCGGCCGCTCATCGCCCGCTTTGGAGAGCGGAAGACGCTCCTCACCGGATTGCTCAGCGGCGCGCTGGGCTTTGCGGTTTACGGTGTGGCGACCGACGGATGGATCTATTGTGCGGGGATTCCCATCATGGCCTTCTGGGGTCTCGCCGGTCCGTCCGCGCAAGCGTTTATGTCCCGCCGCGTGAGCAGCTCCGAACAGGGTCAGCTCCAAGGGGCTATTGCGGGGCTCTCCGGGATCGCCGGCCTCATTGGACCGGGCCTCTTCACCCAAGCCTTCGCGCTCTTTATCGGTGCACAAGCCAGTTGGCATCTTCCCGGCGCGCCGTTTCTTCTCGCGTCCCTCTTATTGTTTGTAGGAATAGCGATTGCCTGGCGAGCGACGCGGGTCACCCGTGTGACGTGATGTGGTCTAACCCGAATGATTTATGACGCGGCTGTGACAGGCAGTCTCGCCGTTCATCTCTTCACCATATTGCACGAGTATGCCTCAGGCCCTCACGTCTCCAAGTGCCTGCCTCACTCCGCATCTGCACGCGTGTGCAACACACCGTCATTAATCATGCAGGCTAGCGAAAGACGAGATATGCTCACGAACGACCTCTAGTCTCAAGCCTGTCTTCTCGTCTCAGCACTTCCGAGCGCTACCAGCCACCAGATAGTAGCGTTTCAGGCGTCTGCACGTTTGGCGTAAGAGATGAACAGTCCCGCAGGATGCTCAAAAAGGTCGCCCATCAAGGCCGCAGCGAGTGAAGGCGCGGAGGCGTACCCTCTGGGGTACGTTGAGGGTCTGAACGATGCGAGAACGAAGCTGGCGAGATTTTTCAGCGTCCTGCGGGGCGGTACTTGGCGAAACAGATCAGATCCAGATGGTCGTAGTGATCGGGGAGAATCGTTTCGGCCTTGTAGCCGAGACTCATGAACAGGTGGATGTTCCTGCCTGTACGCAGCATCGTGCAGGCAAAGAACTTATGGGCATCGGTCGCGACCCGTTCGATCTCGCGTATCAACGATTTTGCCACCCCATGGCCCTGGTGGGCAGGACTCACGGATAAGAGCCGGATGATGCACACCCCGGCCACGGTCCAGAAGCGCACCGATCCCACCACCGCTCCCTCCGCCTCCGCCACGAAGATCTGTTTCTCCTTGGCATCTTCCTTGAGGCTGTCGAGGGTTTCCGTAGTCCATCCGCTCACGGTGTAGACGTTGGCGTACTCTCCAAAGGCAGCCTGCTGCACATGAAGCAGGGCAGGAAAATCCGCTTCAGTTGCGGGGCGGATGTGAACCATGAATATCACTCCAGGCTGAGAGTTCGTATCTCGTGCAGGCGAGGATACCAAAGCCCGACACGATCTTCTATCTGTTACGATCAGTGGGACAGTAACTGGATTATCTGTGGGGAATTGATGCTGGCAGACTTTTTCAGCAGCCTGCTAGCTTGCGGCCGCTAGTCGGGCGAACTGATATGTCATCGCGTCGACTCGTGCGAGATAATCCCGCACGTCGTGGGCGCCGCACCGTTGGTGGTAGGTCAGTCGGAAGCCGCGAGCGGCATAGGCGTGGCCGGCTCCGGCTCCGCAAAGGTGGATCACGGCGGCCAAATTCTGTTTTTGCCGGAGCGTGACCATGCCCATCCGTCCTGGCCCCACTGTACTCACGACGCGTCGATCCAGTAGTGCCGAGGTCAATTGGATGGCATGGCTCGGTACGACGCGGCTGTAGAGGCTGTTGAACCAGCAGGAATTCGGGTTGTGCCACGGGCCGTCCTCGACCACCCGATGGTTATGGATGCAGTAACGCGTCGCTTCCTGGAAGGTCCCGTCCGTAATCTGGTACATGCCGACCGCGCTCGACGCCGGTTGGTAGAGTCCCAAGGGGTTCCACGTCAGATGCCACCGCCAGTAGGTCCGCGCCACCGGATTCCCTCCTCCTTCAACTTGCGCCAGCGCAGCCAGCAACTCGGGCGTGATGACCGATGTTGCATGTTTACGGAAGAGCGAGCCGTACTGCTTCCACGTCTCGGCTGGGTGCTTGTCGAGTGAGTGCTCTAAGGGAAAGAGAACTTCGGTCGGTTTATTGAATGTGTGATAA
>JACMLT010000263.1 GCA_014379455.1 Nitrospiraceae bacterium
TAAGACTTCTGCGGCGTGATCACTGCGGTCCAAAGCAGTGTAGAGCATCAGGCGTAGACGCGTAACGAGAGCTGCATCGTGTGCGCTCTCAGCTCTGTCTGCCAACCTGGAGAGGCGGTTCTCCGCGGCCGCCATATCTGTGGTTAGCAGTTCGCACTCGGCTATGAGAAGTTGAATTGTGAAAACAAGCGCGTAGTTGCTTTTCCAAGTCTCGTCTTCCAACAATCCTTGCGCGGCATGTAGGTACCGAAGCGCTGAAGCATAGGCCGCTGATGCCTTTGCACGCTTACCCGCAATCAAAATCAAGCTCGCGATGTGTTCACGCTCGGAGATCGAATCGATGAGGTGGGCGCCGGGGTTGAGTTGATTGACGATCTCGAAGATTCCTTCTGCAAGTTTGTCTGGTGGCGTGTGTGATGCTAAGAGCCTGCCGATTCGGAGATGCGCCTCTGCGCGCGACTCTGACGGGATCAGAGAATATGCTGCCTCCCGAACTCGATCGTGAAGGAAACGATACGAGTCGCTTAAGCGCACAACGAGCTCATTCGAGACGGCTTCCGCAAGAGCGGCATGCATTTGCTCGGCCGAGTCCTGGTAAACCATTCCCAGCGTCCTGAACTCTGCGTCGTTTCCGAGGCAGGCTAACTGCTTCAACGCATTCTGGGTCTCAGGGACAAGGCGGCTAAGCTTCCTGACCATGAGATCCACTACGTTATCTGTATACCCCTTGGCGTGGATTCGCTCTAGGTCCCAGAACCAACGTCCCTCAAGATGATTGAAGGCGAGGAGGCCTTCTTCAGCAAGTGCAGTAAGAAACTGGATTGCGAAGAATGGGTTGCCTGTCGTCTTGTCAAAGACCAATCGCGCAAGCGGACGAGCATGCGCCCGTTCACAGTGGAGAGAGTCAGCAACCAACTGCTCAAGGTCTTCACGAGTGAGAGGCACAAGCACGATGTCCTGCAGTGCCGCTCCGTTCTGGCGCATGTCTCGCAGTTTGCGCAGTAACGGGTGTGTAGGGCCAACTTCGTTATCTCGATAAGCACCGATCAACAGCAAGTGCTTCAAGTCTGGCTGCATTAGCAGATCTTCCACTAGGGCCAGGGTGGCCGCGTCCAGCCATTGGAGATCGTCGAGAAACAAAGCCAGTGGATGCTCAGGTCGCGCAAACACTCCGATAAAGCGACGGAAGATCAGGTGGAATCGGCGCTGGGCGTCCTGCTGCGGAAGTTCAGGGGCTGGTGGTTGCTTTCCAATAATCACCTCCAATTCCGGCACAAGAGTGACCATTAATTGTCCATTCGGATCCACTGCTTCATGAATGGCATGGCGCCACCTGCTAAGCTCATGTTCGTTCTTACCAAGAAGTGAGCGGATAAGTCTTTGAAGAGCTTGCGCCAACGTCGCATAAGGAATATCGCGCTTGTATTGGTCGAACTTACCCGATGCAAATAGGCCGCGGGGAGGAACAAGTGGCCTGTGTAGTTCATTCACCACGGCGGATTTGCCGATTCCGGAATAGCCGGAAACCAGCACCAACTCCGGCCTGCCGCCGGCTACGACACGACCAAAGGCGGCAAGCAGAGTTTCGACCTCGCGTTCGCGTCCGTACAATCGCTCGGGGATGGTCAGACGATCTGGAGTATCGTGCTGGCCGGGTGGGAAATCCGCAATGTGCCCATGCGCGTCCCACTCAGCGAGGCAACGCCGAAGATCATGCTCCAGCCCCGACGCCGTCTGGTACCGTTCCTCGGGAGTTTTGGCGAGGAGCTTCATCACAATCGCGGAGAGACTTGGCGGCACACCCTCGGCTCGTTCGTGAGGCGGCACCGGGTGTCTTGCGATATGGCAATGCACCCATTCCAGCGGATCGGACGCATGGAACGGCAGGCTCCCGGTCAGCAGCTCGTAAAGCGTGACCCCCATGGCGTAGAGGTCGCTTCGCGAGTCGATCGAGCGGTTCATCCTTCCGGTTTGTTCCGGAGCCATGTAAGCCAAGGTGCCGGCGATGAACTCAGGAGCTTCGGGGGGTTGATGCTCGCGACGAAGGCGGGAAGAGATCCCAAACCCAATGAGCCGGACTTGCCCCGTAGCGGAATCTGCCAAAACATTGGCTGGCTTGACGTCCTTATGAATCAGCTTTTTTCGGTGCAACTTGCCAATGGCTGCCGCCAGGCCAGCAGCGAAGACTAAGAACTGCTTCATTCGCATCGGCCCAAAACTGACACCCTCCAGAGTTTTGCCGCCAGGATCTTCCAGTACGAGCATCATTCGTCCGCTGCGCTCAGAAAGGGCAAGCGGGCGCACCGCCCAGGCCGAGTCCAGTTCATTTCTCAATGAGTATTCGTAATCGATCTTTTGCAGTGTTTCAGGGCTGGGCCGCGTTGATGTTGGTGTGAGCAGCAGGACAGATTGGACTTCAGTAGCTTTCGCGTGAGCCCGATACAGAACGAACTCTGCGTCCTCACGGAGCGGTTCGAGAGAGTACTCGGAAAGCTGCACGCGGTCCTCCCCGGCAACACATGCCCATTGAACGCGAGCGCACGATTTCCTGACCTTGGCCCGTAAGGCAATTCTAGAGCACATCCCGAACCGGATAGAAACGCGAAGAAAACCGCAACTTGTCACCTGGATTCTTCCACACAATGCGGGAGGAGTACGGGGTGATCAGTTGGTGCCGGCTGCCGTGCAAGAAGCCCGTGACGCTCGCGAAGAAGACAACGTTCGTGTGAATAGCCGCGGTTGGGAATAGCTCGGCGGACCACGCGCCGTGGAAGAGCCACGCATCGGCAACAAGGCGTTTTGGCACCCCGAATGCACCGGTGCATGCAACATTCTACGGATCGAGAGAAAGACGTGGCACGCTTCGGGCGGATCGTCGGTGGTGGGTGCGCTCTTTTCTGCGCATCTGATTGTCTGCACTCGAGGTCCGCACAAGTCGAGCAATTGCGGACCTAAACCATGAAGTGTTTCGTTCTTAATAGGCCGACGACAGCGGTTCAGCTCGATGAGAACGGCGGCCGGAAGCAATTCACGACAGTACCAGCGGGCTCGCTGATACATCTATGAGTCGAACCGGATGATATGGGCCTGGTTGATGTCTGGTTCGACGGTCAATTGGTAAGGATGTTCCTTCAAGACATTCAGGAGCGAGGCGAGAGACTGCTTGGGTAGGCCATCCGGTCAGGCGCTCACAGGTGCGCTGTCGCTAACGCTCGACACGCTATTTCGTGTCAGTCTATCGAGATTCTGCCCGCGACACGATATATCGCGGCACCGCAATAGCGAATACGGCAGAAAATCTCGGACTTCAGGTCTTGTTTGAAGTATGGGCCGTCGCGTGCATTGAGAGAATCAACCCAGTCGATGGGCGAAACGCAACGCCAAGAGCATGATGACTCGAGGCGAGATGGAACCCACGACAGGTTGAATCACGATTGGAGTGAACATGACCGACAAGCCAACCGCCGTAGAGCTCGCGAGGCGCAGCGTAGAGACCTTCGTGTCAAAGGACATCAAGGGCTGGGTTGCCCTCGCCGATGAGAACATCCTGACCGAATTCCCGTTCGCCCCCGAGGGCTCGCCGCGTCGTCTGGAAGGGCGCGACGCGCTGTA
>JACMLT010000026.1 GCA_014379455.1 Nitrospiraceae bacterium
ACGGCGGGGGCTTGAGGAGGCGATAACGCGGGACGGGCCTGTTGTTCGCCGATCAAGGTCATCAGGTCAGACTCAAAGCCCGGGCGGTTCTCAGCGGAGTGGCGCAGTAAGACCTCGATCAAGCGGCGTTTGCCTGCGCGAAAATGCCGCTGAACACGCCCGCGCGCCAGACGGTGCAAGAGTGCGATCGGTTGCTGAGCCAGCAGTTGTTCGAGTTCCTCGGTTGTCATGGTTTGTAAGATAGTCCTTCAAGTTTGAAAGTCATCAGGGCGAAAGTCTCTCTGAGACTTGATAACTTTTGACGTTCTGACTTTCGACACATCACGGCAATTCCTCCAGCACACCTCGTCGCAGGGCGGCAATGGCGCGTGAGGCGGTGTCTGCCAATCCTGGGTGTGTGCCCTTGAGCGTGTGCAGCTGTGACAGGAATTCTAAGGTGCGTGCTAGGAGGCGATAGATATCCCCTTCAGCCATCGTGGTACTCTTGCAGAGACCAATCCAGGTCAGGCCAGGATCGCCGATCCACCGCTCGGTTACGGCGGCAATATCGGCCCGTAAGAGTGGGGGATCTTCATGCGGCGAGAGCGACGAAGCGAGTTTTCGTACCTGTCCGAGCAATGAAGCCAGCCCTGAACTGACACGAGGAAAGGCGCCGGGGCGATCGTCGTCGTTTGAGATACTCGACATGACGGCCGCCAGCATGGCGGGATCGGCCCCGTTGAACGCATCGGCCCGGAGCAACTCCGTGATGAGCAGCGAGTGGTCGATGCGGATGAGCCGGGCCCATTCGCCGTCCTCGGTTAGATGGGCTGTCGGTGTGAGGTAGCCGAACTGCTGTAGGACATCGATCTTCTCCTGGAAACGGTGCCAGAGACTTGTGCGCAGAGCCTGGATTGATTTCACGTGTCGATGCTGTTCCTGCCGAAGCTTGGAGGCGAGGGGATAGTCCATCTGACAGGCGGAACGCGAAGGACAGGCGGGGCAAGCAAAGTCGCCCAGGGTTTGCACGATAGCGTCAGGAATGGGTTCATCGTCCTTCGGAATCAAGATGGGAAGCTCTGGCAGCCGACCAGGCAATTCTTCCAGGTGATGGAGTAATTCCTCCACACTTTCCGGCGTGCACCAGGGATAAACCGGCGCGTCCACGCATTCGAGGACACGGTCGGATACTTCGGTCACGGTGGAGGCAGGAGATTCGGTAATGCCTCCGCCGAGACGCAGTGCCGTGATCATCGGGCTCTTCTGTCCCTTGCTGCGATATTGTCTTAGCACAACGCCGCGGGTGCGACCGAATCCCACCACGCGACCGGGGGTGAGAAAGTGAAAACGTGCGGCGACTTCCGGTGGTTCGTGTTTCCTGACGGGGGCACGGTGCGATTTCTGCCGGCGGACATGATCAAAGGTCTGCCATTCTGTGATCCAGTCGGTGCACACGCGTGGTCCGAATGGCTCCATCTGATCGCGCAGATCGTCCAGTTTGCGTTCCAGGACTTCGGCGCGCTGGTTGAGCTGAAATTGCGCAAAGCTCTTGGCCAGGATCGGCTGGATCTGATCCAGGGGATGCGCTTTCAAGAGGTTGAGAACCATGGGATAGCTAATGACGAATTGGCTGTTGATCGCTTCCGGATGGCCGGTGAACCCTTTGGTTAATACGTTCAGATCGATATAGGGCGAGGGGGTGACGATGGCGAAGCCCACGAGATCTTTTCCGCGGCGTCCTGCGCGGCCTGCAATCTGCTGCACCTCGCCGATCGTCAAGTCCATGAAGTCGCGCGACTTGCGGATGCTGGACTGCGTGATGATGACGGTTCGCGCAGGGAAGTCGACTCCGGCAGCCAGTGTGGTCGTGGCAAAGACGGCATCAAGGCAGCCATGACGCATCAATTCTTCCACCGCGATTTTCCATGAGGGCAGATGACCTGCGTGATGCGCGGCCACGCCGATGCGTTGGACGGTCGGAATGAGTGGGTGCTCAGCAATGCTAGGATATTGGGCGATGACCTTCTCCAGCACGTCGGCGATGGCTTGCTGACGAGGCGGCGGGAGGAGGATGTGGCTATGGTCGAAGGCCTGCATCGCTTCATCACACGCACGGCGCGACGTGAGGAATACGATGGCAGGGGTTAAGTGCTTGTCGCGAAGAGCGATAATCAGATCAACCGGATGAATCGAGGGGGGCATGCAGTTTCGTTCCCTTTGCAATCACGACCAAGCCGGATTCGGTGACGGTAAATCGTTGGGCGTCGGCCTCTCGGTTATACCCGATCTCTGAATTGGGCGGGATGATGACGTCCTTGTCGATGATGGCTCGTCTGACCCGGCTCTGTGCGCCGATGACGACGTTTTCCATGATAATTGATTCACGCACATCCGCATGGTCTTGCACACGAACGTTCGGCGACAGTACGGAGTTTTGTACCCGGCCGCCGGAGATGATGCAGCCGCCGCAGACGATGGAATCCAGCGCCACGCCCATTCTGCCGCCTTGATAGTCTTGCGAGAAGACGAATTTGGCCGGCGGAAATTGCCCTTGATAGGTTCGAATCGGCCACTGTTGGTCGTAGAGATTGAAAAGGGGATCCACCGCCACGAGATCCATATTCGCTTCCCAATACGCGTCCAAGGTGCCGATGTCCCGCCAGTACTTCAGGTCTTTCTTGTTCGCGTCGACAAATTTGTAGGCGTAGACAGGTCGATCGCGAATCATTCGCGGAATGATGTTTCTCCCGAAGTCATGACTGCCACCCTCCTGGGCATCGGCAATCAATTGCTCGCGGAGGACCTTCGTGCGAAACAGATAGATGCCCATCGAGCCAAAAGCGCGGGTCGGATCGTTGGGAATTGACGGCGGATGAGCCGGCTTTTCGATGAAGTCCGTAATCCGAAAATCTTCATCCACATGGATGACGCCGAATCGATGGGCATCTTCGATCGGGATATCGATCGCGCCGACTACGGCATCGGCGCCCTTGGCGAGCAGCCAATGGAACATCTCCATATAGTTCATCTTGTAGATATGGTCACCGGCCAGGATGAGTACATAGTCCGGTTGTTCGGCGTCGAGCAGAAACAGGTTTTGATAGACCGCGTCAGCGGTCCCTTGGTACCATTCTTCGCTGATCCGCTGCTGGGGCGGAATCGAGGCGATGAATTCGCCGAGCTCGGCATTCAAGATATTCCAGCCTGTGCGGATGTGGCGGTCGAGCGAGTGGGATTTGTATTGGATGAGGACGGCGACGTTTCGAAGCCCCGAGTTGAGGCAATTGCTGAGCGTAAAATCGATAATACGATATTTTCCGCCGAAGGGAACCGCCGGTTTGGCCCGATGCTCAGTGAGGGGCTGAAGACGCTCGCCTTTCCCGCCAGCCAGTAACATGGTGAACATGTTGTGCATTGCGGCGAATTGTATCAGGACGCTGAAGAAATAGAAAGAAAGCATACTCGTTGACAACGTGAGAATCTGAGACGATACTACGCAGAATAGTCTCCGAAAATTGGTGAGTATTCGAGCAAAGGAGTCAGCATGAAGCGGGATGTAGTGGTCACGTCGCTGGTGAGGCAGAAGGCGGTTCAAAAGCCGGCTGTGGATCGCAGTGTCGATGCGCTCCGGCGGGTCGAGCATCTTGAAAGCCAAATGGCAAAATTGTCCGAATTGGTCCGCGAGCATGCAGAGGATGTCGATCGATTGGTGCGTATCGTGGCTGAAGATCGTGACGTCATTCGGCGGCAGCTCTTGCGCAAGCATCATGAGCAAGTCAGGGTCCGCAAGCATCTTCGAGCATCCAACGCTAAGGTGGGACTCGATTTCTGAGTCTGGTGAGCTTGTGCCGTCGATCCCTCCCCATGAGTCCACCTTTGCATATGTCAGGTTGGAAGCGGCTCCTGAAACTATCGACCTGTTGAATGTTCAGAATTCATCAGATCCTCAAATATCCTCCACGTCACGCTTCACGGGTGTCGCGAACAGCGCAGATAGAATTTTGGGGTAGTCTGCCAGTGCAGTATCCTCGTCGTCTGTTGTGGGCTCTATCGCTGATCTTGAAAGCGCTGGAGTGGATTGGAGAAGGCCTATGTGCTCCGGAGATGAGAATATTCTTGCTTGCGCGACAATATGTGCGATCGTGATGGGGGAGGGGAAGGGATGACCGTGCGGCAACAATATTTTCATTCTTGGGGAATCGCTTTCTTCGTTGTGTTGGTAGGAATGGTTCCGACCCTATCGGCTGAGCCGATCGGAAAAGGCTGGGTCACCCCTGTCCAAGTGCCTTACGAGGCGCCTCCGAAGGGACAGGACCTATCCGCTGAATCCGTTCCCCAGAATACAAAATCCTTGACGGCTGAAGAAGCTCAGCGGGCGGAAGCGCTCCTACCATTGTTGGAAGGAGCGCAAGAGTTTTGGGCCATGGGCGAATTCATGCATCTCGGCGAACCATCGGTACCGGTCCTGATCAAAGGTTTGACGATGGCGGGACCGCGCATTCGCTACAATACGATTGAAACGATTTCAATGTTGAAGGCAGCTTCGGCGGTTCCTGCTCTCGTCGCTGCGGCCAAGGAGTCGAACGAAATCCCACGAGTTCGTGAACATGCCTTGAGAGTGGCCGTTCGATTGGATGGGGCAAAAGTTGTCGATGCCATTGAGTCGATGGCACACGATCAGAACTCGTCGATCCGAAAGGCCGCTGCATTTGAGGCTCGGTATGTCAGAGAGAAAACGGTGATCCCAGTTCTGATCGGGATGATTGCGGATGAAGAGCGATTTGTCGCATTTTCAGCAGTGCAGTCACTCTGGATTCTGACCCGACATGAAACGGAGTTTCACGATTGGGAGACGTCGACCAAACAAGACCGTCAAGAGTGGGCGACCGAATGGTTAGAATGGTGGAGCGGTCAGAAGGATAGTTTTGAAATGTCGGATCCGAAACGGCCTGGGCGGGTTCGATGACACCCCCGACCCGGATAGAATGGGTTTCTCTTACTCAGTTCGTCCTTCCGCACGCCTTGCGGGGGCGAAAATTCCTATGTTATATTTTGTAGGTCTACACCCCCGTCACGCAATGTAAGAAGGATGGTCGATTCGCGTTATGCCTACGCTCCAGATTGCAAAGCTTGGGAACCCTGTCTTGCGCCAGATTGCGGGCCCGGTCGATCTTCGCAACATCCGTACATACGACATACAGCAATTCATCGACAATCTGATTGAGACGATGTTGGACGAACCAGGGATAGGCTTGGCGGCGCCGCAGGTATCTCGCTCGATTCAATTGGTCGTCATGGGGTGTGAAGGGGAGGATGGATTTCCTCAAACGGTCCTCATCAATCCTAAGATCGTCTTCTATGGTCCTGAGCAAGTCGAAAACTGGGAAGGCTGTCTCAGTGTGGATGGGCTGCGAGGAAAGGTCACGAGGCCCTCAGTGGTGAGGGTACAGGCATTGGATCGCCATGGTAAATCGATGGATTTCGAAGCAACCGGTCTCTATGCCGTCTGTATTCAGCACGAGATGGATCATCTGATCGGCAAGGTATTCTTGGATCGGATGACCGATATGTCGACGATCACGCAGCTCCCAGAGTTTAGTAAGTACTGGCAAGACGATCCTGTTCCCGTTATTTAGCTTACCTGCCGTGAAGACCCTGTACCTGTGAAAACTCTGCTTCGAGTGCTCCAGTATCTCAGCCCGCATCGTTCCATGGTGGTCGGCACGTTCGTGTTCGCCGGGCTCGCGACCGCGTTTGAGCTCATCCCTCCGTGGCTGATCAAAGTCATCATCGACGACGTAATCCAAGCTGGTAAGACCCAGCTCCTGGTATGGGTATTTCTCGCGCTCTGTGCCGCCTATGTGTTGCGGAACCTCTGCGGGTCGATGCGGATCAGGCTGAATAATGGGCTGGAGCAGCAGGTCGTGCACGACCTGCACGTCCAGGTATTCTCGGCGCTTCAAAGATTGTCGATCAGTTTCTACGAGAATCGCCCGACGGGCGAGATCATGTCGCGAGTGTTAAACGATACCGAGCACATGCAGCGCATCTTCGTCGACGGGCTCGAAGAGATCATTACGGCCGGGCTGACGCTGACCGGGATCATGATCATGCTGTTCATGCTCAATTGGAAGCTGGCGTTGTTGGCGCTTGTGCCGATTCCCCTCTTGATCGTGGGAGCAGCCCTATTCACCAAACGTGTCCATGGGCATTATCGCGCGATTCGAAAGGGGTCGGCCGAACTGAACGCCCTCTTGCAAGACATGCTGGCAGGCATCAGAGAGACGATGGGTTTCAATCGCCAGCCCTACGAGCAGGAGCGATTCGATCGGAAGAGCGATCGTTGCCGGCAAGATACCTTGAAGGCCATGTTCCTCTGGTCTTACTATTCCCCAGGCATGATGCTGATCGGGAGCCTTGGCGGGGCCATGGTGCTGTGGTTCGGCACCACTGAAGTGTTAGAGCATCGTCTTTCCGTGGGCGAACTTGTGATGTTCATCTCCTATCTTGCGCTGTTCTATGTCCCGATCAATCAGATTCACTCCGTCAATCACATGTTGCAGCATGCCTTGGCCGCAAGTGAACGCGTGTTCGAAGTGCTCGATCTCGTTCCGGAGGTCAGAGATCGTCCGAACGCTCAGGTGCCGGCCTCGCGATTGCGAGGAGAGGTCGCCTTTCAGCACGTCGGGTTTCATTATCGAGAGGATACGCCGATCTTGACCGATATCACGATAGCAGTCCGTGCTGGCGAGCGCGTGGCGTTAGTGGGTCCGAGCGGAGCGGGCAAGAGCACAACGCTCAAGTTATTGATGCGGTTTTACGATGTGACACAGGGATCCATCACTGTCGATGGATACGATCTCCGCAATGTTTCCTTGGCCTTTCTCCGCAGTCAAATCGGGCTGGTTCAGCAAGAGCCCTTCTTGTTCAATGGTACGGTGAGAGAGAATATTCTCTATGGCGACCTTAGGGCCGGGCAAGACGAAATCGAGGCGGCGGCCAAGGTCGCACGTGCGCATGACTTCATCATGGCCCTTCCTGAGGGGTACGATACCTGGATCGGAGAGCGCGGGGTCAAGCTCTCCGTCGGGCAGCGGCAGCGCGTGTCGATCGCCCGCGTGATTCTGAAGGATCCTCCGATCGTGATGTTCGATGAGGCCACATCCAATATTGACACAGAGACCGAAGTCAAGATTCGTGAGGCGCTGGACGACCTCACGAAAGGGCGGACGACGATCATCATAGCCCATCGCCTCTCCACCATCCATGGCGTCGATCGCATCATTGTCGTGGATCACGGCCGAGTCGTTGAAGACGGGACACATGAGGCGTTGATTGGGCACGAAGGGGTGTATGCGCGGTTATACGACGCCCAATTCCAAGTCTAGTAACAGGACGCTAAAAAATGGAGCGGGGAGCGGCCAGGTGCCCTTCTTGCGCGCAGAACGCGCACGAAAAAATGTGCTCGTTCGATGCGCGCAGTAAAGGGCAGCCTCGGCCACTCCCCTTAAGTGAGGTATTAAGGAGTCGGAAGGTTCTCGTTGCGGCCGCGCTGACGGCCTTTTTGAGCATCCAGCTAACAGATATCTGGCCGTTGCGCAGGGGACTTGTCCCCCAGTATACTCAGGCCACTGTATAGATAGGGGAGAGTCGCCTGATGGTGTTGATATATGAGAGTGATCCGTTAGATGACGAAGACGCGCGCGGGCGGTTCTATCATGTCTGTCGTGGGCGAATCGATCGAACGGAGATCCAACTTCCGGCTGACGAGAAGGTCTACGAATGTGCCGTGTGCGGAATCGATCTCGAAGCGGAAGACTTTTGGCTGGCAAGGCAGAAAGGGGCGGTATAGGAGACATTATGGCTGCGAGCATAGGAAGAAAAACAGTAGGCGTATCACGCGGGCTAATGATGCTCTGCGATACCTGCCATGCCCAGGTGATGGCCGATAAACTCACCGACGAAAAGAACTTTGTCGCGGACGCCGAGACCCTCTTCGATACCATCTGCTTCGGTTGCACCGATATCAATAGGCCGCTGATCGACGACATGGCGGGTAGCGGGGAGTGAGGATGTTGAAAAAACCTCTTTTCTCACCCACCCAACCCTGGCGCTCCGAGACGCGCCTTGCACCAGGCATCGTTCTCGCCTCGAAAGCATCCTCAACGTAGCCTACTTGGGAAACGAGCTGTTTGGGCAGCTCGGGATGGGCAGGTGAAGAATGCTACGCCTCCGATCTTCGCTCGCTGCGGCCTCGCTGACGGGCTTTTTGAACATCCTCATTATATGTTACCTGCATGGCCCTTGACCGACCACATACGGCGTATAGCAATGCACCAGGTTCCTGAGATTTCTGCTCTTCGATGTGGAATGTGGCGTGAGAACCCGGAGGATCGGCTTTGAGGGGGGCTGGCAGCTATTAGGGCGCACGAGATGTGCCGTATGACACATCAACGTGCTCTTGAGATTGCCAACGCAAGTTGTTGTGGTTCAGGAGAATCGCAGCTCCTACTCCCTTGCTGGTCAGTGGCGACAACG
>JACMLT010000264.1 GCA_014379455.1 Nitrospiraceae bacterium
CAGCGACCGTTTCGCAGGCACGGCCAGATCTAGCCCCATTCGCGCAAGACCCGTCCAACTCAAGAGGCCGCTTCGGAGAAAGGGACCGAGCTGGTTGGGGGTGATGACGACTAACCCCTCTGGAAGTTCATGCAGGCGTCCGCGCGAGTAGACAGAGGCTCTCTTGCTGGTCTCGTTGGTGTTGATGAGCTGATCGGTCAGCCCTAACTTCGAGCAGAGTTCGATACCGGCCGGTTTCTGGGACAGGAAGGAATCAGGTCCTGCCTCTGTGACGAGATTGCCGACTCGATGGGTGATGATCTTGCCTCCCCAATCGGGTGCGGCGTCGACCACTGTGCAACGGATCGGGATGCCGGCAGCAGCAGCCTGTTCGTGAAGGGCAAAGGCGGTCGAGAGACCGGAGATCCCTCCACCGATGACGGCGACTGTTCGAAGATTGTTCACAAGGTAGGACAGAGGGAGGATTCGTGTGCGCTCAGCACAGAAACCTCCGTGCCAGCGAGTGGAACCGAATTATTCAACATAGGCGGTATGCTATTGGCACTAGCGTTGACTCAACTTATGCACCATGTCGATGGTCGCGGCGACATGTTCAATGGGAGTCGTGGGCAAGATTCCATGGCCCAGGTTGAAGATATGTCCCGGACGACCGCCGGCCCGGCGCAGAATATCTTCCACGCGCCGTTCGATTTCATGCAATGGCGCAAACAACGTGAGGGGATCGAGATTGCCCTGCACCGCCACGTCATGTCCCACCCTTGCCCAGGCCTCATCGAGAGGAATGCGCCAGTCGACTCCGATGACATCCCCACCCGCTTCTCGCATCTGAGGCAGCATGGCCGAAGTGCCAGTGCCGAAATGAATCATCGGCACGCCTTCCCGCTTCAGCCCCTCAAAAATCAATTGGACATGCGGCATCACATATTCGACATAGTCGCTGACCGAGAGGCAGCCCACCCAACTGTCGAACAACTGAATGGCCTGCGCGCCGGCCTTGATCTGCCGCCGTAGATAGCCGGTGATGACCCGTGCGAACTTGTCCATGAGTTGATGCCACGCCTTTGGCTCGCAATACATCAACTGCTTGGTAAGGAGATAATTCCGCGAGCTTCCGCCCTCGATCGCATAACTGGCGAGTGTAAACGGCGCCCCGGCAAATCCAATCAGCGGCACCCGCCCGTTCAGGGCGCGCCGAGCCTGACGAATGGCTTCGGCCACATACTCGAGTTCGCTCCCGTCAATGACTGTGAGCCGTTCGACGTCCGCCTGGTTTCGTACCGGATTATGGATAACCGGCCCCTCGCCTGCCGCGAACTCCAGGCTGAGCCCCATCGGTTCTAACGGCAACAAGATGTCGGCGAAAATGATGGCCGCATCGAGCGGAAAGCGATCGATCGGCTGGAGCGTGACCTGCGCCGCCAACTCAGGCGTCTTGCATAGTTCGAGGATCGAATGCTTTGCGCGGAGGGCACGATATTCTGCCATATACCGGCCGGCCTGACGCATGAACCAGACCGGCGTGCAATCAACCGGCTCACGCCGGCAGGCTTTCAGGAAGCGATCATTTATCATTTTGGCATTCTAGAGACGAGGGGGCGAATGTGTCAATTCACATTGGGCGGCTGCCGTGGATGTGCCATTGTGGGGTGGAGTCTGTGTCAGTCGTAGGCCTCACGTCCTGTTCCGCTAGAAAAAGAAGCGGTACGTGTAGCAAAAGCTCCGGTTGACAGGCTGTGAATCTCTCTACTAGACTGGCGGTTCCCGCTGTGAGCCGATAGTCAATGTGATCAACGAGGTAGACAGGGAGGCCCGAATCCGGATGGCGAAAAAAACGGCAGGTGAATCGGACGAAACCAGACTCAAAAAGAAGGTCGCGGCGAAATTGACCGACAACAAGAATCCTAAAGAGGACGAGGCCCTGCGTTCACTGAGAAAACGGTTGCGGCGGACACAACGAAAACGGCGTACGGTCGCGCTGCGCAAGAAGAATGCAACGAGCAAAAAAGCTGCCGCTCCTGCCGCGAAGTAGTCCCTCTGTTGGGGCAGTTGATGGGCGAATGAATTGTTAGGGTAGTACGAATGGAACGATCACGACCTACAGAAGAGGGCGCGACCCCTGCCGTTGCGGACACGGTGACCGACGCCTTGACCGATCAGGTGGCGGCGGAGTTTACAGGGGAGCACCCGGTACCGGTCGAGCTGACAGCAGAATCGACGGAGCAGGTTGTCCTTGAAGAAGAGAAGGTCAAAGATGAAATCGAGATTCAGATCGACCTGCTCAAGGATGCTGATTGGGTGGTCCGTCGCGAGGCCGCCATTACGCTCGGGGAGATGGGGGATGAGCGTTGCGTGGAACCGCTGGGTCGTGCGTTGCGCGATGGTGACTGGCAAGTTCGTGAAGTTGCGATCGAGGGATTGGGGCAGATCGGTTCTCCCGCTGTTGAACTGTTGGTCAAGCTGCTCCGCGATTGGGACGTGCGGAAGTATGCGATTGCCGCGTTAGGGAAGATTCGTGACGAGCGTGTACTTGATCCGCTCATGGTGCAGTTGCGGAACGACGAATTCAAAGACGATGCGCTCAACGCGTTGGTCGAGCTGGGGCAGCCGGCGTTGCCACGATTGGTCGCCGCGTTGAAAGACAAAGACGAGAATGTTCGAAAGCAATCAGTGCTGGCCTTAGGACGGATCAAACATGCTGAGGCGATCGACCCGCTGATCGACATGCTCTCCGACAGCGATTGGTTTACACGATTGACCTCTGCGGCGGCGCTCGAGGCGATTGGCGACGACCGAGGCCGCGAAGCGATTAAGCCGTTGATGAAGGATCCCGATATGGTTGTTCGGATGCGGGTGGAGCGGATTCTGGCGAAGTGGAAGAAGCAACCCGCAGGACGCTGAAAAAATCCGCCAGCATCGTTCTCGCATCGCTCAGAGACTCAACGTATCGAAGCGTACGCCTCGCCTCTTCGCTCGCTGCGGCCTTGCTGACAGCCTTTTTGAGCATCCTGCCAGAGGTTATCTATTCAGCTGCCGGTCAACCTCCCTCTGAATCTCGTCGAGTTTCTTGATCGACACCGATTTCCCCATCGACACATCCAGTCGCACTTCTCGAAGCGTTCCGGTCAGTGACCGTATGGCGAGGATTGATTCATCCTGCTTCGCACCCTTCGTGGCATTGTCCAGCGTGTCGGCCGCCTCGCCAAGTTGCTTGGCCGCTTCCCCAAGATTCTTATCGAACAGTTCTGACTTCGCCTGCACCATGTGTGATTTGGCGTCCAGCAGCCCTTGCCGCCTGCGCAGGTCTTTCTCGATTCCCATCGTGGTGTCGATGATATTGCGTGAGGTGTCTTTGAGCGACTGTTGCAGGTGCGAGACCGTTTGTTGCAACGTGCCGAGAGGGCGTTGGCCGAAATAAAATCCGAGACCGAACGATGCGGCGGTCAGGATCAGAATGGCAAAAAACTTCCACATGACATTATCTCTTGGACTGACGCATTTTGGGCGCGGGTATGGAACGGCGGAGTTGTTGGAGTAGACTGCCTGCTGCAGCAAGTCTGACGGCGATATCCGTGTCTTGCAAGGCTATTTTGAGCAACGGCATCACTGGTGCGCCGGTTGTGCCTAAAGCCTTCGCCGCAAAAAGACGTGGTTGTGGCTGTTTGTCTTGCAGAAGTGTCTGCAAGATTGTCACGGCTTCTTTGTCAGCGGTCGCTCCCAGTGCATGGGCGGCCGCTGTTCGGATCGAGGGGTCCGGGTGTTTGGCCAAGTCCGCGGCGAGCGCAATGGCCGATGTATCACCCAACCTCAGCAGCCCTTCAGTCGCGCTGGCCCGCACCTGCATACTGGCATCGCGCGTAAGCGCCCGCAGCAATGGAAGATTCTCTCGAATGCCTAGCTTCCCAAGACTTTGGGCTGCGACGGCACGCACGCGTGCAATTTCATCCCCGAGTGCATGGGTGAGCGGAGCCACACCACCGCCTTGTCCGTAGTCTCCTAAGGCGCCGGCGGCGAACGCGCGAACCGATGGTTCAGGATCGTACACACCCTGGCTCAGGACCGACAGACTCGATGGGCGTTTCAAGCGCCCCAAGACTCCCAACGCTGCCATGCGGACATCGGGCTCGGGAAGTGTCGCTGCTCCGGTAATGTCGGTCAGCATGTCTTGTTTGCCGAGTCTGTACAGGGCTGCATACGCGAAGATGCCTTCCGGCCCGTCGTCTCTTCTTGCGACTTCGATGAGGTAGGGCATGATGTCGGTGACATGGGCCTCACTGAGCGCGTTCATGGCGGCAATTCGCACGGGTGGGGTCGCATCGCTCAGCGCGCGTCGCAACGGGCCAGACTTTCCTGCGAGGCCGGCTTTACCGATGGCGTCCGCGGCACGAGCACGTACGAGAACTGAAGCATCGAGCAGGCCATCTTCCAGGATGGCCTGTATGTCTGAGAGGCCGAGTTCAGCCAGGATCGCATAGGCCTCGATCCGCACATGTTCTTGCGTGTCGCGGACATGGCTGGTGAGAAAGCTGAGTGCTAAGGGGCGCAGCAGGGCTGGATCGTCCGGCTGACCCGTAGGAATGAGCCGTTGATAGAGCGTAAGGGCTTCTTCGGGCCGCCCCAGCTTGAGAGAACTCTGGAAGGCGAGGCGGACGAGCGGCTTCGATGCCGTGGCGTCGGGTGGAATCGAATACCAGAGCTTCAAGACGTGGTCGTATTCGGCACGGTTGAATGCGGCTGTGGCCTCCTGTTCGAGGGGTGAGCCAGTCGGCACCGCTGGCGCGGCTGTATTTGCAAGGGGAGGGCTTGCGAGGATTGAGAGGATTGAGAGGAGTGTGAGTAGCAGGAGCACTCGTACCCGTGCGGTGGCAGGGCAGCCACTCCATTTGATACTTTTCACGTCTAACGTTTTACGTGTCACGAATTGCCGACCGGCCCGTTACCATGTCGAGGGCGCGATCACCATGGCGGGCGCATACATCGTATCAACGTACTCCTTGACCATCCGTTTGGTGCAGAAGCGGGGGGCGTTGGTCCGAAGGTTTTCCTTCATGAGCTGCAACCAGCCGCGGGGGATCCCGTCGAGGTCTCGCCGATAGTAAAGGGGAATGGCTTCTTGTTCCAGTATGCTGTAGAGCTGTTGCGCGTCATGTTGGTCTTGGGCCTCGATGTCTTGGTTTCCCATTAAGGGTTCGATGCCCCATCCGTTGGCGCCGTTGTAGCCTTCTTTCCACCATCCATCGAGGACGCTGAGATTGATGACGCCGTTCAGCGCGGCTTTTTGCCCGCTCGTGCCGCTCGCCTCCAAGGGAAACCGCGGGGTGTTGAGCCAAATGTCGACCCCTTGAACGAGAAATTTTGCCATGTGCATATCGTAGTTTTCTAGGAAGGCGACGTGGCCGCCCAATTTATGGTCGTCGCAAAAGCGCAGCACCTCATGAATGAAATAGCGACCAGGCTCATCGGCTGGATGAGCTTTACCGGAAAAGATTAATTGGACGGGCCGCCACTGGTTATGGAGCAAGCGTTTCAGCCGTTCAAGATCACGGAACAACAAGGTCGCTCGCTTGTAGGTGGCAAAACGTCTGGCGAAACCGATGGTGAGTGCTTCGGGGTCGAGCAACGTGCCGCGCGTGATGACCTGTGAGGCTTGGAGATGCCCCTGCATCCAGCCGCTCCTCGCACGTTCCCGGATGAAGCTCATGAGTTTTCGTTTCATGGTTTGGCGTACGGCCCAGAGTTCCTGGTCGGGGATATCCAGGACCCGTTGCCACATCGCGGCGTCGTCGCATTTCTCCGCCCACTCGGGGCCGAGATACTTTCCGTAGAGTTGGGTGAGTTCCGGCGCGATCCAAGTCGGTGCATGAATGCCGTTGGTCACGCTGCGGATCGGGATTCGCTCGATTGGAAGGCCCGGCCACAGATGGCGCCACATCTCTCGCGAGACCTGCCCATGTTCACGACTGACCCCGTTTACATGGGCGGACAGCCGGATAGCGAGCGCCGTCATGTTGAAGCCTTGGCCCTGGGACTCTGGGGTATCTCCGAGGCGGAGAAAGTCTTCTCGTGAAAGGCCCAACTGTTCCCAATAGCCGGCAAAGTATCGGTCCATAAGATGATGGGGAAATACGTCGTGACCAGCCGGCACCGGTGTATGGGTCGTAAACACCGTGCTCCGGCGGATGGTCTCGCTGGCGTCCGCGTGCGTCGCTCCCTTCTGGATCAATTCGCGCATGCGCTCCAAGGTGAGGAAGGCGGAGTGGCCCTCATTGGCATGCCAGACCGTCGGTGCAATGCCCAAGGCGCGAAGCATGCGGACACCGCCGATACCCAACAGAAACTCCTGGCAGAGGCGCATCTCCTGATCGCCGCCATACAGTCGAGCCGACAGCGCCCGATTTTCAGGACTGTTTTCGGGGACGTCCGTATCGATGAGGTAGAGGGTCACCCGCCCGACGAGGACTCTCCAGACCACTGCCGTCACGATCCGGGACCCGATCTCGACCGAAATCTTGCATGGGTCTCCTGACGGAGTAAGGGCCGGATGAATCGGAGATTCTGCTTGATTGAACGGGGCGTACGCCGCCTCCTGCCATCCCTCCGGCGTGATCCGTTGCCGAAAATACCCTTGCGGGTACATGAATCCCACTCCGACCAGGGGCACACCGAGATCGCTGGCTTCCTTGCAATGGTCTCCGGCGAGAATGCCCAGACCCCCGCTATAGATGGGAATGGACCGATGCAGACCAAATTCAGCAGAGAAGTAGGCGATGGTGGGAGATTTCAAATCGCTGTGCTGTGTTTTAAACCAACTGTGTCCGTTCTGACGGTACTCGTCGAACATCTTGAGGGCGGCAGAATAGAGCCTCACATACGAGGGATCTTCGGCAAGATGCATGAGTCGGTCCGGCCTGACTTTGGCTAGTAGTTCGACAGGGTTGTGGTGGGTCAATACCCAGAGAGTTGGATCGATGTGTTCGAACAGCCGGCGGGCTTCCGGAGTCCAACTCCACCAAAGATTCTGCGCCAATTCCTTGAGACGTGAGAGCCCGGATG
>JACMLT010000265.1 GCA_014379455.1 Nitrospiraceae bacterium
GCCAGCGAGCTGCTGGCTGCGGTCCAGACCGCCATGTTGGCGGGTGTAGGGTATCAAACTCTACGCGATGCAATATTCGCGCATCCCACCATGGCGGAGGGACTGGGCCCACTTTTTGCAACTCTCTCACCGCCACCAGGCCGGTGGTCGGAATTTATCCCTCGGCATTATGAATACCACAAAGCCAACTCATACCAAACTCGATAGAGACTCATCTGCGGATCAATTCACCAGTGGGGTCACCCGGCGTGGATTCTTAGCCGGTGGAGCTGGATTCATCGCGATCGCTGGCTCGTCTATCACAGCGTTGTCTGCCGGATCCAAGCCTCAAGCGAGTAAGGAAAAACGGACAGGAAAAATCATAGAAACACACAAGATGAACACGATTACCACCAAGGATAAAACTCAGATCTATTTCAACGATTGGGGCAGCGGCCAGCCTGTCGTATTCAGTCATGGTTGGCCACTTTCGTCAGAAGCTTTTGAGGACCAGATGTTCTTCCTTGCCTCACGGGGTTACCGATGCATCGCGCATGACCGTCGCGGTCATGGTCGGTCAAGCCAACCTTGGCAAGGGAATGACATGGACACTTACGCCGACGACCTGGCAGAGGTCGTCGCGGCACTCGACCTGAAGGACGCGATTCATATCGGCCACTCCACCGGGGGCGGCGAGGTTGCCCGCTACATCGGTCGCCATGGCACGAAGCGGGTTGCCAAAGCGGTATTGATCGGGGCCATTCCGCCGCTGATGTTGAAGACCGAGGCGAATCCGGGCGGCCTCCCGATAGAGGCGTTCGATCAGATCCGCGCTGGCGTCGTCACCGACCGATCGCAGTTCTGGAAGGACCTCTCGATGGCGTTCTACGGCTACAATCGTCCCGGATCGAAAGTCTCGGAAGGTGTTCGGGAAGCATTTTGGCGCCAGGGGATGATGGCAGGATTCCCCGCGTCCTACTTCTGTATCAAGGCATTCTCAGAGACTGATCTAACTGACGATTTGGAGAAGATTGATGTGCCAACACTGATTGTCCATGGAGACGACGATCAAATCGTTCCGATCACGGATTCAGCGTTGCTTTCTGCGAAGCTGGTCAAGAAGGCGACCCTGAAAATCTACAAGGGTGCTCCGCATGGGCTATGCACCACCATGAAGCATGAGATCAACGAGGAACTCCTCGCATTCATCAAGGGCTGAGGGCTTACGATTTCCATACCACCGCCCTTCACACTAAAGAAACAACCAACCAAAGACATTGTCATGAACTCTACAACTGAAGTATCACAGCGTCCCCCACTTCCTCCCTTCACCCGTGAGACAGCAATCGAGAAAGTTCGATTGGCGGAGAACGGTTGGAACACTCGTGATCCGGAAAAAGTCGCACTCGCATATTCCGAGGATAGCTGGTGGCGCAACCGGTCGGAATTCG
This sequence comes from Nitrospiraceae bacterium, assembly GCA_014379455.1. Classification (GTDB taxonomy): domain Bacteria; phylum Nitrospirota; class Nitrospiria; order Nitrospirales; family Nitrospiraceae; genus Palsa-1315. The sequence goes on from JACMLT010000265.1 coordinate 1,431, forward strand.
TTCAAGGACGGCCTGCGATCATCGGCCTCCTCTCGCGCAAATGGAAGAAGGAGTTGGATTACCGCCTGATCAAGGAGCTTTGGGCATTTGATGGCAGCCGGATTGCCGTGCGCTTCGCCTATGAATGGCATGACGACTCGGGCAACTGGTTCCGGTCCTACGGCAACGAGAACTGGGAGTTCGATTCAAATGGACACATGCATCACCGACATGCCTGCATCAACGATCTGCCGATCAAGGAGTCCGAACGCAAGTTTCACTGGGATTGTTCGAAACCCCGCCCATTGGACCATCCCGGACTGACCGACCTTGGCATGTGAGATTACGTAGAAAACCAATAAACGACTCAAATAATCAGAAGTATATGAACACGATCATTCCAAACACGAAACTGTTGGGTATTTCTCGCCGGCATTTCTTATCCACCACGGGCGCCGCCGCAGCGGCAGCCTGTCTGGCCCCAAGGCAATTGCTCGGCAAGGAGGCAAGTCCGGTAGACATCATCCGCGAGGCAGCGGCGACCGCGGAGATTACCGTCACCAAGCTTCGCGGCAATGTCAGCGTTCTCGAAGGCTCTGGCGGGAACATCGCCGTGCTGACGGGAAGGGATGGAAAACTTCTTGTGGAGGCCGGAATCACCGCGTCGCGCAAGCGGATTACCGAAGCTCTGGCGAGTCTTGGTCCTGAGCCAGTAAAACACCTGATTAACAGCCACTGGCATTTTGACCACACCGACGGAAACGAATGGCTGCACTCCGAAGGTGCCGAAATCATTGCTCATGAGAATACCCGGAAGCGCCTCTCTGTCGACACAAGGGTTGAGATGTGGGACTTCAACTTTCCCGCATCTCCCGCGGGTGCTCTTCCAACCAAAGTATTTGCCAACGAGCACGAGCTCCATCTGAACGGAACGGCAATCAAGCTGAAGTATTATCCACCCGCCCATACCGACTCGGACATCTCAGTTGAATTCACAAACGCCGACATTTTGCATGTGGCCGACACTTGGTGGAACGGGTACTATCCGTTCATCGACTACTCAACCGGCGGCAGCATTGATGGGTCGATCCGAGCCGCCGAGGCGAACGTGGCCAGGGTGACAAGCAAGACAATCATCATTCCGGGCCATGGACCCGTTGGTGACAAAAAGCAACTGAGCGAGTTCCGCGACATGCTGGTTACCATCCGGGAAAAGGTCGCGGCACTGAAGAAAAAGGGCCGGTCGCTCGATGAAATCATCGCAGCCAAGCCAACCGAACCGTTTGACGCGAAGTGGGGCGGGTTCGTGATCAAGCCCCCAGCATTTGTCTCACTGGTATATGCCGGTGTGTGAATTTCAGCACGAATCTCTACCTCATCAATTCTATGAAAACTGGAAATAGTCGGCCCAAGCTCAGCGAGAAAGGCTTGCTTACCCCGGACAACTGTGTCCTCGCAATGATTGACCTCCAGCCGCAGATGCTCTTCGGCGTGGCCAATTTTGATCGCCAGAACATCATCAATATGAACGTCGTGCTCGGGAAGGCGTCCAGGATCTTTGACGTTCCGGTGGTGCTTAGTACCGTCGAGACCAAGTCGTTCAGCGGAAACATGTGGCCTCAGATTCAGGCTCTGTTCCCCGACCGGACGCCCATCGAACGCTCCTCCATGAATTCCTGGGACGACGCAAATTTCGTCGCGGCAATCGAAAAGACCGGTCGCAAGAAGATCGTCTTGACCGGATTGTGGACAGAGACCTGTGTCGCCCTCCCGACCGTCCAGGCGATTCACGACGGCTACGAAATCTACGTGGTCGAGGACTGCTGCGGTGATGTGAGTCAACTTGCTCACGACAACGCCATGAAGCGTGCCATCCAGGCAGGCGCGAAGCCGGTCACCGCCCTCTCGGTGATGCTCGAATGGCAACGGGATTGGGCACATCGCGGCACTTATGATGCCGTCATGGACGTGGTCAAGACACACTACGGAGCATACGGAATGGGTGTAGAATATGCCTACACGATGGTGCATGGCACTCCCGCCACGGTATTGCCCGAATATATCGTTCCCGCGCCAGCCAGTCACTGACGCGGAAATGGGGCGGAGCTCATTGCCAGGTGCAGTGGGTTCCGTCCGCAGTTCTTTTTTCGGAACCCGACCCAGATAAAGCGATGATCAAGCTTCGACCATCTAGCGAACGCGGACACGCCAATCACGGCTGGTTGGAAAGCTATCACACGTTTTCCTTTGCCGACTACTTCGACCCGCAGCATGTCGCTTACCGGACCCTCAGGGTGATCAATGAGGATCGTGTGCAAGGAGGCAAGGGCTTTGGGACCCATCCTCACCACGATTACGAGATCATCAGTTATATTGTGAGCGGCGCGCTCAAACACGAGGACAGCATGGGACATGCGGCGGTCATGAGGCCGGGTGATATGCAGCGCATCTCGTCCGGAACGGGCATTTCCCACAGTGAATACAATTTTTCGCGCTCCGAGCCGGTTCACTTTCTCCAAATCTGGCTTTCGCCATCGCATAAGGGACTACCCCCCGGGTATGCACAGAAATCTTTCGCCGACGCACCGACGAATGACCTGAAGCTGGCTTGTTCTGCGGACGGTAGAAACGGATCCATCGTCTTCAATCAAGACGCTGATCTCTATGTGGGCAAGTTGGTTGCCGGAGGTCGGGTGGGGCACCGATTGCAAAAGCAGGGACACGCATGGGTTCAGCTGATTGAAGGGGACTTGGATTTGAATGGTCAAAAGCTTGCACCCGGTGATGGGGCTTCGGTGGAGGAAGAGATGGAACTTCATTTGACCTCCAAGGACGGCGCTCACTTCCTTTTGTTCGATCTATCGTAATTCGAGTTTTCCAATTTATTGTCACCAAATATTACCATGTCAAAACTACTACATATTCAATCATCCCCGAGGGGAGAACGCTCGGCATCCATCACGGTTGCCAGACAATTTGCCGAGTCCTACAGCGCGGCCCATCTTGAAGACACTGTGGAAACGTTCGACCTATGGGATGCAGTGCTTCCGGAGTTTGACGGAGCGGTGTTAGACGCCAAGTATGCCATCCTGAACGGACAGCCACATACGGCGGCGCAGCTCGAAGCGTGGACTGCAGTGGTGAAGCTTTGCGATCATTTCAAGTCGGCGGATAAATATGTCATCTCGCTCCCGATGTGGAATTTCAGCATACC
>JACMLT010000266.1 GCA_014379455.1 Nitrospiraceae bacterium
CTGCATCTCCGCCACACGGACGAGATTCGTCTCTCCGCCAGCTCGTGACTCATATCCTGCCAGGCTCACGAGCGCGAGGACCAACATCACCATAGCCGGAAAAATCTTGCCCATACGGCCCTCCATCACTAATAGACTCCTCGCCCGCTTCCCGACCCCTAGAAAATGATCACTCACTACGTCTCCCCCAACACCTTTCCCACAATTTATGATATTGGACAAAGATGAACGGATCGTGAACGGATCATGAAGAATTCTTCATGATTCCAACGTGACTAGGCACCGATCACGATGTGCCACCGCACCGAGAGAACTCTCTGAAGACCCTTGATAACAGAGGAGAATAAAATCAAGAAGGGAATTCTAAATTCTGACAGGTGACCAGAAAAGGCCTAACGTGAGAGAGTCGGCAGACGCAGGGTAAAGACCGAGCCCTTGTCGACTTGGCTTGTGACCGAAATAGATCCGCTGTGAGCCTCAGCAATTTCCTTGACGATGGGGAGTCCGAGTCCGGTGCCGCCGGCATCCTTCGCCCGCGCCCAATCAGTCCGATAAAACCGCTCGAACAGATGCGGGAGATGTTCCTGCTCGATTCCATGGCCCGTATCCTCGACAGCCACAGCCACCCCTTCTCCAACCGCCTGCAAGCGCACGGTGACGGCTCCACCCGACGGTGTGTAATGAAGGGCGTTGTCGAGTAGATTAATCAGCGCTTGCTTGAGCCACTGTGCGTCTCCGAGAACAGGTGGGACCGATTGGGCTTCAAACGACAATGTGATTCGACGGTCATCGGCAAGCAGCGTCAGTTCATCCACCAGATCTTGAATCAACGGTTCCAGGGCGAGTGGCACGAGATGAACGGGAGGCTTTCCGCTCGTGAAATTTGCGAGGGTCAACAGGGAGCGCGTCAGGGCAATGAGCCGCCCGACTTGCTCAAGGTTATTGAGGAGAGCTTCGCGATATTCTTCCGAGGTTCTGGCTTTCATGAGGGCTACGTCCAGGTTGCCCTGTAAGATGGTCAATGGGGTTTTCATTTCGTGGGCGGCAATGTCGCAAAACCTCCGCTGAATTTCGCCGCTCCGTTGGAACCGGTCCATGACAGAGTTGAACGCCTGGGTAAGCCGACGGAACTCTTGATACGGTGAATCCAGGGTAAATCGCTTTCCCAGATCAGCTTCGGACATCGTTTCGGCTCCAGTACTCAATACCTCAATCGGCGTCAGCACTTGCTTCGCCAACCACCCACTGCCCACCCATGCGACAAGAAGAATGATCCCGGACCCTAGCGTCAAGAGAATCACCAAACCTGTTCGTGTTTCCTGATACAGAATCAACGATGTTTCGGCCTGTAGCACGTACCGCACCTGCCCTTGCCGTGGGGTCGAAATGAACACGTGCCGAACAGGCGTGCCATCGGTCGTCTCACTGGTTTCAAATACCGGGGTCCCGCGACGAACTTGTTCGAGCAGGTGATCAGGGACTGACAGCTGTGCCGCCGCGTTGGGGGCTTTCCAAATGAGTCGCCCATCCGGCAAGAAGACCCGAAGAGAATGAGTGGCATCCTGCAATTGGTATGGTTCCTTGTTGTTCTCGCCGATCGCTGCAGTAAGCGCACCACCCTCTTCTGCACTTTCAATAATGGCGGGGTACTGTTCAACGATCTTGGCCAATGTCTCCGCCAACCCCAACAGCCGGCCATCCACAAACCGGTGCAACAAGGCGTCACCTCCGATATAGGTGAGCCCAGAAAAGACCAGGAGAAGCGCCGCCATCAGAATGAGCGCCGACTGACGGATCAAACGGCTCAAGTATTTCATACAGCCGACTCTGCTTCCTCCAACATGTACCCCGCGCCGCGTACCGTGGCGATCAGCGGTGGTGAAAAATCTCTGTCGATCTTGGCGCGCAGAGCCCGAATGTGGGCGTCCACGATATTGGTCATGGGGTCATAGCTGATATCCCACACATGTTCGATAATAGCGGTTCGCGTCAATACCCGATTCTTGTTTCGCAGCAGGAACTCAAGCAGCGCATACTCTTTATTCGTCACTGGGATTTCCTGTCCCGCCCGCCACACGCGGTGAGAGGCAGGATCCAATTCTAGATCGGCGGCTTTGAGACGAATCAATTGTTGTGGGCCTCCTCGGCGCAGTAAGGCCCGGATTCTCGCCAGGAGCTCGACGAACGCGAACGGCTTCGGCAAAAACTGGTCGGCGCCGGTATCGAAACCTGAGATCTTGGCCTCCAGAGTATTGCGCGCTGTCAACAGCAACACCGGAGTCATATCTCCCTTGGCCCGGACACGGCGGCAAAGCGTGAGGCCATCGAGCTTAGGTAACATGATGTCGAGGATTAAGAGATCGTATGGGTTTCCCAAGGCCAACTCCAGCCCTTCTTCACCATCGGCTGCAAAGTCCACCGCATACTGTTCTTCCTTTAACCCTTTGCGGATGAATTGGGCAAGGTTCAAATCGTCTTCAACGAGCAGTATTCGCATGGGTGCCCTTCTTCCTAATTGTTGAGTGCCCTCGACACCATCGATCTGGCATCGACTGCGGCACATCTTAGGATCAACGCTATTATGACACCTCTCTGCCGACTGGTCACTCCATCGCAAATCAGTGTGAACTTCCACCCCCTCTTCAGGAAGGGCGCTCCAATTGATCTCCCCTGCGCGCGTAATCCCAATCCCCTATTTCATTTTCAATGGCAGCCTGGTCGATCCTCGATTGCGTGCGTCGAACGAGCACCTTCGTTATCGTGCGCGTTCCGCGAGCAGGAGGACGACCAGGTTGCCCTCCCTCTCTCTCGTTTGACTTCACCTTCCCTGCCCTCCTAAAATCTCACCATGGCCTCGTCCTTCGTGCACCTTCATCTCCACACCCAGTTCAGTCTCCTGGACGGCGCGAATCAAATCGAGCCGCTAGTCCAACAGATCAAAGCGTTTGGTCAACCTGCCGTGGCCATGACCGACCATGGCAACATGTTCGGGGCCATCGAGTTCTACCGCAAAGCCAAAGATGCAGGCATCAAACCCATCATCGGTTGTGAAGCCTACATGGCGCCTGGCAGTCGCTTAGCGGCCAAAGACAGTGGCCTCGCGAACAACGACTACTATCACCTGATCCTCCTGGCTCGAAATCTGACCGGCTACCAAAATCTGATTAAGCTAGTCAGCAAAGCATACCTTGAAGGGTTCTACTATAAACCACGGATGGATAAAGAAATTCTAAAAGAGCACCATGAGGGGTTGATTGCCCTCTCCGGCTGCTTGAGCGGCGAGATTCCGTACCTTATTGGCCAGAAGGACATGGATGGCGCCATGGCTGTGGCTGGAGAGTTTCAAGAAATCTTCGGGAAGGAACACTTCTACCTGGAGGTGCAGGCGAACGGGTTGGACCACCAGCGAGTCGCGAATAGCGGTCTACTCGAGATCGCCAAGAACATGGAGATCCCTCTGGTCGGCACCAATGATTGCCACTACCTCAAGAAAGAAGATTTCCGCCCGCATGAGCTGATGCTCTGCCTGCAAACCGGCAAGACGATCAGCGACCCGAATCGCATGAAGTTCGATACGGATCAGCTCTATGTGAAATCGACAGAAGAAGTCTCGGCTTCCTTTATTGAGTTCCCCGATGCCGTCGCCAATACCTGTCGGATTGCGGACAACTGCGATCTCCAACTGGCGCTGAACAAGACGCATCTCCCCCAATATGCAGTCCCCAAAGAATTCACGCGGGAAACGTATCTGGAGCGCCTGGCGTTGGAGGGATTGTCGGCCAGGCTTAAGGAAAGGCCCAGTCAGATCCTGTCGGCCACCTATGAACTTCGCCTGCGTGAAGAGCTGACGATTATCTGTTCGATGGGGTTCGCCGGCTATTTCCTCATCGTGTGGGACATCATCAAGTTTGCCCGCTCGCGCCACATTCCAGTCGGACCGGGCCGCGGCTCCGCCGCCGGGAGTCTCGTCGCCTACGCGTTGCGCATCACGGATCTCGACCCCCTCGTCTATACGCTCTTGTTCGAACGGTTTCTGAATCCCGAGCGCGTCTCCCTCCCCGATATCGACATGGATTTCTGCATGGAACGCCGGGGGGAGGTCATCAACTATGTGGTCGACAAGTACGGCAAAGACCACGTGGCCCAAATCATTACGTTCGGGACGCTCGGAGCGAAAGCCGCGATCAGGGATGTGGGCCGTGTGCTGGAAATCCCCTATGCCGACGTCGACCGCGTGGCCAAGCTCGTACCGAATCAGCTCAACATCACGCTCCAGCAGGCACTCGATCAAGAACCAAAACTGCGCGATCTCGTCGAGACCGATACGCGCGTGAAAGAGCTGATGGGCATTGCCCGTTCCCTTGAAGGGCTCGCCCGCCACGCCTCGACCCATGCCGCTGGTGTGGTGATTTCGGAAGGGCCGCTCACGGACCACGTGCCACTTTACAAAGGAGCCAACGACGAAATCGTCACCCAATATTCGATGGGAGACGTCGAAAAAATCGGACTCGTTAAATTCGACTTCCTGGGCCTCAAAACCCTCACGATGATCAAACGCGCCGAGAATCTGATCAATGAGCGGCATCCTGGGGATCCACCGTTAGTCATGGAGCAGATGCCGTTCGACGACCCCAAGACCTTTGCCCTCCTCTCTTCAGGAAAGACGATCGGCCTCTTCCAGTTGGAAAGCTCAGGGATGCGCGACCTCCTGACCGGCCTGAAGCCGGACCGGTTCGAGGACATCATCGCCATCATCGCGCTCTATCGCCCTGGCCCAATGGATCTGATACCCGACTTCATCAAACGCAAGCAGGGCAAGATTCCGATCGCCTACGAAGTCCCTGAACTCGAACCGATCCTGAAGGACACCTACGGGGTCATCGTCTATCAGGAACAGGTGATGGCGATTGCCAACAAGGTGGCGGGCTTCTCGCTCGGCCAAGCGGACATTCTCCGGCGCGCGATGGGCAAGAAGAAGCCGGAGGAGATGGAGAAGCTGCGTGCGCAGTTCCTGGCCGGCGCCAAAACGAATAAGATTCCCGACCAGAAAGCAGAGAAACTCTACGAACTGATCCAGAAGTTCGCAGGCTATGGGTTCAACAAGTCGCACGCCGCGGCCTATGCCGTCGTCTGCTACCAGACCGGCTACTTAAAGACGCACTACCCGACTGAGTTCATGGCTGCCCTCATGACCACCGACATGGGCAACGCCGACAAGATCGTTGGCTACTTCACGGAGTGCCGTGATCTCAACATCAAAGTCCTGCCCCCGGACGTCAACGAAAGCCATAAGAACTTTACTGTGGTGGATCGCGCCATCCGGTTCGGCCTGGCGGCCATCAAGAATGTCGGCGAAGGTGCCGTCGAATCGATCATCGAGATTCGGAATGCAACCGGCCCCTTCAAGTCCTTCTTTGAGTTTTGCCGGCGCGTCGACCTGCACAAAGTGAACAAGCGCATGCTCGAAGGGCTGATCAAGACCGGCGCGTTCGATTCAACCGGCGCGAAACGTTCACAGCTGGCTGCGGTGCTGGACCAAGCCGTCGAGGACGGCGCCGCTGCGCAGCGCGAACGAGATCTCGGGCAGACCAATATCTTTGGCGACGAACTGAATGGACACGGTTCTGAAGAACATCTAGCCGCGCCACTGTTGCCCAATATTCCTGAATGGGACCAGAGCGAACGATTAAAACACGAACGGGAATTGACCGGCTTCTATATCTCCTCTCATCCGCTGGCGCGCTATGAGAGCACCATCCAGGCGCTTGCCACGGCCTCGACGATCAGCCTACCTGAACTGTCGGACGGTCGAGAAGTGAAGCTCTGTGGAATCATTACGACCGTCAAAAGCATGTTGACCAAGAAGGGTGACCGGATGGCCTATCTCACCCTGGAAGACCTCGTGGGCGTGGTCGAGATCATCGTCTTTCCAGATCTCTATAAACAGGCCGCCGACTTGGTTGTCCCGGAACGCCTCGTGCGCATCACAGGCACAGTGGATCGGGGAGATAAAGGCACAAAAATTCGAGGGAGCAAGATTGAACCGCTCGCTGAGGCGCAAGTACAGACAATCAAACGGGTCTACATTCGATTGACGAATCGCCCTGATGTGACAGAGCAATTGCCGCGCCTCCGTGAGGTCTTTTTGCGTCACCCGGGCGGCTCCACTGTTTCACTCACGCTAAGGATGGACTCAACACTTGAAGCCGAGACTGCCCCCCTCCCACACATGACCGTCACCCCCAGCGAACGCTTCGTGGCAGACGTTGAAGAAGTGCTAGGCAAAAGGGCTATTATTCTGCTATCGTAGCGCATTCGGCAGAGTGGGTCTGGTATGCTCATTACCTATATCGATATTCGTTGACACGCTATGCGCGATTACCTCGAGTTTGAAAAACCAATCCGCGAGATCGAAGAAAAGATAGAAAAGCTCGCGGCGGTTCCTGCCGGAAAGTCGGCCCCTCAGGAGGAGATCCGCAAGTTGCGGATGAAGCTGGCCCAGGTCGAAGATACACTCTACAGAAAACTCACTCCCTGGCAGCGCACGCAACTTGCGCGGCATCCCCAGCGACCCAGCACCCTCGATTACATCAGTTATCTATTCAGAGATTTCTTTGAGTTCCATGGGGACCGTTCGTTCGGCGACGATCGCGCGATCGTCGGAGGCTTCGCGCGGTTCAACGACCGGTCGATCATGGTCATCGGCCATCAAAAAGGGAAGACGCTCAAAGAGCGGATGCAACGAAATTTTGGCATGCCGAATCCAGAAGGGTACCGAAAGGCTCTGCGCCTCATGCGGATGGCTGAGAAGTTCGGACGCCCGATCGTGACCTTTATCGACACGCCAGGCGCCTACCCCGGCATCGGCGCAGAAGAGCGCGGCCAGGCTGAAGCCATTGCCCGAAATCTGTTTGTCATGTCGCGTCTCTCCGTCCCGATTATTTCCATCGTCATCGGTGAAGGCGGCAGCGGCGGGGCACTCGCACTGGGCGTCTCAGATCGTGTCGTCATGTTGGAGCACGGGGTCTATTCGGTCATTTCTCCAGAAGGCTGCGCAGCCATCTTGTGGGACGATCCGACCAAAGTTCCCGATGCCGCCGCCGCTCTGAAGATGACGGCAAAAGATCTGCTCGACCTCCATATTGTGGACGAAGTCATCCCCGAACCGCTCGGCGGCGCCCATCGAGATCTCAATGCCATCACCGATCGAGTCGCCAAATCACTCAGCAACCAACTCTCCCAGCTCAACGAGCTCTCACTCCCACAACTGCTGTCTCAACGCGATCAGAAATACCGATCTATCGGCGCCGTCAACGGGCTGACGGCCATTCCCAAGTAGATAGTTCCACCTTCTGTACCTCTGACATCAAAACGGTCTTCTCGCCGTCTTCTTTCTTCCCTCGCTGATCGTATTCATCAAGAGATTTGTACCCGATTGAATACTCAGGCAAGAGACAGGAAGAATTGACTTCCGATTAAAAATATAGGATTTTCCTGAAGCCACTCCCCGCGTGCTTCCTGCCTATTCTGTCAGAACAATCTCGCCACAAACAGCTGTGAATCTTGTGGTCTAACATCGGCACCCCGGGGAGGGCCATCAGGCTGTCTGTAGATAGCACGTTACATTCTCCGGTGTAGAGGAACCCAGGCTCTGTCGGGTTTTTCTCGTCGAGTCTTTCAGGCGCGCACCGGAGCCCAGGGAACACGGCCAAGGTCCCATCGGGAGATTCGGGCCCTCGCACTGGGACCGTCACATCATGGAACCGGGGCGAGTCTTGCGGGATCTGCAGGGTTGTGCCCTGATCCCGCACCGTATGGTTGGTGGCCACGGCGCGCTCCTCGTGCACACCCAGGGCCTCGGCGAGGGACGTGCCGACCCACGCGATGCAGGTGGAGCCCGGCTCCGTCGCCTGCTCCCTCACTCGCTTGTTATGCGGAGGGAGGACCTGCTCGGTCAGGTACCGATTAGCCGCCGCCGGCTCCGTACGCCCCGCCAGGGCCCGCTCATGAGGCAATCGGTCCGGCACGGTGCGGACGGCGCGTGCCGACCGACCCCACGCTTCCGGCGAAGAGGCGGGAATCAGCGTGAGGCCCCGTTGTTGCCGCGCGCGGGGTACCTGGGTCAGCCGACCCGTGTACCCATTGCCACCGGTCGCCTCGGTGTACCAAGGAGTGGGCGCCCCGATCCGCAGACAGGGCACTCAAGCGCCCCTGCGTCCGGATGACCTCCTGCCGCCCACGCCAGCTACTCCGGGGCCCTTCTTCCTCGAAGAAGACGGCGGAATCGCGCTCGCTGGTCGCCTCATCGAGCGGCCCGAGCACATCCCCCTGACAGCCGGGGCCCCATGCATGCCGGGCAAGGGGTTGCGGGGCCGCGGCTTGCGGTGCCCCCCGCCGGGGAACCCGGGTCACGTGTCCCGCGGCACCAGCCGCCGCGCCGCATCGCCCGGCCCTGCAGGGCTAAGCGCTGGTCGATCCGTCGATTCTGCACCCCCCTCGGCTCCCTCCGCGCGAGAGCGGCCCCTCCCGCGGCGAAACGGCCGCTCCGTCACCCCCGCATCTCGCCCGCCTCCGCCCTCGTCAGGGTCCGTTGCTGTCGCCGCTCATCGCGCGCCTCGAACCGCAGCGGTCTCACCTCCTGTCGCACCCGTACCCGCGTCCTCGTGGCCCTCCTTGAGGGACCACCCTCACCCGGACAGATCTCGGGCTACAAAAACC
>JACMLT010000267.1 GCA_014379455.1 Nitrospiraceae bacterium
CGTCTGATCGAAGAAGGAGACTTTGACCTCGTGCTCTTGGATTTGGAGCTGCCGTTTCTGTCCGGTCTAGAGGTCCTGGAACGGGTGAAACACGTCTCGAACAGCGAGCGGCGCACCGATGAAAACACCAATACAATCTACACCACACCGCTCATCGTCATCCTCACCGCGTTTGCCACCATCGAGCGCGCCGTTCAGGCGATGCAGCTCGGCGCATTTGATTTCATCACGAAACCGTTCAGCGCCGATCATCTGACCGTCGTGGTCAATAAAGCCCTGGACAGGGTGGCGCTACACCGTCAGGTCGACGTCCTCCGTCAAGAAGTCGACGATCGGTACGATCACCTTATTGGAACCAATGCCAAACTGGCCACGCAACTTACGATTGCCAAACAAGCAGCGACATCCGATGTGACCGTCCTTCTGCTCGGTGAAACCGGTACGGGGAAAGAAGTCGTGGCCCGCGCCATTCACCGTTGGAGTCCACGCCGCTTGAAGCCCTTTATCGCGGTCAATTGTGCGGCGTTGCCGGAGCATCTACTCGAGAACGAACTGTTCGGTCATGAAAAGGGCTCCTTCACCGGAGCGGTCAAACGGGAACCGGGCAAGATCGAAGTGGCAGAAGGGGGAACGGTGTTTCTCGATGAAATCGGAGACATGCCGCTTCTGTTACAAAGCCGTCTGCTGCGGGTCATTCAGGATCAGACGTTCTTTCGTGTGGGCGGAACACAGTCAGTTCGCACCAATGTACGCTTCATCGCGGCCACGAACAAAGACATTCGGCGCGCGATCCAACAGAGCACGTTTCGTGAGGACCTCTACTACCGGCTCGCCGTGATCACCGTGACACTTCCACCCCTGCGAGAGCGGGTGGACGACATCCCTGCACTTGCCAAGCACTTTCTCAAACGCGCAGCCAACATGGGGACTCACGGCCCCTGCGCACTGAGTGACCGCGCCTTACGAGCATTGCAACAATATCAGTGGCCGGGCAACGTCCGCGAGTTAGACAATGTGCTGACGCGTGCGCTCATCTTATGTTCCGAGGACACGCTTGAGCCTGCGCACCTGTATTTAGCAGATTTGCTCTCCTCCTCGTCGGGTGAGGCCGAGACAGGATCTCCGCCTCGTCACTACCATGAGCGTATGGATGCCTATAGTCGGAAGATTCTCGAAGAGACGTTGCGCAGATATGGATGGAATCAAACCAAAGCAGCCGAAGAACTCGGCCTTCAACGGACTTACCTCACAAAACTGCTCCTGAAGAGAGACATTGCCGGCAAACCACCCGGAGTTGACTTCTCACCTTCCGAAAAAGATTGACCCTGAAAGCAGCGCTGAGGTACTCCAGGCAGCTCAGAACCCAGGACTTCTTCCCTAGCCCCTACCCCGTTTCCCCATCGCCCGCAACTGACTAGGCGTTAACCACCAGCGGAGGATGCCTCGACCTGGCTTCGCGGGGATCGACAATTCAATCAAACAGGCACCGGCTTTCTTCAGGGGAAACGAGGCAGATACTCGCCCGGACAGTAAGACACTTGCGGCCATCCCCAATTGTGGTTCATGACCAATACAGAGCACGCAGGATTCAGGCGGAAGCTTGCGCAAGATCGACAGAAGCCGATGGGGCGGCGCATCCGGCAAAAGTTCATTAGCGACGTGCATCGCGGAACACACTCGCAGCGAGCGGTGCACAATCTTTGCCGTCTCAATCGCCCGAATCAAAGGGCTCGAGAAAACATGCGTCAACTGCATATCGAGCCGACTCAACCCAACCGCCGCCTGCGCCACGCGCTTCGCCCCACACTCAGTCAGAGGACGATCCCCATCCGGCCCTTCCCATTCATCCCGTTCCACCGCAATGCCATGCCGCAATAATACGCAATCCATTCTCCCTCATTTCTAGGAACCCGTTCGACATGGCCTGCATGACAAGGCGACGCACGTACGACCCGATGCACGACGACAGGCCAGAGGCTGATACTCAATTCACATTTCACACCGTGCATTTCACAGTTCTTGGAAGCGGGCCGAGAACGACACTGATCGTTGCAGACCGTTCGCTGCAGCAGCACGCTTGATGTTGAACAGGCTTCTAGGCAGGATTATTCATGAACGACGCTTCAAGCACAAGAGCAGCGGATCGGCCTGTCTGCGTGCGGACAGGCACAGGCAGGCGATCGGAGCAGACGCCCTCAAGAATCATGCTGGTGAGGTCGCGCCAGCAATCCGACCGCAAGAAAGCGCGCATCGATCACGTCAAGAATATGTTGCTGCAGTTCACCCCGGAACGCCGCAAGACTCTCATCGTGAAGATAGCGATGGACCGTACGAGGTAACCGTCGTCTCCAGGCCTGTGCAGCCTGCCGCGCACCATCAGCGTCAGATCCTCCCTGAACGAGGATGGCGCGGACCTCATGCTCGAAAAAACCCACATGCACTTCTTCATCTTCCAAAATCGAGGTCAGATCAGGCCGCAAGCCGACTAGCAGGCTTGCGAACTCTAATCCCAACGCTTCATACCCGTAGAGATGCACCGCGAGAACCCTCCATTGACTGGGCATACGAGGAAGAGCCGCCTTCCCGTGCGAATTCGTTCCCAGTAACAGCTCAAACTGCTTGAGATGCTGCGCCTCTTCCTCCTCATGACGGCGCAAGAACTGCAACACCCCGCGTGGAACATCCTGCGCTTGCGCAGAGCGTACCGCCCATAAAGCCATTGCCTCCGCCTTGAGGAATTGTTCAAGAATGGCTCGTTCGCAGGAAAAAGGAAGCGGATGAGTCATGCGCTGAGTCTACCGGAACGACGGGGCAGAACCAACATGTGCGAGCAGGGTGCTGAAAAAATCCGTCAGCGACGTTCTCGCATCGCTCAGAAGCTCAACGTACCGAAGCGTACGCCTCGCTTCTTCGCTCGCTGCGGCCTTGCTGAACGGCCTTTTTGAGCACCCTGCGGACGTGTTCTTCTACTGTGCCACAAGCAAGCCACTGAACTTCTGGCGTGCCAACATATTTTTCCCATAGCCTACGAGAGCCAGAGAAAGGGTAGTCGACAAAAATCAACAGATCGCACCAAGACTACCAGCGACGAACTGTAGACACTTCCCAAATCATTCCTGTATTCTAGCGCCCGGTTACGTACCATCCTTTCTGGCGGTGTAGCTCAGTTGGTAGAGCAGCGGACTCATAAGCCGCGGGTC
>JACMLT010000268.1 GCA_014379455.1 Nitrospiraceae bacterium
AGGCCACCAAATCTTTCTCTCTTGATTGCTCGCATGATCCGCACTTGTTATTAAGGCGGGCCCCCGTTTTAAGAACTTACGTAGGCCGGGGAATGCAGAGCACTGTGAGTGGTATTTCGGATGTTCCTAGACTGAGAGGGGCATCTTTAAAATACTATCATGCAATCAAACCCAGGTTCACCCCAGCCGATTGTGCTATTTTTGTGCTCAAACACAGCTGAAAAGACTAGAACAGATCGAATAGACTCAACGAGACAGAAATCCCATAACGTCTTGTCTGCGAAGATAAAAACGGGAAACCAGAGTCAAAACAGGGAGTTCAAGAATACACCTTAATCAGCCTCATAACCCAAAGGTCGAAGGTTCAAATCCTTCCCCCGCAACCAACCTTCTCTCTTGTCTCTCAACAACTTGCAGCAGATTCGGTTCCAGCTTCAGTCCCAGCATAGTGAGCCGATTGTGCTTATGTAGCTGCGCTCGAAAATCAACGCCTCGCGCGGTATTGGTTAATGTCATTCTTGACTCCTTACTTTCTTGGGCGAACTAATACGCTTGTCTGAAGACGGCCGAAAGTTGCTGAACAATCCGTTGCCGTTCCTTGCAAGGGGCGGAGCACACCACCCGATGGAATCGAAAATGCTCGGTCAGTCGCCACCATTGATTGATTGGTTAGTCACGGAGCTCAACTACTTCGTCAAGGGCCAAGATGGAGAGGCAGACTTAGTATCCTTGCCCCATCCAGATTCGTATGTATATTTTTGTTGAATATCTTGACTGCCGGGCGCATTGCCACCAAAGTGATGCTGCGAGGTGTGAAACTCGCTGACTGTCCTATCTCTAGCGTTATTGACTCTCAAGTCTCCGGTTTCTTGGGTTTTGCTCCAAATCGGGATCATGTTGGTCCCAATCCATACGGTCGAATGACGCATTCCTCGGGTTGCGTGATGGGAGGCTGTCGCCTATCCGACAGATTGTCGGCGTGATGATCGGAGATCAAGGTGAAGTTGCGGTATCAATACGTTACACAGGAGGACATGCGATGAATGCGGATCAACTCAAGGAGCAATGGATGCAGTTCAAAGGTGAACTGAAACAGCAATGGGGCTAAGTTTACCAATGAGGGCTTGCAGCGGACTGAAGGGAACTATAGGAGAATATGATGAACACACGCTATATCCTGAGATTCTGCACGGTTCTGGTCCTCAGTGAGGCCCTACTCGCCGGATCGGCTCATGCGCTCGGTACAGCTGATGGGAAAACGCCATTCACGGACACATGGCTGACGGCGAAGACGAAGATTGCGTTATTTGCCAATGCCCGAATCAAGGGGAGTGAGATCTCTGTCGAGGCATTACGGGGTGCGGTGATCATTCGTGGCAAGGTGGATTCTGACAAAGCAAGGCAGACAGCGGAAGGGATTGCTAAAGAGATCCCCGGGGTTACGAGTGTGAAGAATAATCTTCAAGTCATTGCCCCGTCTGTACGCGAGGTGATCGATGACAAGGATGAGGCGATCACGACACGAGTTGCCGAGCAGATCGCGAAGGACTCACAACTGAAGCAAGCCGGGATTCTCGTTCAGACCTTTGCGGGTGTGGTCTCTCTGAGTGGTGAGATTTCAGACATAGTGACCAGTGCCCACGCGTCTTGGGCGGTATGGCAGGTCCCCGGCGTGAAGTTGGTGAAGAACGAACTCAGGGTCAAAGAGAAGGCCTAAGCTCTCAGTCACATGTCTCACGAGCGCGATGTCGTCGAGCTCCGACCGCAAGAGTGCTGGCGGATTGAACGACAGTGGCGAAACGATACGCTCTGACGTCTACGTGCTTATAATGGTTGCTGAACTATCTGTACTCGATGAAGTCGGAGTGCCTCTTAATATCTTGCGAAAGGTCGCCATGGAAAACCAGTTGTAACGAAGGGGGGTCTCGCGTGACACCGGAATGATGCGAGCGATGAAAGGATAACAAATTGGTGGGACTATTCTGAGCGTCTCTTCGCTCGTCGCGTTAGCTCATCGAGCGCCTGACGGACGAGATGCGTATACGTTGGGAGATGGGAATAGATGGAATCGGCCGTCACTTCGTTGTAGGTATGGCTGGTAAGATTGTGGTCTTCCAACATGCGGAACCACTCCAGATTGTCTTGAATCACGCCCAACTGAAACGCGATCCGTATACTATCGCGGGGCGAAAAGGCTTCGAGCCCTGACTCTTCTGGTAGGCCTTCAAACTCTTCCAAACAACTCGAAGGTAAATTCAAACCGTTGAAGGGACGAGTCACAGACAAATTTATTGAGGTTGGGCCAACGCGAGGTCCAGGCGCGAGAGCGCCGTGTTCAGGAGCCGCAGCAGGTTACGCAGCTCGTCGCTCATACAGACTCTTGATTTGTTGAAGTGCGACAGTCTTAATGGTTCCGCCCACCGAGGGAAAATCGACCACATCCACTCGTTGCAAGATCGGCAGATCGTCGAACGCGTCACGGATCGCCGCGAGGACTTCTGGCGCGATCGGATGCGCGAGATCGATACCCAGATCAATATCGGATTGAGTTACCGAACCACCACTGGCCCGGGAGCCGAATACAAACACCTTTACGGACGGTTTGGAAGCCAGCAGGGTGCGGGCCAATTCTCTAGCCTTTTGTTCGACCAACGCCAGGGAACTCTGTCCTTCCGCCCGACGTGATTCCATCAGAAGGATCCCCTTCAGACGTGCCGTTCACTACCCAAGTATCTTTGTCGGCCTCCATAGTCTAGGACAAAACGCAAGCAACTCTAAACTGCTGTCGGAACACGATCCAGAATTTCTATCCCAGCGCGTAAGCTCTCCGGATGATGATGGGCATACCGCATCACCATCGAGATCGTTTTTTGCCTTCCACCTCCCTGCCGCCGATGGCCTGCGTCTACAGGCTGCCTACCATAAGAAAATAAGACAATCAGGTAATAATCTAACTAGGGTGTTTCCTAGGACCCACGCAGGGCATTAGTCGGCATATTGCGAACTAGCCGATATACAACTTCAATCGGAGAGAATATGAAACAGACGTGGTTTGTGATAGTCGCTAGACCTCAAGTGGCGTCCGGGATTTGCTTTATTGCCCAGGATGCATCCCCAACCATGCTGCGCTGGAATGCGGCTCGGTTCTCCAGTTTTGCTGACGCACAAGAATTTGCCGAAAAGAACCGCATAGCATTGAATGCTGATACTTATATCGATCTGATAATTCAGGGCCGGGTAAGGGATGGCACGTATGACGGTAAATCAAGGGGCCGATCTACAAGTGAAATGAAAACAGCCCGTAAATCGAATGCCCTTTAACAAGCCATTGAGGAATAGCCGATGATCATCCTCACCATCTATGTGCTCAGTGCCCTTCTCGTGGCGTACTGGATGCAGCAACACCCAGGAAAGGAATGAGCCATGACCACGGCACACACCCCAACGCCGTGGTTTACAGGTGAATGGGCATCCTTACCTGCAATTCGGTCTTCCTTGTAACCCATTCGACCTTACTCGCCTTACCTATTCGGATCTAGGGCCTGTTAACACTAACGCAGGCCCTCGATGATCAACGCGAAATGGATGAACGCAACGAACATGACATCGAGTTTTTCAAACCGCGAGAAGATGCGCCGAAATCCCTTGAGCCGACGGAACAGCCGTTCGATCTCATTGCGTCGCTTATACAGGGCTCGATCGTACTCCCAGGGCGTGAGTCGATTGTGCTGGGGCGGCACCACAGGCACATACCCTCACTCCACGGCCAGTTCCCGCGTCGCGTCGCCTTCATACGCCCGATCCATCAACAGGTGGACTGGGCGCGGCATGCGCCCGAAGCGTTGCAGTAGCTTTCGCCCCTCGGGTGCATCGTGGGCCTGGCCAGGAGACAGGGCAAACGTTAGAGCCGTTCGAGCATCCGCGGCAACCAGATGAATCTTGGTCGTCCATCCGCCGCGGGACCGACCAATGGCTTGCGGGCCGTTTTTTTTAACGCCCCCGTGCCATCTGGATGGACCGTGACGATGGTACTGTCCAAGGCGACGGCTTCGAGCTTCACGCGGAGGATCTGCGTGTGTTGCAACTGGGCAAAGACGCGATCCAGCACCCCGCTCTTTGCCCAACGATTCATGCGCGTATAGATGGTGTGCCAGGTGCCGAATCGCTTGGGGAGCCCGCGCCATTGGCACCCCTGCTCGGCCACGTACAAGATGGCATTGAGTACGTACAGATTGTCGAGCGTCACGTTGCCGCGTGGTGTCGGCAAACACGGCGCGATTTGGCGATACTGTGCGTCGGTGATTTCCAGGTCCGCAGTATCGCATCAAAATGGCCGTTAGTGTTAACACGCCCTAGTTGATTGGGGCTGATTGATCAGCTGCCTCAAGCCCCCTCTTGCGATATAGTCAGCAATCGTAATCATTCTAGTTCCGCACATGGAGAATTCGCATGTCTGAAATCCTCGTGATCGATGATGAGCAGGGTATCCGGAATCTCCTCGACAGGCTCCTCAGTCGGAAGGGCTACGAGGTGGTCCTCGCTGAGAGTGGCCAGAAGGACCTGAAGCTCTTTCGCCGAGAACGCCCCGATGTCATGGTGCTGGACCTGAAAATGCCGGAGATGAACGGTCTCACAGTGTTGCAACAGATCCGCCAACTCAACCCCACAGAGTCGGTGGTCATTATGACGGGAGCCGGGACGGTGGAGGCGGAGCAGCAGGGTCGAGCGCCAGGGGTGGCCGAGTTCGACGAAGAAGGATTATTGATGCACCAGCCGGTGGACTCTCTGAAGCGCCTGCTCAACCAAGCGGGCACCACCTCACCGTGAATCCTCGCTCGATTTTGATCATTGACGACAACGA
>JACMLT010000269.1 GCA_014379455.1 Nitrospiraceae bacterium
ACAGTTGATGTCATGCCGCTGAACGTTCATCCAGATATCGTTTCGCTCAGTCCCTATGTTCCCGGGAAGCCGATTGAAGAACTTCAACGGGAATTGGGTCTTGCGCGCATTATTAAACTGGCCTCCAACGAAAATCCGTTGGGGCCCTCCATGAAAGCGCGGGCTGCGTTGAGTCAGGGGGCCGAAACGCTGCACCGCTATCCCGATGGCGGCGCGTTCCGTCTGCGTGAAGCCCTGGCGGATCGTTGGAAGGTGACGCCGGCTCAGATCATACTCGGGAACGGTTCGGATGAAATTTTGGGGCTGCTCGCCCGTACGTTTTTGGCTCCTGGTGATGAGGCGGTCATGGCTGATCAGACCTTCGTCATCTACAAAATGGAGGTGACGGCAGCCCATGGAAGGCCCGTGATCGTTCCGTTGAAGCAGTGGCGGCACGATCTTCAGGCAATGGCCGATGCCATCACCGACCGGACGAAGCTCCTGTTCCTTTGTAATCCCAATAATCCCACAGGAACGATGGTGTCAGCTTCTGAGGTCGAGCGGCTATTGTTACGCGTGCCGGCGCATACCGTCGTCGTGTTTGACGAAGCGTATTTCGAGTACGTCAGGAGCCAGCAGTTTCCGGATTCCATGGCCTATGTGAAGCAGGGGCGGAATGTGATTGTGCTGCGGACATTTTCGAAAATCTATGGCCTCGCAGGGTTGCGTATCGGCTACGGCGTGACAACGGCAGAGATCACCAATTTTCTGAACCGAGTTCGCCCTCCTTTCAACGTCAACAGCCTGGCGCAGCGCGCCGCCCTCGCCGCTCTCGGAGACGACGAACATGTGGCGCGGAGTCGGGCGGTGAATGCCGCTGGGATGAAGCAGATGGTCAAGGGATTAGCCGCGCTTGGGTTTGCGCCGATCCCGAGCGAAGCGAATTTTGTGTATGTCGATATCGGGCGAGACGGTCGACAGGTATTTGAGGCCATGCTGAGGGAGGGCGTCATCGTTCGCCACATTGAGGGGCGTATGGTTCGAGTGACTATCGGTATGGAAGAAGAAAACAGGGAATTCTTGGCTGCGCTCAAGCGGGTGGTCCATCCCGCATTGAGTGCAGGGTGAGGGCATTATGATTATTGTATTAAAACCAGAGGCAAGCGAAAAGGAAGTCGATCACATTATCGATCGGCTTCGTGAGTTGGGATTGAAATCGCAACTCACGACCGGGCAGGAACGGACGATTATCGGCGTGATAGGCGACGATCGGGTGTTGCATAATCAGCCGCTCACGGCATTGCCGGGCGTTGAAAGTGTGTTGCCGATTCTCGCGCCCTGGAAACTGGTCAGCCGAGAGTTTAAGCGTGAAGGTACGGTTATCGATGTGAGTGGTGTGAAGATCGGCGGCAATAAGCTGATCATCATGGCGGGGCCCTGCGCGGTGGAGCGGCTCGAAATCACAGTCGGGATTGCCCATGAGGTCAAGGCGGCTGGAGCGAGTATTTTGCGCGGAGGCGCCTACAAGCCACGCACCTCGCCCTATTCCTTTCAGGGGTTGGGGCGCGAAGGGCTGGATTATCTGGTTGAGGCGAAGAAGCAAACCGGGTTGCCGGTGGTCAGCGAGATTCTGGATACCCGCGACATCGAATTGTTTCTCGAAAAAGCCGACATCATCCAGATTGGCGCCCGCAACATGCAGAACTTTGAACTCCTCAAGGAGGTCGGGGCGTACGACAAGCCTGTGCTGTTGAAGCGGGGACTCTCGGCGACGATTAAGGAGTTCCTCCTGTCGGCAGAATACATCATGTCTCGCGGGAATCAGAACGTCATGTTGTGCGAACGGGGAATCAGGACTTTCGAGACGCAATATCGCAACACACTCGATCTTGCCGCGGTTCCGACGTTAAAAGAACTGTCGCATTTGCCTGTCATCGTCGACCCCAGCCATGCCACCGGCAAGTGGAATCTGGTGGCGCCGATGTCGAAAGCGGCGGTGGCTGCAGGGGCGGATGGCATTCTGATCGAAGTCCATTCGAATCCGGAATGTGCGCTGTGCGACGGCGAAGAATCCATTAAGCCCAGCCAATTCAAGGAATTGATGAAGGACATGCGAAAGATCGCAGTGGCGGTCGGTCGGGAAGTGTAACGGAAGGATTGTGTTTGAAAGGGGTCAGGATTGAGGCACGGTCTCGGTCCGCTGTGAACGATGGCGTTGCATTTTACCCAGGTCACAATTATCGGAGTTGGGCTGATCGGCGGATCGCTCGGTATGATTCTCCGACGAAAGGGGTTGGCCTCAAGGGTTGTCGGGGTCGGGCGGCGTGTCGAAAACTTGAAGACCGCGGTCGAGCTTGGCGCGATTGATCGTTACGTGATCGACCCCAAAGAGGGAGTGAGGGATGCCGACTTGGTCGTGTTGGCTACGCCGGTCGACACCTATGACCGGCATTTGACGGAATGGGCATCCTGCTTGAAAAAAGGCGCGATTGTGACTGATGTCGGAAGCGTGAAGGGTGTGCTGGTGGAACAGGCTGAACGGGCCATGCCAGACGGTGTTCATTTTGTCGGGGCCCATCCCATTGCCGGCAAAGAAAAGACAGGGGTGGCGGCAGGATCGGATCAGCTCTTTATCGGCGCGCGCTGTATTATGACGCCGACGAAGACCACAGATCCAAAGGCGCTTGAGCAGGTCCGAGCGATGTGGCAGGAAACCGGCTCGGTGGTGCTCACGATGGATGCCCATTTGCATGACAAGATTCTTGGGGCGGTCAGTCATTTGCCTCATGTGGCGGCCTTTGCCTTGATCAATGCCCTGGCTCAGATTCGCGATCAGCAACTTCCGTCCCTCGACCTGGCAAGCCACTCGGGTGGTGGGTTGCGGGATACGACCAGGATTGCCGCGAGTTCTCCGGAAATGTGGCGCGATATTTTCCTCTGGAACCGCGACAATGTGGTCACGTTCATTGAGGCCTATGAGCGCTCCCTGAGCCAATTGAAGCACCTGATTCAAGCGGGTGATGCCGTCGGCATCGAGAAGGAACTCGAACGGGCCAAGCAGGAACGAGAGAAGCTTCCCACGCGACAGACTGTCTCGGCGTAAGACATCTATGGCATCGCTGACCATCACACCAGGTAGGCCGTTACAGGGAACGATTTCCGTTCCGGGCGATAAGTCGATCACCCATCGCGCCATTATTCTGACAGCCTTGGCGAACGGGATTAGTACGGTTGCGCGCTATTGCCGGGGCGAAGATTGTCTCAATACGATGCGGGCACTCCAGGGTCTGGGTATCCGTATCGATGAGTCGGACGAAGAACTCTGTGTGTATGGCAAGGGGCTCTGGGGGTTGACCGAGCCGAGCGGGCCGATTGATTGCGGGAATTCCGGAACAGGCATTCGTCTCCTGACCGGCCTGCTGGCGGGGCAAGACTTTTTTACGGTTCTGAGCGGCGATGAATCGATTCGCCGCCGTCCAATGGGGCGGATCGTCAAGCCGTTGCGGGAAATGGGGGCGACCATTGCCGGACGCAATGGTGGCGAACTTGCACCTTTAGCCGTCACGGGTAGCCGTCTCCGCGCGATTACCTACGCCTCGCCGGTGGCGAGTGCGCAAATCAAGTCGGCGTTGTTGCTCGCAGCCTTGTTTGCTGAAGGGACGACTCGTATCACGGAGCCGCGCCTTTCGCGGGACCATACGGAGCGGTTGTTCCATTTTTTTGGTATCGTGCTTCAACGGGAAGGGACCGCTCTGCTGATCGATGGACGACCGTCGGTTGGGTGGAACGCGGCGCCGAAATTGGTCGTGCCGGGGGATCTTTCCGCTGCGGCATTTTTCATCGTGGGGGCGACCATTGTCCCTGGTTCGGATGTGACGATTCGACAAGTGGGGATCAATCCTACCAGGGCCGGCCTATTGGACGTGATGACGAGAATGGGTGCAGATATTCAACTGTTCAATAGGTGTGAGGAGGCAGGAGAGCCGGTTGCGGATATTCGAGTGAGGTCGGCTAGGCTGCGTGGAGTGGAGATCGGACCTGATTTGATTCCGCAGACGATCGATGAATTTCCTATTCTGTGTGTCGCAGCCGCAGTTGCAGAGGGTGAAACGATCATCTCCGGAGCCCAGGAATTGAGAGTGAAAGAGAGCGATCGGATTGCCACGGTGTCGGCAGAGTTGCGTGCGATGGGGGCACAGGTGACGGAAAGGCCCGATGGGATGATTGTGCGAGGTCTTGGCACAGCAAAAGATAATGGTCGATTGCAGGCTGTGCGTGGCCACAGCCACGGAGATCACCGGGTAGCGATGTCGTTGGCCATTGCGGGCTTGACCGCTTCGGCTCCAACCTCGATTGACGAGGCTGCCTGTATCGAGACATCATTCCCGAACTTTCATCGCACACTCTTGGAATTATTAGGCGAGTGCCGGTGACGGCTATGACTGCGGGGCATGACGTGGAATCTGTTGCGGAGAAACAGCGGGTGAGAGGACTGATCGTTGCGATCGATGGTCCGGCTGGTGTCGGTAAGAGCACCGTGGCCAAGTTGTTGGCTTCTCGATTGGGTTATCTGTACCTTGATACAGGTGCCCTCTATCGTGCGACGGCATGGGCCGTCGTTCAGTCCGGCCTGGATCCAGCTGATGCCAAGGGAGTCGAGGCCCTGCTGTCTACGTTGTCGCTTCACATGCAGTTTGATCAAGGAGTCGCCACAGTATTCGTCAATGGCAGGGATGTGAGTGGTGACCTTCGAACATCTGCCGTGTCGGCAGCGGCATCGGTCGTCTCGGCTATTTCAGCGGTTCGGGCCTGGTTGTTGCCTACCCAACGACAAATCGGACAGGGTGGAGCAGTGGTGGCTGAGGGACGTGATATGGGAACAAAGGTGTTTTCTTCAGCTGACGTGAAATTTTTTCTCGAAGCGGATCCGACTGTCAGGGCCCAGCGCAGGCATCGGGAACTCGTTGCGGCGGGACATTCTGGCGCACTTGAGGCGACGCGCGCCGATTTGACAAGCCGTGATACTAGGGACCGTTCCCGCTCGATCGCGCCGTTGGTTCCTGCTGAAGATGCCCGGTTTATTGATACTTCAACGTTGTCCATCCCGGAAGTGGTGGACCAGATGATGGCTGTGATTGCGGCCAAGCTGTGAGTTCTGTTTTTTACGGTATCTTGTGGGTCCTCTGCCGGACCATCGGCTGGCTGTGTTTTCGATTTCGAGTCGTTGGCGCAGTTCCCCGGGACGGAGGGTTTATCGTTGCGGCGAACCATGCCAGTTATCTGGATATTCCCCTCCTGGGTTGTGGGATGCATCGGCGGGCGTGGTTTCTGGGGCGTAGCGATCTCTTTCCGGTTCCAGGTTTGAGGGCGATCTGTCAATGGTTGGGATGGATTCCCATGCGGATTGGCCGGTTGGACCGTGATGCATTCGGTAAGGCGGTGGCTCTGATCAAGCAAGGAAAGGTCGTGGTGATTTTCCCTGAAGGCAGTCGCAGCCAGGATGGTCGGTTACAATCCCCCAAACCGGGGATCGGTATGATTGTGGCGCAAACCGGATGTCCTGTGGTTCCTGCCTATCTCAAGGGGACGTTCGATGTGTTGCCGCCTGGAATCATGTGGCCACGCTTCCGTCCCGTGACCGTGTTCTATGGAGAGGTTCTTGCGTTTCCTCGGAATGAGGAGAGCGGAGATGCGAAGCAGTATTATCAGGAAGTGAGTCGCACCGTTATGGATCGTATCGCCTCCTTAGGGAGAGTGGAGTCTCCGAGCAGAGAGTCCAGTGCCGGCATTCGCAAGGCTGAGTGAATGCCGGTGTATAACCATCAGCACCCGACTTCAGTCGGAAGAGTAGGATTCCCATCATGAGTACAGTTTTGCCATCGAGTGACCAGCAGTTAGACCGGGCAGCCTTAGCAGCCTTGTACGAGGAAACATTCAAAAACCTCGAAGAAGGCACCATTACGGAGGGCCGTGTCGTTGCCGTGAGCAAAGACAAGGTGGTCGTCGACATCGGGTATAAGTCCGAAGGCATGATCCCGAACGATCAGTTCTCCACCGAGGAGCTGCAGAACCTCAAAGTGGGCGATCCGCTCAAAGTCTATATCGAGGAGTGTGAAGACGCCGACGGCAATCTGGTTCTTTCCAAAGAAAAAGCCGACAAGATGAAGATCTGGGAAGAGCTGGAGAAGCTCTTCAATGACGGCAAAAGCATCGACGGTAAGATCGTGGCGCGGATCAAGGGCGGCATGATGGTCGATATCGGCGTGAAGGCGTTTCTCCCGGGCTCGCAGATCGACTTGCATCCTGTGCGGGATCTTGACGGGTTGATCGGGCGTACGTTCCCTCT
Organism: Nitrospiraceae bacterium; assembly: GCA_014379455.1. Classification (GTDB taxonomy): domain Bacteria; phylum Nitrospirota; class Nitrospiria; order Nitrospirales; family Nitrospiraceae; genus Palsa-1315. Next base: position 6,326 of record JACMLT010000269.1, read on the forward strand.
CAAGATTATCAAGATCAATCATCGGCGTGGCAACGTCGTGGTGTCCAGGCGCGTGCTCTTGGAAGAAACACGGGATTCAAAGCGGAAGACGACCCTCTCTACATTGAAAGAAGGGCAATTGATCCAAGGCGTGGTGAAAAACATCACGGATTATGGGGCGTTCATCGACCTCGGTGGTATCGACGGGCTGCTCCACATCACAGACATGTCGTGGGGCCGTGTCGGCCATCCGTCGGAAATGTTCAACATCGGTGACAAGGTGGAAGTGAGTGTCCTCAAGTATGATCGAGAGACCGGGCGTATTTCACTCGGCTTAAAACAAAAGAGTGCCGACCCCTGGACCGGCGTGGCCATTAAGTATGCGATCGGGACCCGAGTCCGTGGTCGTGTCGTGAGCCTGACTGACTATGGGGCGTTTATCGAGCTCGAGCCTGGGGTCGAAGGGCTCGTGCATGTCTCTGTGATGTCGTGGACGCACGAGGTACGCCATCCATCACGTGTGGTGTCCATCGGAGATCAGGTTGAAGCGGCGGTGCTGAATGTAGATCCGGCGAGCAGAAAGATTTCCCTCGGCATGAAGCAGACTGCGCCGAATCCCTGGGACATGGTGGAAGGGAAGTATGCCATCGGGACGCACATTGAAGGAAAGGTGAAGAGCCTGACCGACTTCGGCGCGTTCGTCGGACTCGAAGAAGGCATCGATGGATTAATTCACATTTCCGATATGTCGTGGACGAAGCACATCAAGCATCCCTCTGAACTCTTCAAGAAGGGGCAGAAGGTCGAGGCGGTGGTCTTACGGATCGACAAGGAAAAGGAACGGCTCTCGCTCGGGTATAAGCAACTCAAGAGCGATCCATGGGACGATGAGATTCCAAGCCGGTATGCGGTCGGGGATGTCGCGGTTGGAAAGGTCAGCAAGGTCGCCGACTTCGGCATCTTTGTAGAGTTGGACGGGGGAGTCGAAGGGTTGATTCACATCAGCGAGGCTGGTCTCGACCCGCAGGCCAAGCTCGAAGAGAAATTCAAACTGCAAGATGAAGTGACGGCCAAGATCATCAAGGTCGATCGTGAGGAGCGAAAGATTGCGCTCAGTTTGCGCGATCAGCAAATGGACTCCGATCGCCGAACAGTCGATGAATACCATGCCACGCAAGGCGCGTTGGACCAAAGCTTGGGCCGTGCGGCAAAACAGAGCCGGAAACGAAGCGAAACAGAAGACGATAGGTAGAGCTGAAGTGTCAGGCTTAGTGTAACCCGGGGGCCTTCGCACCCCCAGTACTGTGAGTGACGCATTCAACTATGAGTGACGAAACATCAGGGAGGCCGGCCAAGCGGGGAATAGTGCGCCGAGCGCTTTGGGCGCTCGGCATCGGGCTTGGCTTGCTCTTTCTGATGAACCTGTTTTTCCCCGACCTCGACTTCTCGATGGAGGACCGGGTTGGTTTGATACGCATTGAAGGGGTTATTGTGGATGCGCAATCTACCATCGGCGAGTTGAAGCGTTTTGCCGACAACCCGTCCGTGAAAGCGATCGTCTTGCGGATCGACAGTCCCGGCGGCGGAGTGGTGCCGTCGCAAGAAATCCATGATGCAGTCCAGCGGGTTCGTAACAAGAGCCACAAGACGGTGATTGCCTCAATGGGGACGGTGGCGGCATCAGGAGGATACTATATCGCAGTGGCGACCGATCGAATCATGGCCAATTCAGGGACGTTGACGGGGAGCATCGGGGTCATCATGGAGATGGCGAATGTCGAAGGGCTGCTCAAGAAGATCGGAGTCGAAGGTGTTGTGATCAAAAGTGGAAAATTTAAAGATATAGGATCGCCTCTCAGGAAGATGAGTGATGAAGAGCAGGGGTTGCTTCAATCTGTCATGGACGATGTCCATAAGCAGTTTATTGAGGCGGTGGCGGAAGGGCGCGGGCTCGATCTGGCGGTTGTGCAGGCTTTGGCGGACGGTCGAATCTTCACGGGCCGTCAGGCTAAAGTGTCAAAGCTTGTGGACGAACTCGGTGATCTCGATGCAGCCATCAAGCTTGCAGCGGAAGTGGCCGGCATCGAGGGCGAGCCGAAAGTCATTGAGCCGCGCCGACGATTTTCGTTTAGAGAGTTAATCGAATCCCGAATATCGGGTCTCTTCCCAAAGTTAGACTTTTACTCTGGGGTTGGGCTCAAGTATCTCATGGTATTTTAGCGCGTTCGGATCGACGCGCCGGTCGATTCATTATCATGAAAGGGGAGTCCGCTATGACGAAGGCCCAAATTATCGAGCGCGTATCCGAACAGATCACGACCTTGACGAAGCGGCAGGCGGAAGTCGTTGTCAATACGATTTTCGATTGTGTGCGAGATTCTTTGAAGAACGGCGATAAGACGGAGATCCGAGGGTTCGGCAGTTTTCGGCTGCGGGCTCGTCGGATGAAAGAAGGGCGGAACCCCAAGACTGGTGCGACCGTGGCGGTTCCCGCCAAGAAGGTCCCGTTTTTCAAGGCCGGCAAGGAATTGAAGGAACTTCTGAACCAGTGATCACAGGAGGCTTATCATGAACGCCCCCAACTCTCACGATGCGGTGGAGATGGATGTCCGTTGGACTGACGAGGCCTCCCAGCGTTTAAAGCGGGCACCACTGTTCTTGCGCGGCATGGTTCGGCGGATCGCCGAAAAAAAAGCTCGCGAGCTTGGTTGTGTGGAGATTACAGCGGAGATCCTCGATCAGTTCAAGAGCCAAATGATGGGTGGTATGGGAGGCGAATCCGGCATGGCGGACGCCGCCGAGCACATGGCGCAAGGCCGTCTCCCCTGGACTGCCGCTGCCAAGGACCGGCTGGATACGGTTCCGGAGTTCATGCGCCATATGATCAAACAAATTACCGAAGAGATCGCCAAGGAGCGGGGCCATCTCGAGGTAAACGTCGAACTCTTTGAAAAGGTGGAAGCGCTGGGCGATCTTCGCGAAGCCTCAGGCCCTCCGTTGGAGTGGAGCGAGGGGGCGTTATCCCAGCTGCAAGAGAAATTGAAACAGTCGCCGCCGATCGCCGCTGAGTTTGTCGCCGACATGCTGAGGCGGGACACCGAAGATTTGGCACGCGTGAGAGGTGTGACTCGGATCGATGAATCGACACTGGTTCAACTGTGGGACGCGCCGCAGGAACGAGTCACATGGACCGATGAAGCCTGGACGCGTCTGCAAACGTCCCCTGATTTTGTACGTAGTGGAATCCGTATGGCTGCAGAGCGCAGGGCGCGGAAGCTCGGGCTCACCGAGGTTGACTCGGAACATCTGACGACCTTCCGGAATCAGGCTATGATGAAAGCCGTCAAACGGATTCGTTCATTCGGGTATGACAAGTTGACGTTTGAGGCGTTCGACACTGCGATGGAGAAGACCAAACGCTTGCAGGGGAATGAGCAGGCGGAGAAGCGCCTCCAGGAAATTCGCAAACACTTTGCTGATCCGGACACCAAGAAACCGGATGGCGGGACATTGGGTGCCGACTTGATGGACCGTTTTCGCCGCTATCTGAAGGGAGAAGGGACACTCTAACTGGCAGGATGCTGAAATAGTCCGCCAGCTTCGCTCTCGCCTCGTTCAGATCCTCATGGGTATTCTGCAGCCACCAAATTGATGTTCAGTTTCCCCTTACGAGCTCGCACAATAGCGAAAATGTTCTTCACGGCGTTCTCGCTGCATGTGGGCCAATCGGGCTGGATGATCGCAATGCGGTAGGGCAGGGGCCGCTTGAGGACGGCCCCTGCGGTTTAGTGGGTTGCCACCTCTTGTGGCCAAAATTTATGTCGAATTTGTGGGAGGGGCTCGCTATCGAGGTTGGGGATATCATAAAGACAGCGATCGATTGTTGCCACTTCCTCTTCGGTCAGGTCCAAGGTGGCCCTCTTCTTCCAAAACTGATCGAGGATAAAATAATCACCTGACTGCGGCTTCTCAGCTAAGAGCCCCTTCATCGTATCGAAGCCCGCGGTGTCCACCCCAGGGACACGGCCCTTATTGCGGTCGTGACACCAGTGCAGTACCTCAGCAATTCCGTACATCGACAACTCAATCTTCATCATCTTGCTCATGGAGTCCTCCTTACCAAGAAGGGCATTCTACCTTAACCTGTGCCCTATTTTCAAAGCCATTGATGAGAGGGCTTAAATTGGGGAAACGGCATTGTGGTGGAGCTGGTCACTCCGCAGGATTGATTGCCATGAGAAAGCAGCAGTCTGTATACTGGCCACGCTCATTTCAAAGGGAAAGCTTGGGTGAGGGGGCGTGTGCATACAGATCAATCACCACGTAGGCTGCTCCTCGCATGAGGAAGATCGCGTGATCAGAGTCGTCGGCAGCCACAAGAGGTGTAGCGCCTGGGGTTTTGTGGCCGTGGCAATAAGTGCCTCCCTCCTTATGGCAAGCGGTTGCAATAAGCAAGATCCCTACACCCCACCGGATCTCTTCTACTACTTCGCCAGTTACAAAGTAGGGAAGAATCCGACGACTGTCACCCCCACGGATGTCAATCAAGACGGATTGACGGATTTGCTTACCACCAACATCGGCAGTAATACGCTGTCGATTCTCTTAGGGAACGGTGACGGCACCTTTCGCGATCAAGTCCAATTAAATGTCTGTAAAGAGCCTCGTTCGCTTGCTCTCGGGATGTTCAACCGCGATTCGTATCCCGATGTGGTCCTGGCCTGTTCAGGGGATGATGAAATATCCGTACTCTTCGGTCGGGCTGACGGAAAATTTGAAGAAGGGCCGCGCTATCCTGTGCATCGCACTCCCATTGCCATTGCCAGCGACGATCTGAATGGCGATCAGGCGCCCGACCTCGTCGTCGCATTGCGGAACGACAAGATTAAAGTCTTTCTGGGAACCGGTACGGGTGAGTTCACCCATGGGGCGCAGTATGAATATGGCGATACGCCTACGTCTGTGGCGATGGCCGACTTGAGTGGCGATGGAAAGATCGATTTGGCCGTGACCAATGGGGGGCCGATGTCGAATGCGGTCTCTATCTGGAAGGGGAATGGCGACGGGACGTTTCGCCTTCCCACCGACTACCGGACGGGGAAGCGACCACTCGGAGTGAGTTTCGCCGACTTCAATCGTGACCGGATACTCGACCTCCTTGTGATTAACGGTCAGCAAGATAGTTTTACAACTTTTCTCGGAATTGGAAACGGGACGTTCCAGCCGGGGCGAGATTCCGGCGCAGACGCGGGACCGAATTTCGGGTACGCTCGTGACTTCAACGGCGACAGCCGCATCGACGTGGCCATCGTCAATATTCAGTCGAGCGATCTTTCTATTCTCTTTGGTCGGGGCGATGGAACCTTCGATTATCCGCCAAGAAACTATCGGACAAAACCGGGCCCCTTCGCCCTTGCGACATTTCGCGTCACCACGAAGGAAGCTGAAGAGCCTGGACTTGTGACGGCGGATAACGGCAATGGAAGCGTCTCCGTTTTTCTTCATCGAGGATTGAAAGCGGTGTCCGCTCCAGTCGCGCCTCCCCCCTAAGGCCTATCGACGGCTGGAGTGAGTCAAAAGGCAGTCTTCTTGACAGCCTACCGACCCTCGGCTAGAGTGACCGAGGGTCCCCTCCTTGCGGCCTTTTGGAGCTCTGGTTCGAGGACATCGTGAGATCCTTTCGATGGTGGTTTGTGATTGGTGCCTTACTCACTCTTTCCATGCTGATGGTACAGGGGGGGGTGCGAGAGTTGCTCGACGGATCTTTAGCTGGCAGTGGAACCAGCGCGTACCTCTCGTTTGTGACCACGATTTTTGGTGGAGGATTGTTGGCGGGTTGTGTGGCACTGGTGATGAAACGACTCCAATAAATTCTCAATTTGAAAATAGATGCGTTGATGCATTGTTTGAGATGTAAGGGATTCATGATGGTCGAACGCCACTATACGCTGGTGAATCGAAGACTCTATGCCCGCTGTCTGAATTGCGGGTTTTGGATTGACCTTGCCGACCTGCTTCGTTTTTTTCACAAGGTGATCGACAGCGGGTTTCGTGGAGGAAAAGTGCGGGAATCGTTCACACTATGAGTAGGAGCGACGACTTCATGAAGGCAAGAGACTGCGGGAGATCTCATCTGAAGCCATTTCTGGCCTGCGCCGTTGGGGCGTTCATCGGTTTACTCCTGATCGGTGCCGAGGCCTTCGCTTCGTCCGTCGCTCTTGCGAAGAACACCCGGGTTCACTCTGTTCCTGTTCGAACTGCGATCGCTCCCCACCGGTCCCCTCCGTGGCGAGTCGCTCCAGCCCATGGCATTCTTCTCAAAGAACTTAAGAGCGGGCATGTGTTGTATGAACATGATGCGGGGAAGCGAATGTCCCCTGCCAGCCTCACAAAAATCATGTCGGCTCTCGTCATTCTTGAACGGGGTCGGTTGGATGATTTTGTCACGATTAGCCCCAATGCCGCACGAGCGCACAAGACGCACTTGCGCGTGAAGGCAGGGCAGGTTTTTCGGTTGGAAGACCTGTTGAAGGCCATGCTCATCGTATCCGCCAACGATGCATGTCTTGCAGCGGTGGAGCATGTGGGAGGCGACGAAGCGCAGTTTGTGGCTCTCATGAATACCAAGGCTGCGGCACTCGGCTTGTCCGATACGCATTTCAGCAATGGCTGCGGGTTTGACGGCCCGGACCATTATTCGACAGCCGAAGACCTTGCGACGTTGAGTGTCATAGCCCTCGACCAGCCGGTCTTCCGGCAGTTGGTGCGTGAGGAGCGTGCGATGATTACCCCGGTCAACGGACACCGTGCGTATGTGTTGCACAATACAAACAGATTGCTAGGGCGTATTCCTGGTGTCGAAGGAATTAAGACCGGATTTACTTCTAAGGCCGGTCGGTGTCTCATTGCCAAAGTCTCACAGAACGGAAGCGATCTTCTTCTTGTGATTCTGAATTCCAAGCGTCGCTGGAATACCGCGACGAATCTCATCGCCTACGGGTTACAGGTAGCCGAAACTCCGCACTAAATCTCCCTATTTGATCGGATCGGCAGGCTCTTAGGCGGCAATGCCAAGGACGGCATCGCCGTATCCGAAAGTTATCTGTTCGATTCTTCCTCGGGTCTTCTATAGTGAAGCACGATGGGATGGTGCATGGAATGAGAGCGGGAGAAATGGAGTCGGAACGATCAAGTGTATGACCGGGAAAAACGACGGGAAGTCATTGGGGCTGGCAGGTACGCGTTGAGGTCAACAGCCAGGCCCTCATCGTTAACGAGACGGGGAAAACTCCACATTGACATCTTTCCCAAGATAATTGATGACAAATCCCTGCTTATCGTAGGCAAGTATGGCGCCCATCACGTTTTCGTCCCCATAATCTTCCTGCCCCAATAGTTTTCGCACGTCATCGGGGCTTTCGCTGTTCAACACGTTGCGAAAGATCCCTCGAGTCTTATAGGAGAATCGATTATTGATAAAAATCAGGTCGATCTTGCCGTCCTGGATGCGCACGCCGGCCATAGGACCGGTCGGCTTGCGTTGATCGAGTAAGAAAATGAACAAGGCTTCTTGCTCTACTTTTACTCCGGGGATTTTTTCATTCACGAGCGAATCCATGGCTTTGGCTTCGGAGTCCCCCAATTTGACCCCAAACAGGGAAATCTCGGCGCTCTTCAAGGCCTTGGGGTCCATCACGTCATTCTTACTCAATTCGTAGGATTCGCCATATCCAAGGGGCACCCATGCGCCGACTCCAGCCGTCACCATGCAGGCTATCACGACGACTCGCAGTGTATACTTCATCGACTCTTCCTTACCCATGGGTTCCGAAAGATGTATGATCCGTGAATTTTATTGGCAAAACTGGTAGGGGCAATACAGTACGTGAGCATTTTATCGAACGACCTGAGAACTTGCAAGAACGGCTGGATGCATGATGGGGATAGATCAATCCGTTATCAGTTGTTTCTAATGTGGTAGCAGGTTAGGCGGTGTGATGGGTGCCGATGAGGAGGGTTCCGAGCTGTCGGAGCCGTTGAAAGTAGGGCCAGCAGTCTTCGTCAAGCTCGCTGGTTAGGTTATCCAGGTCTGCCACACAATCTTCAAGGATCCTGACCCGCTGGGGGTCAAGCCCCTCAGGGCTGTCGAGGAAATACACGACACATCCGCTGATCACGGTATCCAGTGTCATGAGTGGCCCCTCAAGCTGGCTGTCGACTTGAGGCCACGGCTCTTCCTTGTGAGTTTCCCAGAGAGATAGCACAGCATCCTGATCCATCCTGCAGATCTCCAGCGATCCTGCCACGTTTCTATCTCTTTACCCTAGCGCATGGAGTGGCAGGAGCGCAAGCGTGCCGAGAGTGAATCCGACACGCGCGGGTCCTCAGGGCCCAGACTCATGACGCGAGGCATTCATGGATAGAGCCCCCGGTGAAGATGTGCTTGAGCGACTTTGTCGATCCCGCTCATCAGGGCGGCCATACGCATAGAAGTTTTTTTTGACACGGAAAATTGTAATGTCTGATGGAAGGCGGTGATCATGATATCTTGCAATCGCTCTTGAATGTCAGTGGCTTTCCAGAAGAACCGCTGCAGATCCTGTACCCACTCGAAGTAGGACACGATCACCCCCCCGGAGTTAGCGAGGATGTCTGGAATGATAAAGATTCCACGGTCCTGCAAGATGCGATCGGCCTCCAAGGTCGTCGGGCCATTCGCTCCCTCGGCGAGAATCCGGCAGCGCAGTTTCGCCGCATTGCGTTCGGTGATCTGCTCGGAGAGCGCAGCGGGGACTAGCACGCTACAATCGAGCTGAAGTAATTCGTCGTTGGAAAGCCAGTCTCCCAGCTTGGTATCGCGCAGGGGTTGGCCTGCGGTTTTGTGGCGTGAAAGAAGCTCTGGAATATCCAATCCGCTCGAATTAAAGAGACCTCCGTTCACGTCGCTCACTGCGATGACACGTGCGCCACACTCTTGCATGATGCGGGCTGTATGAGCTCCGACGTTGCCGAATCCCTGTATCGCCACAGTAGTGTTCCGAATATCGAGCTTGAGATGACGAAGCGCCTCCATGGTGACACAGACCACTCCGCGGCCGGTGGCTTCTTCGCGACCGAGGCTTCCTCCAATCGATAAGGGCTTGCCCGTGACGACACCCGGTACCGAGTATCCTACCTGCTGGCTGTAGGTGTCCATGATCCAAGCCATCACCTGGCTATCTGTGCCGACGTCTGGAGCCGGTATGTCCTTGTCTGGTCCGATCAATGGGAAAATTTCCGCGGCATAGCGCCGGGTCAATCGTTGTAATTCCGGTTGGGAGAACTGTTTGGGGGCGATCGCGACGCCACCCTTGGCCCCGCCGTAGGGCAGATCGGCTAACGCGCATTTCCACGTCATCCACATGGCGAGTGCCGCAACTTCCCCAAGATTCACATCCGGATGATAGCGAATGCCGCCCTTCGTGGGGCCACGTGAGGAATCGTGCTGCACACGGTAGCCGGTATACACCTCGACCCGGCCATCGTCCATCCTGACAGGCAGGCTGAGAATCAGCGATCGCTGTGGAAGCTTTAGACGCTCGCGTAGATTATGGTCAAGCTCCATGGCCTCGGCGGCTTGATCGAACTGTGCCACTGCCAGCCGGAAAGTCGGTGTGTCGAGTTCGTGCATTGCGTGATCCTTTTTATCAGGTGTGAAGTGGGGCTATCGATGTGAAGGAGTAGTCACGGTGCTCCTGCCTCATGATGTCAGGCGAGAGACTGGACCATTGAACGTTGAATATTCGCGCGAATTCCTCCGCCACCTGTTGTGCGACCACGGTGGCCGACGTGGCGGGTTGCAGAATCTCGGCCATAGACGTGATACGGCATTGTGCGAGGCCACAGGGCATAATAAGGGAAAAAGGGAAGAGGTCAAGATCGACGTTGAGCGAAAATCCGTGAATTGTGACCCCGTGATCGATCCGGACTCCGATCGCGCCAATCTTCGCGTCAGTCTGGTTCCAGCGCACCCAGACGCCGGGGTTCTTCTTCATGCGATAACTTTCAACCCCCCATCGCGCGAGTGTATGGATGAGGACCTCTTCCAATTTCCATACATACTGCTTAGGTCCTGAGCAATAATCCGATAGCTTGAGGATAGGATAACCCACGACTTGCCCAGGTCCATGGTAGGTGATCGAGCCGCCACGATCGACGAACTGGAGACTGGCACCCGTACGGCGGAGAACCTCTTCTCCGCAGTTCCAATGTGCTGGTCGGGTGGTGCGACCGAGGGTATATACCGGCAGGTGCTCAAGGAGCAGCAAGATATCTACTTGTTTTCCCGCAATCCGATCCTGCTGTAGTTGTTTCTGGAGTGTCCAGGCTTCGGCATAGGGGATCGGTTGCGAAAACCGAACGAGTGAACTTGCTTGCGGGGTGGGTATCGGAAGAGGATCACTGCTCTGCCAGCAGCCATGATGGTCTAGTTGTGATTCGTCGATATCACTCACAGGAAGCCTTCCGTAGCACGGGATCCTGAATCGAGATTGTGGTCATAGTGATGGCACAATTCTGGAAGCCTCCGCTGGCAGACATTGATCTTGATGGGCCTTGCGTCTGAGTTGCTAGCAAGTCGAGGGCGGAAATCGTGATTGCTGAAGGTATTGACGGCGATTGTTCGTCAGATGGGGTTAATCCAAATGGTAACTCAGCAGTGGTGATCAGCTCTCCAGGGGCCAAGGCGCCGACGAGAAGGAGAAGGAACAACATGGTGAAGAAGCGAAAGCTGAGGAATCTTCGCTGTGTTGGGCGCTCGCGTATCATGTGACCTCATCGGTTCGAGTCGGCCGTATTGTCGCACAAGTGCTTCCAGGGTGAAAGTCGTAGAATGGGAAAGGGGCGAGGTCAGACCTCCCCCTTTTCTGCTTGATGAGCCTGTCGTTTACTGGATGGAGGCAAATATTTCCTTCACCGCAGGGGTCTTCAATTTCTTGAGCGCTTTCGCTTCGATCTGGCGGATTCGCTCCCTTGTCACTGAAAGACTCTGTCCCACTTGCTCCAATGTGCAGGCCTGATCCTGGCCGATGCCGAAGCGCAGTCGGATGACGGTCTGCTCACGGGGTGTGAGCGTGCCGAGAATGCGTTCGAGCTGGTGAGACATTTCAGTCCGGTGCACATGGGCATCGGGTGGGACGGCGTGCAGGTCTGGGAGTAGTTCCCCAAATTCCGTGCTTCCATCACCTACCGGCTTCTCCAGGGCAACCGGCTGCTGAAATGCTTGCGTGGTCTCGAGGAGTCGCTCGGGTCTCATCCGCAGTGCCTGGGCCACTTCTTCGAGTCGAGCCGGACGGCCTAGCTGTTGCCCGAGTCGTCTGGTCACGCGGAGAATCCGATGGGACGCTTCAGTCTGGTGAACCGGGATGCGAATGGTCCGTGATTGGTCAGCTAAGGCTCGTGTGATGCCTTGGCGAATCCACCAAGTTGCATAGGTACTGAACTTGAATCCTTTGCGGTATTGATAGCGCTCGGCTGCTTTCATCAATCCGATATTGCCCTCTTGCACGAGATCCAACAACGTCAGGCCCCGGCCTGTATAATGTTTTGCGACATCCACCACCAGCCGCAGGTTGCAGCGCACCAATTCGTCCTTTGCCTGTTCGAGCACGATCCGAGCGGAATGGAGGGTGGCCAACTCTTCTTTAAGTTGTTTGGCGATGGCAGCCGGAAGCTTGTGCGGTCCCGTTTCCTGCATGAGCATCGCACCGAGACTCTGCTGAGCCTTATCGATTGCGGTGGCTGAGAGTCCACTCAAACCTCTGACCATCTGGAGTGTTCGTTGCGCATCGAGTACAGCGTCAGAACGCTTGAGACGGACAAGGAGGTGTATGGTCTGGCGCAACGTTTTCCGAATGGTGTTGGTCCCGCCGTCGATTTTCTTTGCCAGATCGACTTCTTCTTCTCTGGTCAAGAGGGCGCGTTCGCCGAAAGAGCGAAAGTAGAGTGACTCCAACATGAATGGGCCGCCGCTCACGGCGGTGCGAGTCACCGTTTTCGTGGGCTCCTCAGGTTGTTCTTCTTCAGATGTATCTCGCCCGATCACATCCAAGAGGTCGCTCGCCTCGGGATCGTCCGCATCAACATCCTTTGCAGTCTCGACAAATTCGCCCGACTCAGGGGTTGGGAATAGATTTTCTTTCATGTCGTCGCCCCTCCTCTGACTAGCTGATGGTTGCTTTGCATCATCGTAAGCCCGATAGCCTTCCGCTCTTCTGTCCTAGTGTATGAGAGACAGCGATTCGTCAAACGATTCAATCTGGCGCTTCCTGTTAGGCATTGTGTTATCTCTCTACGGAGCAAATCCTATGCTGGATTTTTCATAAGAGCGGAAGATCGCAATCGCGAGGAAAAACAGCACTATTAGAACAACCTAATGAGGAAATTTGAGATGGGGGTGAGGCAACCTTGCTGCAGGTGTGTACGTATGGCTATAGGGCAAGAGGCCTAATCGCCACAATGACTCCCAGGGTAGTCTATGTGGAAAAAGGTGGCTATGTCGGTAAGGGGCAGGATGTCGCGACGGAATGTTTCGTCGTCACGATTGCGATGTGCACCTGGAGATCGCCGAGTAGTGGGCCGTGCGTGAGTGTTGTGGATTTGTTCTGGACAGCGTGGCTCCGTGGAGGACTGTCATGGAAAAGAACTCACTTGTCTCCCTGAGGAGAGGTATGGCACAGGTCGAGCAATCCGGCATCGTGGTGGTTGTGTGATTGAAAACCAGGCGTGGCGCTTCTAGAATGGATGGATGTCATATTTTCAATCAGGCGAGCGTATCCATCTGGTGGACAAGAAGGGGCGGCAATATGCCTTGACCTTGAAGACTGGAGATCTCTACCAACTGAGCGGTCACAAAATCGCCCACGACGACCTTATTGGAAAGCCTGATGGGTCGTTAGTCACGCTCTCCGGTAACAAAACAATGTTGGCGCTGAGGCCCACGTTCGGTGACTATGTGCTGAAGATGCCGCGTGGCGCGCAAGTATTATATCCAAAGGACCTCGCCCTCATTCCGATGTGGGCGGACGTCTATCCTGGCGCCCGTGTGTTTGAGGCAGGAACCGGCTCCGGAGCGTTGACGATGGCCCTGTTGCGTGCCGTGGGCCCCCGTGGTTTGGTGGTAACCTACGAAGCCCGTGAGGATTTCGCCCGGACGGCGATGACGAATATTGAACGGTATATGGGCCCGGTACCGAACCTTATCCCACTCCGTCGGAATGCGTACGAGGGGATCAGCCTGCTTGACGATGGTTTGCCGTTCGATCGTCTTGTTCTCGACCTTCCTGAGCCGTGGCAAGTCGTGCCGCACGCGGCACAGGCCCTCCGTTCCGGTGGCATGTATTTGAGCTTCGTTCCCACCGTCCCTCAAGTGGTGCAGACCGTTGAGGCTCTTCACCGAGCGACCGTCTTTGGCATGGTCGAAACGTTCGAAACGTTGCTGAGGACCTGGTCCATTCAGGGGCGCAGTGTACGGCCAGATCACCGGATGGTCGCCCATTCTGGCTTCATTACGGTGGCGAGGAAAATCGAGTCTGGTTTGTGGCCCGCAGTTCTCCCGGGTGAGTCTCTAGGTGAAGCCGCTGATATTCACGAAGTACGAGAGGATGACGAGCGATGAATCGATTGCAGGGAAAGGTCGCGGTCGTGACGGGAGGCAACGCAGGTATTGGTGAAGCGATCGCAAAAGCCTTTGCACGCGAAGGGGCCTCGGTGGTGATTACGGGAAGACGGCAGGGAGAGTTGGACCGGGTTGTGAACGACATGGTGAAGGCACAAGGCAAAGCTTCTGCGGTTGTAGGATCAGTCACAGATGAATCACATGTCCAGGAGACGGTGCGTCGGACTGTGGAGCAGTTCGGGCGGCTCGACATCCTCGTCAATAATGCCGGAGTAGGAGACTTTGGAAAGCGTCTGCACGAGATCGACGATGCGACGTGGGCGCAGGTTCTTGACGTTAACTTGACCGGGGTGTTTCGCATGACACGAGCGGTGTTGCCGCAGATGCTCAAGCAGGGGAATGGAGCGATCGTCAATATCTCCTCCGTCGCCAGCTTGGTCGGTCTTCCCGCATTATCGGCCTATGCCGCCTCCAAGGGGGCGCTCGATGCCGTGACCAGAGCTCTTGCAGTCGATTACGCCAAGGATGGCATCCGTTGCAATGTGGTGAACCCTGGGCTCATCGATACGCCAATGGCCGCTCCACTGATGGGCAACCCTGAACTACTGAATCCCATTCTCTCGCACTATCCCCTTCGTCGGCCTGGGAAACCAGAAGAAGTAGCCAATATGGTTCTCTATCTGGCCTCGGACGAAGCAGCATGGGTTACCGGAGGAACTTTTCCGATCGATGGAGGGATGACAATTTCGTGAGAAGGTGCCCCATGCAAAAGGGGAACGTTTCACGCACAGCTATGGGCGCTTGTCGGTTGGCCAGAAGATACAATAGAAACGATGACGGTTCGACTCTATGGACATCAACGCACATACTCAGTTCTGCGGTGTCATCGGCAATCCCGTCGAGCATTCACTTTCACCCGCCATTCACAATGCCGCATTTCAGAAACTTGGGCTGAACTTCGTCTATCTGGCCTTCCGTGTGGAGGCGATCGGTGAGGCGATTAAGGGTCTTCGTGCTCTTGGGAACTTTCGCGGCGCCAGTGTAACCATTCCCCATAAAGTGGCAGCCGTTCCATTTCTTGATTCTGTCGAGCCGACCGCACGACACATCGGCGCGATCAATACCATTGTGGCTGAAGGCGGGACCCTCTCAGGGCATAACACTGACGCGATCGGCGCCTTGCGCGCGCTTCGCGAGGGCGGTGTGGAGTTGAAAGGGCGTCAAGTCGTCATGCTGGGATCTGGAGGCGCTGCTCGGGCGATTGCGTTCGCACTTGGGACAGTAACTGGGATCGAACGCTTGACCCTACTCGGAATCGATAGCCAAGAACGTACCGCACTAGCTAGAGATCTCCAATCGAAGACAGGGATGACGGTGCAGGAATCGCTTCTTGATGAGGGGGCATTACGAAAGATTCTTCCAGATTCGCATGTGCTAATTCATTGCACGCCCATGGGGATGTCGCCCAAAGTCAACGAGACTGCTGTGCCGGCGGCGTTACTCCATACGGGACTGACGGTCATGGATATCGTCTACAATCCTCGGGACACCCAGTTGTTAAAGGACGCGAAAGCGAGAGGCTGTCGCACAATTCCAGGGCTCGAAATGTTTCTTCATCAAGCTGCGGCGCAGTTCGAGCTTTGGACTCATCATGCGGCTCCAGCTGATGTTATGCGGGCCGTCCTGGAGTCGCGCTTTTCATGA
The DNA here is from genome assembly GCA_014379455.1 of Nitrospiraceae bacterium. Taxonomy (GTDB): domain Bacteria; phylum Nitrospirota; class Nitrospiria; order Nitrospirales; family Nitrospiraceae; genus Palsa-1315. Next base: position 21,663 of record JACMLT010000269.1, read on the forward strand.
ATATCGTGTTGATCGGCTATCGGGGTGCCGGTAAGAGCGCAGTGGGTAGACGACTTGCGGCACGATTGGGACGTAAGCTCGTGTCGACCGATGCAGAGATCGTCAAGCGTGCTCACCGTGCGATTCCGGAGATCGTCGCCCAAGAGGGGTGGGAATATTTTCGTGATCTGGAATCCGATATCTGTCGGGAACTCGCCAACCGTGACCAGCTTGTGATCGACACCGGCGGTGGAGCCATACTTCGAGCACACAATGTCGAGGTGTTGAAGAAGAATGGCACAGTGTTTTGGCTTGAGGCTTCGGTCGGGACCATCACGAAACGAATCGGCCGGGATACTCAGCGTCCCTCGTTGACAGGGACCAAGTCGTTCGTCGATGAAATCCAAGACGTGTTGCAGGAGCGAACGCCGAAATATCAAGCGGCCGCCGATCATGTGATCGCGACCGATGAGCGATCAATCGATCAGTTGGTTGAGGCGGTATTGACTCTGGTATGAGCCTGCTCGGTTGTGTCTCTGTCGGTCAGGATAAGGCGGTGCGTTACCCCATCCTTGACAAGACTTCGTCGAAGTGTTTGATATAGCTGACGCGCCCGTAGCTCAATTGGATAGAGCATCGGACTTCGGATCCGGGGGTTGGGGGTTCAATTCCCTCCGGGCGCACCAATAAATCAATGTGTTATGAGTTTTACCGAATCGGATAATTCACCGTGTAGACTCAGTGTAGACCTTTTGCAAGGCCCCACGTAGATCCACATCGATCTTCAGACGCTTCAGAAGACCAGACGTATGGGCTCAAAGGGCGACCCCGTAGAGTAACGTTGAACCCCCCCTGACTGAATGGTGCCCTTGCCCCTGAGTATCCATCCGGGCTCTAGGGAAATGCCTAGCTGTCCCGACCTGTCAGAGACCGCTATACTCAGGCCAAACAGAAAAGGAGTCGAACCCTATGGTAGAACTAAATTCCATGTACCACGCGCCATCCCGGAGTGCTGGCCTCACCGCACAGATCGCTAAGCTCGAAGGCCTCGCCCACCACACGGTCGTGAATCCCACCTTTGATCTATTTGACGCGGAGACGGAAAACCTGCTGATCACCATCTACGGCGCGAATCATCGGTATGTGGAATCATACAAATATGCCACCGTGGGGGAGGCCGAAGCGTTGGTCAATTTACCGGAATCCGCTCAGGAACCAATGACCCGAGACATCCCTAAGAAGGGACTACAGCAACGCCGGCAGGTGCTCAAGAGCATTCTGACCGATCTGCAGACACTCGAAGCGCAAGAAGCCGATGTGCTCACGGGAGAAGACCGTGAGGATCCTCCCGGTCCCAGTTAGGCAACGTCCCATTCACTCGCCTTCTCCATAGCCATGCCACCTGCTGGAGTCACTCTGTCACACAGGAATTTTTGCTCGGTTGAGCGTGGCACCGATAGCTAGGGCGCTGGAAGAGAATAGCGCTCGCATGTGGCATTGAGCAGAGCGCACCGCCCATGCCACCCCGCGTACCCCAGACCCCGCCGCCTGCGCCACCACTGCCCCCGCGCTCAAGACCGGCAGGGAAGCCCACACGCGCGCTTTCCAGAGTCCTGTTATTTCCTACTCAGGGGAGTGATCGAATCGTCAGCGCGTTATTCTTATCGTCCACCTTCGCCTCAACACGATCACCCTTCTTAAGTTGTCCCATTATCTGGGTCTTGTTACTTATATGCAGCCGAACTTCCTGGCCATCCTTCTCCTTGATGAGATAGTCGCCATAATCGATGCGCACCAGATCCCCCTTGATCACCTTCGCCTGTGCGAGGCGGCTCGCTCCCTCCTCATCGGCTTGACCGGCGTACGCCTCCTGGGACAGCCCGAGACACAACAACACCCCACACGACAGGACACTGACGATTTTGATAAGAGAGTACATGAGCGCCTCCTCGGTTAGAGAGTTAGCGGATCTAGGCTATCAGGTGGGGCCGAGGAAAGCTATTCGGCCTAAAGCTAAGCCTTATCACCGTAGACCCAGCCCTAATTTTTAAAGGCTCGAACTTGACTAGGGTATTTCCTCGTATGCTCGGTCCGTGGGCGCAGTACAATGAAGTCATGCTTTAGAAGACGCGATGTCAACACTGGTACCCACGACGGAAACGTTATGAAAGGCCAATTGACGCAAAGCGAGCTTCTGAGCATAAGGCTCGACGCCGAAAGGTGCCGGGCCTTTGTCTTGAAGACTCTATCGGCAAGGCGGCCTCAGGAGTGCCATGGAGTCAACAGCTTCAGAACACGCGATGGCAACCGGCATCAGTCTAAATTCTTATGTTGTCTGGGCTAAGTGCATAAGGAGTGAGCAGGCATGGAAAATACAAAAAAATCCACTGATGTCAATCTCACGGTCTTTGATATCCTTCAGGCTGTAACAGGTGAGTTGCCCTGCTACGCTTCTCCTAACTGGAAAGTGTCCAACAAGAGAGAAGTCCGGCCAAAGAAGAGCCCTTCAAGGGCGGAAGGCCAGGCTGAAAAAACTCTTGGCTAATGAAGGAAACGAACCACCCACCCAACCTAGCTGTTCCTGTTTTTGGCGCGTGGCAGGGGGCTCGCCTTGCTATTCCGTGAGCAAAGGACCGTCTGGTATACGGCAGGTTCTGCAATGAAAGCATGTGGGCATTGCAAAGAAAAAGCCGAGTGGAGATTTAAGGATGGGTGGGGAACCCTGGCTTGCACCGATTGGTTTGCGGGGAAGTGTGCAGGGCAACCACTTGATGTAGCACCTCCCTCTGTGGGAGATTTTCGGCCACGAGGGCGTGGTCTTGACGAAGACGAAAACTACAATAATTGGGTCAAGACGCGGTTGAGAGAAGTCTGGCCGCTGGAGCTTTCGGCATAAGCTGGACGATGGAGCCACCCACGCAACCTGGAACCTATTAGTTTCGACGCGACCCGCCATCCCGTGACATTATGGTGCAAGTGCGGAGACCAATGGGGAACTCACGGTCTGATGGAATGACAAAGATCAACCGGTGGTGACGCTGAAAGTCCGATACTGCAATCAACGAGATCAGGACGCTCATAGATATTCACATCGGCCCTTGCGCCCTCCTTCTCATCGCTCCTACAATATGCCCCACTGTGAGGACTCCTATGCCCGTCTAGTAATCGCCCTCACCGTCGGTTCTCTGTGCGATGCGCCGTCATGCTTCCTGGGATCCTTCTTCGAGAGCTGAGCGAAAGGAGGGGTCGACAATGGAAATCATTTACATTGGCGTCGGCATCTTCTTGGTTTGGCTTGTCCGAACCCTACACAAGAGCAGGTGCCGTGACCAGGAGGAGGCGGACAAGAAGATTGCGTTCGCCAAGTGGGCTAAAGAACAGCACGACCCACACATCGTGTCCATGGTACAGAACCTCATGCATGAAGGGCGTTTTAAGACCTTAGAAGAGGCGGCGCTATATGCCGAGCATGCCCTCAACACACCGTCGCCGGAGCCCCTCTCCAATAGCCACGCCAGCGACACGCAAGGAACACCTTCATGACACTCACGCCCTATGGGTTGGGGAATGTTTCGTTGTGGGCATTCCTGTTCTTGGCGCTGGTGCTCGGCGGCTGCACCGAGTGGACGATTCCCCCCTGTAAAGGGACATCATTCAACACGCCTTGTGTCGGGCCGTGTACCGTGGATGCTGAGCCAGCCGTGCCAAACTATACCCAAGTGACGATGCCCCTCGCCGTTGTGATTCAGGATAAGTATGGGAGGCAGCACTGCCAAGAGATCCAGCCATGACTCTCAAAGCAGATGCGGGGACCACAAGAAGGACGAAGCAAGACCTTTACGACATCATCACCGAATGTGGCCGCAAGAATCCCCGGCCTAGTTCCTGAACCGCCTTCCCTGAGCCTTATCTGCTTACAGAGACCGAGAACAAGATTATCGACGACATATTGGCGTTGCTCAACAAGAACGGACTGACTTCCCATCAGTCCATTAACCTGCTCGAACGATTGGACAGAATTATTGAGATTGGGCAGCGGATGGCTAAAGTGACGACGCACTAACAACAATCGGCACCGAATGGCAAGACTGCAGACAGTCGATCCAACGCGCCTCAGCGTGGAGGTCCTCATTAGACTGAATGGAGGGTTCGATGATTCTTCGCAAAATTGTGGTGATGTTTACTATCTTCCTCACCAGCGGGGCACAGTTTAGCTGAGGCAACTCCTGAAGATAGAGGAACGCGTGGCAAACATCTGAGAGGAGTTAGGACATACCAAGAAAGGCTTCTGGGCTGATCCGGCTCCGCTGCCGCCGTGGCAGAAGAGAAACCATTGACGCTGGCACCGTAAGCGTCAGTGCATGACATACGACTCTTATAACCGATCTGTCTACTTTGATTTCCTGGCAGGCTTTTGCTTGCTGGACTTTCGTGGAACCACGGCACGAGATTCGATGACGAGTTTTGAGGGATTCCTGGCACGCCGTTTTTGCTCTCGCTTCGGTTTTGGTTGCGTCCTGCCACCAGCAGTGACTTTTTTCTTCGGATTGCGTGTTCTCACAGGTCGTTTCTTGGCTTGAGACGGTGTTTTTTTGAGGGACTCCAATGTACCCTTTATGCCAGCTTGGGCAATGGATACCGCCTGTTTGACATCATCAAGAAGATTCTTTATTCTCATGGCTCATCATGCCAGAGATGATCAGTTTTCGCTAGTCCTCACGATTTACATTTACCTGTCTGGTGCTCCCCCAAAGGTCCCAGTTTAGGTCCTAGTTCTAAATCCAACTCGATCACACGCTGTCACACTCCACGCTTCCTTCAGCAAATCAGAATCGCCTTTATCGATGGGCAATATCCAGCGCCATCACTCTGCATCACTCTCCCTCCCAATCGGCGCTTTAGAGACTTCGGATCCGGGGTTGGGGGTTCAATCCCCTCCGGGCGCACCATGTCATCCTGTAAGGACTCCGGGTGAAATCATCGAAGTATTAGCAGCTTAAGACTGATCTGCCTAGCCATTTCAAGTGGTCGCCCCCGCCAAACCAGCATAGATTTCACGACCATCCGACAGTACTCTTCTCTATCAAAACACAGGATAAATTGGGCGTCTGAATGGTGCTATGCTATAGGCTAGATCGTGTGAGGTTATTTCGTGGGAGGTTTCTAGACGGAGGGGCGCGGCAGGCCTGGACAAGGCACTGTCCCTGTTGTGGCCGTTGGTTGATGAAACAGAATCCTGACGTACCTTGGGTGTGTTCCTGTCGATGGCTGAGCGGGTAACAGTACAGTCACCATGAGGAGGGGCGCATCATGCATCATGCAGGCCTCCATGACGTTAGGGCTGGTTTTTTTCTAATGCTGGGGTTGGCCATGTTGGCCTTCATTTGCGCGGTCGCCGCATTAAGTACCGTGATGCGTCCGGGTCGGTGGGCCGATCGGAAATCTGCCTAATTGTAAGCGGGTTCTTTATTGGCCCATCTTTCCCGAGCGGTTACAGATTAGGGACCTGCTCCTCCTCACCGCACTCCGTCTACCCTCAAGACCCATCTGCAACAGCCTGACAATCCAAGTGAAATAGCCGCGAGTCATCTGGCCTCTCACTTTTTCATTCTGGTGCTATATTTCATATACATAGGTCCGACTTATTCTAAAAAATGGGAGAATTACCATGACCGGAAGTCCAGCGAAAGCAGGGATCGTAGTAGCAATGGGGCTTGTCTTGTTGGTGAGCCAGGGTTGTAGTATGAAATGGTTGCAGTCCGATGGAGAGACGGGAGCAGGGTCTGGGCCAAATGGTGGTTCAGGGGGAAGGCTCAGTGGTTTCTCGCAGAATCCCTCGGAAGAACGTCTGGGGAAGGGCAGCGATATCGCCTCGCTTTCCTCTTCTGGGATGAGTGCCCGTCAGCGTGCGGAGCTCACCAAGGAGGAGAAGGCGGCCATTGAAGCTGGTCTACAAGACGTATTCTTTGGATATGATCAGTGGGCGCTTTCAGATTCTGGAATGGAAGCGTTGAACCTCGACGCACAGTGGCTAAAGGATCACCC
>JACMLT010000270.1 GCA_014379455.1 Nitrospiraceae bacterium
GCAGTTTTGTTCCGTACCCTCCCCCCACCGGGAGCGATTGCAAGACTGGGTTATGACGGCACCCTATGGCAACTCGCAGCAAGTTCGCCCGACACCACGCCCAGTAGTCTTTCGGTAGGACCGGCAGGCCCCCATTCGACCCGCGAGTCTTGCGCAATCGGATCTGGCTGGCGGGCCAGCTCTCCCGGCTGGGACTGAATTGTGGCTAAATTGTCGCGAAACTATCCAGCGGGGAGAGAGACTATCGTTTCACGGGTTCATTTGAGGTCATCCCTGGGGACTTTTTTCAGCAGGTTCCGGCTCATTCTCCTCGGATAGGTTGAGATACGCGTCTATAGTCTCTGACACGGTTTCAGTCTTAAAATCCCTCGGATCCAAAAGGTCCATGCCGGTTCAATCCCGGCCTCCGGCACCAGAAACACGAAGTTGGGTTTGCTCACGGCCTGCTCATCTTTGACCACCTCTCCTCCCAAAGCCATCCTGTTGCACCAACGTCTTCGCGCACGGAGACTTTACGGTGCCTCCACGTACGGTACTATGGCTGGGAGCGATTTGATTGAACGAGCTTCAGAGTTGTTGATTGCATCAGGAGTGGGGCGAACCTTGATTCGGATAGGTTCCTAGGCCCGGATGAGAAGATGGTCAAGTAGAGCAGGTTTTTCGGTGTCCTTGGCGGCAGGGGGATCGATAAATTGCTTTAACCTCATCCGGTCATTGGGGCTCACTTGGATCATCTCCACAGCCACCCAGTGGTCGTGAACTCTTCTGACCTCCGCTAGTCTGATGTCTATAAATGTATCCTCGCCTTCTAACCATAATTGAACTTTCACAAAATCCCCTGTTCTTAGGTGATCAGGGGTGGAGAGCTTACAACCACCTTCTATGCGTTCGAGGACGCATCCGTCGGCTTCAAGCTGCCTATTTGCATTCGCGAGTACACAGTCAATCGTAAACTTCGGACTGTCCCACCAAGCCCACCACGTCTGTTGTTTCACTTGATCCATCATCTTGTGTGCATGGTAGTGCGTGAAGCGACTGTGTGGCTATACCTCAAGAGGTGGGGCTTATCGAAAAGATAGTATCTCGCCCACTGTCTAGGTTTCCTGCATTCACTCAGGGTGTAGTGAACCCGTATTCTCTGTAGGTTCTATCGTCCGCCCTCGATGAACTAGCCCTGTAGCCGTACTTGAAACAACAGGGTTCCCCGCTGCCCAGCTATCGAGGATTCGGCCAGGGAGAATAAGTAAATGAGGCGCTTAAGAGACCTATTGAGACATACCTCACAATATCCGTGAGCGCTTCTGTTACAATCGCCTGCCTGGGCGTATCCCACACAGATAGGCGAATTTACTGCTACGATGAGTCTTCAGGCAGGGGAATGGTGGTGTCCGCCAGCAATGTCGTAATGAACCGTCTTGAATAAGATTGGTGAGTGTTCTCTCATATCAGTACTCAATATGGCGAGCTGGTTTTTCCTGTTCGCTTGAATGAGACTATTTGGATGGCAATATCGAGCTCCAACAATAGGATAAATCAGAGAAACACAAAAGATAACGAACGAGGAGGATCCTTCTATGATAGGTCGGTCAGCCGCTCAGCGATTTCTGGTGTTTGGGAGTATTATCGCGGGACTCGGCGTCGCCGCCGGCGCTTTTGGTGCCCACGCACTCAAGGAAATTCTCGATGCGCCGATGCTCCAAGTATTCGAAACTGCCACACGGTATGTGATGTACCACGCGTTTGGACTGTGCATCGTGTCGTGGGCCATCGATCGGTACCCCGAACAGCGTCTTGAAAAGTCAGGATGGCTCTTTCTTGTCGGCATTCTTCTTTTTTCAGGCAGTCTGTACGTGGTGTCCCTTGCAGGTATCCGGTGGGTGGGGGCAGTGACTCCGATCGGTGGGCTGGCTTTTATGGCAGGCTGGCTACTCTTAGGTTGGGGAGTGTGGCGGGATGTACGCTCTCGTTCTGTGAACCGTACGCCCTAGTGGTGGCGTGGGACGGGCGGGGATGGTGAGTACTGTGTCATATGGGTAAACAGATCATAGTGAGGTTTTCTCATCCCGCGTTCTGAGCCGGCCTCAAGCGCAATTCTGTTAAGGTGTGCAGCCGGCCGTTCTTTTTCCGCTGATCGACCCCCAACCTCCTTGGGAATTCACAAAGGTCCCTTCAAGCCGTTGTCCTTCTTTGTTGAACTGTAGACTATCTTCTTGGACTCGGCCATCGGCGTCCCAGCGTAAGTAGACATTTTCGCCTAGCACGACCGTTTCCACAAGCCCCGGTAGAGCGGCCTTCGCTTGCCCTGCTGGTGGAAAGAGTAGTGACAATTTCTGTTCTCGATGGTTTTGCTGATGGTTATGAATGATCCACTGCCAGGTCCCGCACAGCCGCGCTTGTCCGTTGAGCCCACGCACCCGATCCTTCCAGCTCCGTATTCGATCCCATTCATGGTAGCTAGCCTGCATGGCGTCCACTTCCAGGCGAGCGGCTCGCTCCAAGGCGGTGACCACTACAGGCCCTTCCTGATCTACCTTGGCCCATTCCGGGGAGGTCAGTAGGTCTGACAGTTGACTCAGTGTGTCATGCCAGGGTGCGTTCCCTTGTTGATCGAGCCATGCCCTGGCTTGCGGAGACCCGACTAGTCGCTCGGTCGGAGGTGCGAGTTGTCGGTCTCTCACAGCCTGCTTGACAGTCGAGGCGAGGTGCCAGGCGGCCAAGCTGCTCATCAATCGATGAACCGCTGCCGTCAGGTCCGGCACTAGAAGTTCATTCGCAAGCTTAGCCGGCAAGGGGTTAGCTCCCAAGGTCCTGGCCGCATCGCCCAGCTGAAGTGCGGGGGCGATTATCGAGACAAACAGGTTGCCGGCTCCCTTGTCAGATTCTAGCTTGGCCAGTTGATCGGAATGGGCCCGAATGATTGATGGGAAATCGGGGAGGGAGCTCGGAAGGGATTCGTCAGCCTTGGCAGTAAGCCAGGCTCCGAATAGAGAGACGGCCACCACGGCAAGGGCGAGACCGATTCGTGATAGGGCTGGTCGAATCAAGCGGATGCGGTTGTACATCGCACTACTCTACCGTGCTTCCGGCCACACCCTCAAGCAGGAGCTGCGGACACAACGTGGTGGAAAATTGGTTAGGTGCCTTGGAAGCAGGTCTTGAGAAATGCGGCAGTTGACTCCCAGGCCGCTGCTGTTGGGTCGGCACGATAGCTCTCCACCCGTTGTTCATTACAAAACGCATGGGGGGCATCGGGATAGGTTTGGATCTCGACGCGCTTGTGATGTTCCGCCGCAGACTCACGCAACCAGTCCACATCCTGACTGGGTACCCACTGGTCCCGGCCAGCTTGGTGATAGAGCACCGGACAGAAAAGATCTTTGATCACGGCATCAGACTGCATCGCTCGGCCGTAGTAGATGACCGCAGCTCGGAGCCGTTTCCGTTGACACGCGAACCGGAGCGCGTACGATCCGCCCATGCCATAGCCGACTACGCCGTGGATATTTCGTTTAATGTGGTCGCGCGTATTCAAGAATTCACAGCAGGAATTGATGTCTTGCAGGACAAGCGATTCATTCAGCTTGCCCATGAGGGCGTCCGCAACCTCCGCGTTGGCCGTTACCATGCCACCTAGTCGCGCGTACAAGTTCGGAATGATAACCCCGTAGCCTTCGCACGCCAGCCTGGCACCGAGATCTTTAATTTGCGCCGTCAGTCCCCATGCTTCATGTAAGAGGACGAGTCCGGGGTAGAGCCCTTTTTCCTGAGGCCAAAACTGAATACAGTCCACCTGCACATGTTTTGAGACGCGTGTTTGAATATAGGGATCGGCGGCGGCATCCGTCAGCGTGGGAATGGCGACGCCACTCGGAAATCGGGCTGTGCCTGTGCCGATTTGATTCAAGGTAAAGGGAGCGAAAGTCGATGTCATTGAGGCAATCTCTTCTCCATCAAACAATGCCTTGTGGGATACGCCATCCTCAGACAGGGCTGATACATTGCGCACGTACTATAGGGAGCGGGCTGCCAGACTGTCAATCTAACCGTAAGGGTCGAGTTGTAGTTGACCCAGCGTTCAATGATGATTACAGTTTCATCACCCTCACGGACGGAAGACGACTATGTCGCCTAGAATCGGTCTCATCGGTGTCGGCCGTCATGGTAGCCGGTATATCCACCATCTGCTGCATGATCTCCCAGGGGTGAGTCTTGCCGCTGTGTGCCGGAAGCGGACAGAGGAAGGATTGCCTTCGCTTTCGGCGACTGAGATCCCTGTCTACGGGGACTATCGTGCGTTGATCGCCGATCCCAGGGTGGAGGCCGTTGTCGTAGTAACCCCTCCGTCATTGTGTCCTGAGATCTGTTTTGAAGCTGCGAAGGCGAAGAAGCCAATCCTCATTGAAAAGCCGTTGGCGTCGACAGGTTCCGAAGCACGGGCGATGGTCAGGGCGGCAGAAGAGGCGGGCCAGTTGTTGATGACCGCGCAGACCTTACGCTTCGATTCGACCATTCTTCTGTTGAAAGAGCGATTGCCGGAAATCGGCCCACTCCGGTACGCGACCTTCACCAGCCGTATTGAAACGAAAACCGGCGCCGAGGTTCGGTCATCGATACCAGGTCAACGCGGGGTACTTTTGGAGTTCGGGGTTCACCTCTTGGATCTGGTGCCCTTTCTCATTGGTGAGGACGTGGTCGCCGTTCGGTGCGAGTTGGATCGGCTTCCAACCATGGCACCGGAGATGATGGCGATCGTGCAGGCTCATACCGTGAGTGGTCTGCAATGCGTGATGGACATTGCACGTGTTGGAGCGGGGAGGGTTGCGAGAGCGGAGTGGGTGGGATCTCAGGGGCAGATGGCAGCGGATTGGTTTCACCACCGGGTTACTGGGGTGATCGGTGACAGTGCTCCGTTTGAATGGGCGGTTCAGCCGCAGCAGACGATTCTTGCGACACTCCGCGCCTTCGTCCATGCCATCGAAACGAAGACCCCGCCGCCTATTACAGGGCGCGACGGGTGGCGTGCTGTCGAGGTGATTGATGCCTGCTATCGCTCGGCAGAACGTGGCGGAGCACGCGTCAACGTTCGCGAAATCCGTGAAGCGTGAAGCGTATCTCGTGAAGATATTGCAACCGGCTCTTTGGCAAGAGACGAACCACACTTCACGGACGCGTTGTACTCTTGAGTGTGTGGCTATGAGTCGGCGACGATGTGCGTATCTGTTTCCTCGACCCCTTCAACTTGGTGAATCTTGGTGATAACCACATCCGAGAGGGCTCGTTCGTCCGTGACACTGATAAACAGAATAATATCTGGCCGCCCGAAACAGGAGTGGGCTTGTTCGACGCCGGTGAGGCGCGTGAGTACCTGCAGCACGTCTTTCGTCCGTCCGGCCTTGACTTTGATTAGGATATAGGCTTTCGTTGCCATTGCGTCCTCCTGTGGAAGTTATGGTGTTCTGCCCGGCATCTCACGCCGCCGTTGCGCAAATACCTGGTGCAGGGTTTGTTCCCGTTGTATGAACGTGGTTCGTGCTTTCGAGACCAGTTCCATGAAACGGTCGAAATCTGCTGGACTCACGTTGAATTGCCGAAAGCCTGGCGCCAAACGATCTCGCTGATCGATCCCCATGGCGATCCACTGGGCACTGAGTGCCTCAAGCACATCCGATGTCCACCCTGTCGAACGGAATTGCGACAGGGTTTCTTCTCCGCTGCCTCCTCCCTGTGCTGCCAACGCGTGAGTCAACAATAATTGCACGGTCGGATCACTGCTTTTCAGAAAAACCGATTGAAACTGGATGACGGCTTTGATCACGTGGTTCGCCTCGGGAGTGTCTTCAGGCGGAAGCACATTGGCGTCTTGCAGCGTAGCAAGGACAGCCATCGATGCCCCAACGAGTCCAGCTGGGCTGGCTCCACGGCCGGGTACTTGAGCCCAGGCCAGATTGGCGGCTCCTATGAGAAAGCCACCAAGAAGAACACACATCTGCAAAGGGCCTGTCAGCTTGCTACGTGATGTCTGTTCGGGGAAGACTGACCGAAGGCTGGAGGGCGAGACAGGCATACCGAGTGATTATACAGAAGGGGCGAAGGGCGTGCTAGCGTTCTGACTGGTATTAATGATACTCGCACGCATTATCCATTGAAGATGTCTGTTGCAGTCGCTGATTCGTTGCTACGATGAGCCTTCGGCCAGCGGGATTGCCCTTGGGACCTTCGATGTACGGCATGGGTACGCATTGGGTTCTCACGGCTCCGCGCGCTGGTCTCGCGACATGACTGAGGCCTGTCACGACGAACTGTCATCAATCGTGAAATCGGAGACGGAACACATTCCTATCGCCTTCAACTGTTTTAGTTGAAACAATTCGATGCCGTTCCTATAATTCGGCAGTCTCGCGCCTGGCACGGGAGTGATACATGCTTGCAAAAGTCTTGAGTGCCGCACTTGTCGGTATCGATGCACACCTGATCGATGTGGAAGTCGATATCGCCGGAGGGTTGCCACAATTCTCCGTCGTCGGCCTCCCTGATGCCACGGTGCGGGAGAGCCGTGACCGAGTCCGCTCTGCGCTCAAAAATACGGGGTTCCATTTCCCGGCCAAGAAAATCACGGTGAATCTTGCTCCCGCAGGAATCAAAAAAGAAGGATCGGGCCTCGACTTGGCGATTGCCATTGGGATTCTTGTGGCGGAAGAAGTGATTGCGCCCCAGAGCATACTAGGCCGTGTCTGTGTCGGTGAACTCTCATTGGATGGGCAAATCAAAGCGATTACCGGGGCTTTATCCATCGGGATTGCCTGCCGGCCCAATTACAGTTTGCTTCTGCCTGCTGAAAATAGCCAAGAAGCCGCCGTGGTGCAGGGGGTGATAGCCTATCCGCTTCATACGCTCCCCGAGGCCGTGGGGTTTCTCAACGGCACGATTTCGCTGGCCCCGGCTCATGCAGATACGGACCGATTCTTCACCACTCGGCCGCTGGAGGATGACGACTACGGGGATGTAAAGGGACAGGACCATGCGAAGCGTGCTCTAGAGGTTGCAGCAGCTGGAGGCCACAATCTCTTGATGGTGGGACCGCCAGGATCGGGCAAGACCATGTTGGCGAAACGCCTCCCGACGATTCTGCCTCTCATGGAACCTGAGGAAGCGATCGAAACGACCCGTGTCCATAGTATTTCCGGACAATTGCCGGCGAATCATCCATTGCTGACCGTTCGTCCGTTTCGCGCCCCGCACCACAGTATTTCCGATGCCGGGCTTATCGGAGGGGGAACCGTTCCTCGACCGGGGGAAGTGTCCTTGGCGCACAATGGCGTGTTGTTCTTGGACGAATCCCCGGAGTTTCGCCGTCCTGTTTTAGACGGATTGCGTCAACCGCTGGAAGATGGGCATGTGACCCTGACCAGGGCCAGCGGCTCGCTCCGTTACCCTGCGCGATTCATGTTGATCGCCGCGATGAATCCTTGTCCCTGCGGATACTATGGGGATCGCACCCGTGAATGTGTCTGCACTCCCCAGCAAATTCGTCGGTATCGAGCCAAATTGTCCGGGCCGCTTCAAGATAGACTCGACATTCACATTGAGGTCCCACCGGTCTCTGTGCGAGACCTGCACGATCATGGCCCGATGCCGGAAAGTTCTGCCACAATTCGATCACGCGTTCTGGCCGCACGAGATCGACAGCGTCACCGATATCGGCAAGACGGGATTCACTCGAATGCGCAGTTGAAGCCTCGGCTCTTGAAGCGGTACTGTGTCTTGGATGCCCCGACACAAGAACTCTTGGAACGGGCGCTGACGAAACTCGGGTTGTCGGCTCGCGCCCATGGACGGATTATTCGTGTTGCGAGAACCATTGCCGATCTCGCGGGCTCTGATAACATCGAGCCGGTACATGTGGCGGAAGCAATTCAATACCGCAGCCTTGACCGTCGGATGGAGTTTTGAGGATTTCCTATGTGGTCGACCGTGAAAGTCTTTCTCTGGTGGTTTATCGTCGGTGCTACCATGGCACTGGCCGTGATCATGCTCCAAGGCGGCATTCGGGAAGCCATACAAACGCCTGGGTCGGTGTGGGGGATCAAATTAGTCGAGTTGCTTACCACCATCTTGGGAGGGGGGCTGCTCGGCGGTTGTGTCGCATTGATTCTGGATCGTATTAAGAAATCATAGTGGACGTTTCTCACTGTGTGTTGAAATGAGGCCATAGATGGACGTGGACGTGGGCTCGAATGTTTACCGCAACACCGACGGCATGATCGAAATCGAAGGTGTTCCACAGATTGAAGTGGCACTGAAACCGATCACGGGCGCTCTACTTGTGAACTTTGCCCTCTTCAATAAAGAAGGGAAAGTGACGGCGAAGCTCAACGATAGCACCCTGATGATCAACGAGAAACGCGCGTACGACGTGACGAGGACTCCGAAGAGCCTCCTGCTCACACATCCGGCTTCAGGAACCGTCATCTTACAGATCGATGTGACAGCACACGGAGTCGTGGCCTTCACGAAAGGGGAGTTTCATACGATTAAGGGCCACGTCATTCGGATCTCTCCCACCGAATGGAACATCGACAAGCTTCGTGCCAGCGGGACAATCCAAGATTTGAAAGGTAAGTCGGTCGTCATTGGGTGAAGTTGGGCGATCGTCCTATCCTGTGGCGGTCGGCACGATGACGATCTGCCGGTCATTCAAGTCCACGGTCGCCGTATCTCCATCGCGCAATTCACCCTTGACCAATTGACGCGCCAGTGGCGTTTCAATTTCTTGCTGGATCAATCGCTTCAATGGTCTTGCTCCATAGACCGAATCGTAGCCCCGCTCACCCAGATACCGTAAGGCAGCTGGCGTCACGGACAGAGAGATCCGTCGCTCTGTCAAACGTGCCCGCAACCGCTCGAGTTGAATCTCCACAATCTTCGTGAGCTGCTCCAGTTCCAGCGGATGGAACACTACCGTCTCGTCGACGCGGTTCAAGAATTCCGGCCGGAAGTGCTCCCGTAATTCTGCCATCACGAGGGAACAGACCTCGTCATAGGAGGCGTGCCGTTGCTGCGCCTCAAGAATCTGCGGGCTGCCGATGTTCGAGGTCATGATCAAGACCGTGTTCTTGAAATCCACAGTCCGACCCTGAGAATCCGTCAATCGTCCGTCGTCCAACACTTGGAGGAAGACATTGAAGACGTCGTGATGAGCCTTTTCGATCTCGTCGAATAAAATGACGGAGAACGGACGTCGACGGACGGCCTCGGTCAATTGGCCGCCTTCTTCATACCCGATATAGCCTGGTGGGGCTCCGATGAGACGGGCAACCGTATGTTTTTCCATATACTCGGACATGTCGATTCGAATGAGATTGGCCTCATCATCGAAGAGGGTCGCGGCAAGCGCCCGAGCCAGTTCGGTCTTTCCCACACCGGTCGGACCGAGAAAAAGAAACGAGCCGATGGGCCGGTTTGGGTCTTTAATGCCGGAACGTGCGCGGAGCACCGCATCGGCGACAGCCTGTACCGCCTCATTCTGGCCGACGACGCGTTGATGGAGTAGCTCATCCAGTTTCAATAACTTTTCCATTTCGCCTTCGACCAACCTGGAAACGGGAATCCCGGTCCAGCGGCTCACGATAGCCGCAATGTCGTCTTCATCGACCTCTTCTTTGAGCAACCGGCTTTCGCCCTGTTTCTTACCGAGCTGTTCTTGCTCCAACGCCAGTTCTCGCTCAAGCCGGGGCAACTCTCCGTATCGCAGTTCCGCCACACGATTCAAATCGTAGGCACGTTCCGCCCGCTCCATCGTCTGTTTGACTTCTTCCATCGTTTCTCGAGTCTTGCGCAGCCGAGACACCGAGGCTTTCTCCGAGTCCCATCGCGTCTTGAGCGCTTGAAGCTCTCCTTGTTTCTCACCCAGTTCTTGCTCAAGCGTCGCTAGCCGCGCCTGACTGGCCTGATCCTGTTCTTTCCGCAAGGCCTCCCGCTCGATCTCCAGCTGCATCACCTTGCGGGAGACTTCATCGAGTTCCGCCGGCAAACTATCGATTTCTGTCCGCAGGCAGGCTGCCGATTCATCGACCAGATCGATGGCTTTGTCCGGGAGAAAGCGATCGGCGATATACCGGTTCGAAAGTTTCGCGGCAGCAACCAGCGCGGCGTCTTTGATGCGTACGCCATGGTGCACTTCGTAGCGTTCCTTGAGTCCGCGTAGAATCGAGATGGTATCCTCCACCGTCGGCTGCTTGACCAGCACCGTTTGAAACCGTCGTTCCAACGCGGCATCCTTCTCAATATGTTTTCGATATTCATTCAGTGTCGTCGCGCCGATCAAATGCAGTTCGCCGCGGGCCAGCATGGGCTTGAGCAGATTGGCTGCGTCCATCGCCCCTTCTGCGGCCCCCGCGCCCACGACTGTATGCAGCTCATCGATGAACAACAAGACTTGCCCTTCTGCTGTCTGCACCTCTTTGAGGACCGCCTTCAATCGTTCTTCGAACTCGCCGCGAAACTTTGCACCGGCCACCAACGATCCCATGTCGAGGGTGATGACGCGCTTATTCTTCAGTCCTTCAGGCACGTCTCCTTTGATAATGCGAGAGGCCAGTCCTTCGACGATCGCGGTTTTCCCGACCCCTGGTTCGCCGATGAGCACCGGATTGTTCTTGGTTCGTCGTGAGAGAATTTGTATGGCGCGACGAATTTCCTTGTCGCGCCCAATGACGGGATCCAGTTTCCCTTGCCCTGCCAACCGGGTGAGGTCACGGCCATACTTTTCTAAAGCCTGATACGTGCCTTCCGGGTCCTGGCTCGTGACACGTTGAGACCCTCGTATGTGTTGCAGCGCGCTCAAGATCCGTTCCTTCGTCAATCCGAGTTTCTTGAAGACGCCCCCTTCTTGAACCATGGCAAGGACGATATGTTCGACACTGAGATAGTCGTCTTTCAAACTGCGTTGTTCATCTTCGGCGTTGGTCAAGACTTGATTCAGTCGAGAGGCGACGTGGAGTTGCCCGGGGCTGGCCCCGGCACCCTGCACTTGAGGCAGCTTCGCCAGTGTCTGTTCCACTGCCTGGCGAACCGAAGGGACCGACAACCCTGCCTGTTCGAGGAGCGAGGAAGCGAGACCACCATCCTGTTCCACGAACGCAAGCAGAAGATGCTCCACGTCAATTCCCTGATGACTCCGCCTTGCGGCATGGGACGACGCGGTCTGGAGCGCTTCTTGTAGTTTGATCGTCATACGGTTCATGTCCATGAGATCTCTCCTCTCCACGTATTCGTGTGTGCCATTTACATAAGCATTGGATAGAGGAAGTCAACATTCCACATGAGGCGTGATCGGCTTGACCGGAGAAGCCCGAGCAGACTATTGTTTCTTATGTCGCGAATTCTTGCTGAAACCGTCTCACTCTATCGGAACGCCTTTCGCAAAACTGGAGAATCCCTCATCCGCGGTTGGATGGCCATTGTGGCCGTGGTGGGATTTGCATTCCTCCTGCTGCTCGCTACCCAGATTGCCTCACCGCTCGGCATGATCGGAGGGTTTGTGCTCGGTGCAGTGAATGCGCTTCTGGTCGGCGCGACCCTGAGCTTGATCGAGCAATCGATTAGCCATGCAAGGGCACTCACCATTCGCGATATTCTTGGCAGCGTGGGCCACTATTTTTGGGATGTCATCGGCATTGGATTTATCCTATGGCTGCCGCTGATGGCTCTCGACCTCAGTACCCAGACGAACCCGTTTGGGCAACTCATATCGTACGCAGCGCTGCTGCTCATTTTTCTCTTGTTGAACCCGGCGCCTGAAATTATCTATCAAGTTCGGCATGATTCACCACTTGAGGTATTGAAGACCTCCTATGAGTTTGTTCTTGAGAATTGGATGGAATGGTTTCTTCCATTTGCGCTGATCCTGATTCCGATTATCCTCTCACCTTCAGGACCGCAATCATTTTTTTCTCTCTCCAGTCGAGTAGGGAGAGGCGCCGGCTTGGATTTTTCCCAGGTCCTCGTGTTGCCATTCACGATTCTCGGAGGTTGGCTGGACTATGCGGGTATCCCTTCCTCGATCAGCTGGTATATAGGGCTGCTGCTCACACCGCCGCTTGCCGTAGCCATGTTGCTGTTTCGTGGCCACCTCTTTGCCTCTTTACATGGTGTGTCACGACGCCAACGTCGATTCGTCACGCCATTCAAGTAGAGATGAATCGGGTGGTAGAAAGGGAAGGTTGTGGCTTTCCCTATTGGAACTGCTCAACCTTTTCCGAAGCCCTCGTTCTCCAGAAGAGCAAAGGACCAAAGAAGGCGTTTGTGGGTTAGCCCCTTGAGTAGTCAACTGAAATAGTGTATGGAATTGCATACAGCCACTACATAGAGGCGAGAAAGAGTTTCGTCCGTGCGCTTATCTGTCCTTTGGCGGATTATTCTGACTTCCCTCGTCATCATCGTGGTGATGGCAGGGGTGAATTTGTATGCCTTATTTCAATTACGTCAGCTGACCGCCTTGAGTGCCAATATGGTCACTCTCCATTACCCGGCCATCGAATCGGCTAAGCACTTGCTCACGGTACTCTATGCTCAGCTCAATAGTGAAAAAAAATATCTAGTCGTACGTGATGCCACATTTTTACGACATTTCGATGAAGAAGTTGAAGAATTCCATCGTGGTCTCCAGACTTTGGAAACACAGGAACTCACTCCGAAAGGTATTGAACTGCTCAATAATATTAAACATATGCAGCAAGAACGACTCGCAATTCTTCATGAGAAATTGGAGAAAAATGGGTCGTCTTCAGCACGGCCACTCGGAAATTATGAGAGTCGGCGAGATATCTTGATGGACCACATCAGCGCCACACTCCAACAGTTCATCGACATTCATGAGACAGGCATCAGTGTTGGAGTCAGCCGGTCACGGGAAAGCTCTGCTCAAGCCGAAGCGGTCACGGAGCAGCTGGTTTTGCTAGCGCTCGTATTCGGCATAACGCTCGCGGGCTTTGCGAGCTATACGATCCTGCGCCCGCTTCGACAATTACAGAGCCATATTAAACAGATCGGGCGGGGGAATTTCCGCACCTCACTGAATATTCGAGCCCCTAGCGAGTTGCGAGACCTTGTTGATGCAGTTAATTGGATGGGGACAAAACTCCAAGAGTTGGACGATATGAAGGAAGCGTTTCTTGCCCATGTTTCCCATGAGTTGCGTACGCCCATGGCTTCGATTCAAGAGGGGACCCATCTGCTATTGGATGAAATTCCAGGCCCCCTGTTGCAAGAACAACGCACGACCTTGCGTATTATGGCAGACAGTAGCCGCCGGCTCATCACACTCATCTCCACCATTCTGGATTTGTCCAAGATGAACGCCGGGATGATGGAGTATCGAATTCTTCCGACAGACATTAAGCGAGTCACAGATGTATCGGTCAACAAAGTCCAGCTCCTTGCCGATGCCAAGCATGTGCAGTTGTTACTGGAATTACCTGCGCAACGTGTGTGGGTCAAGGCAGATGTGTTTCGACTTGAGCAAGTGCTCGACAATTTGCTCTCAAACGCTTTGAAATTCAGCTCGGAGGGGGGCATCGTCAAGGTCGTTATGAAGCCGGACCTGAGTGCGGGAACCCTTGAGGTGAGCGTGACCGATGGAGGACCAGGCATTCAGGCCGAAGACCTGCCCTACATTTTCGAGCGCTTCTATCAAGGCCGCACGAAGGCTAAACAGGGTGCACAGGGGAGCGGCCTTGGGTTGGCACTGGCAAAGAATGTGGTCGAAGCGCACGGAGGGCGGATTTGGATCGAAAGTGAAGCCAAGAAGGGAACGACCGTACGATTTACCTTACTTCTCATGAAACCAGGAGAACCGGCATGAAGGTTGTCTACAGAGGCCTTATTCCGGCAGTCTTGCCCTGTCTGTTTTTCCTCGCAGGATGCGCTGCATGGTCACCCGCCCCGCAATTTTCACAGCCATATTTCCTTGTGGAAGCGGGGGAAGTGCAATCGCTCCTTGCCTTAGCCAAAAAACAGGAGTCCCTTACCCAGAGATGTGCAGAGAACAACTCCTGCGACTATGCCTACTTTATGCGCGCCTTGCTGGGGTTGTACGAAAGTCGCGATAGCGCCTCGAAGTACTTCGAGAAAGTGATTGCCGTCGCGCCTCAGAGTCAGTTAGCATCTGCCAGCAAGCTCTGGATCGATCTACTCGAGCACCACGCCGCACCCGTTCAACTGTCCTGGTTCCAATCGGTCTTGGCGGCCCCAGCCACTTCTCAAAGCCAAACCATCTTGGCTCAAGCATCAGATCAGCTGGTGCGAGACTTGCTTTTAGGACTGATGCAAGACGTGCTATATAAAGAGGGAACAATCCAGCAGATGAGAGCTATTAAGGATGCTGACTCCCAATCCCTGGAAAGTCTCCAGCGTGATCTCGCTGAGCGTGAACGGAAGGGAGACGTCAGCAGTGTGAAGAAAGACATCACAAAAGGCCAAACCGATACGGGTACGGTACTGTCCCTGCATAAGCAACTGATGGAACGAGATAGGAAAATAGAGGAATTGACGAGCCAATTAGAGGCATTCAAGCGCATCGATCAGGAAACGCGTGATAAGGTTCGCCCCATTCGTCCTTCAATGACGGTTGTCCCGCCTCCAATTGCGCCGGAACCAACAGCACCATAAGAAGGGACCTCATGGAAAAAGAACATATTCTTGTAGTCGACGATGAGGAGGGGCTGTTACATCTTGTGAAGATGCGATTGACCGCGATGGGTTTTTCCGTGACAGGCTGTACCACTGGTCGCGAAGCGCTTGCCATAGCCAAGAATAGCCGGTTCGATCTTGCTATTACTGATCTTCGCCTTGGGAACGAAGACGGATTGGATGTGACAGAAGAACTGCTTCGGATTCATCCGGGCCTTCCGGTTATCATCCTGACCGCTCACGGGAGTATTCCCAACGCCGTGGAGGCGATGCAGCGTGGCGCCTTTGGATATCTTACCAAACCGTTCGACGACAAGGAACTTAAGGCCAAGATCGAAGAAGGGCTTTCTCCCCAACGGATGAGAGGCGAGATTCAGCGACTGAAATCTCTCGTCAACGAATTGTACGGTATGGAAAACATCGTCGCGCGAAGCGCTGCGATGCAGCGCTTACTCCAGCAAGTGGTGCAGGTGGCAGACTCCGACGCGACCATTCTCCTCTTTGGAGAAACCGGGACCGGCAAGGAAGTGTTTGCACGTGTCATCCATTCGAACAGCCGACGGAATAAAGGACCGTTTGTCGCTCTCAATTGTGCAGCCATTCCTGAAACACTCTTTGAGTCAGAACTCTTTGGACATGTGCGTGGGGCCTTTACCAGCGCCCATGGCGCGAAGCGAGGTTTGTTTCAAAGCGCCAACGGCGGCACGCTCTTTCTCGACGAGATCGGCGAAATGCCGCTCTCGATGCAGGTGAAACTATTGCGGGCCGTGCAGGAACGGGAAGTCCGAGAAGTGGGTTCCGAACTCTCAACGAAGATCGATGTGCGAATTATTACCGCAACCAACAAAGACCTAGGTGCAGCGGTTAAGAGCGGGGCATTCCGGAACGATCTGTACTATCGCATCTCCGTCGTCCCGTTGTTTATCCCACCCCTTCGCGAACGCCCTGATGATATTCCCTTCCTGGCCCAGCACTTCCTAACCGCGAGCTCAAAACGGGCGAATAAAGCGTTGCGAGGCTTTACACCGGCTGCCCTCAATCGGCTGGTTGCACATCCTTGGCCAGGAAATGTCCGCGAATTAGAAAATGTCATTGAAAAGGCCACCGTCATGACGCGCCAAGACATGATTACACCGGACCTCTTGCCCGCTATGGCCGCATTGCCGGATTCGCCGATGAAACCGCTGACTGAAGCGAAGGAGGAGTTTGAGAAAACCTATCTTAAGAACGTCCTGCACCTCACCGGCGGTAATATCTCGCGCGCGGCCCAATTTGCCGGACGCTATCGGGCAGACTTCTATAAAATGCTCAAAAAATATGGTCTGCACCCCTCGACTCTGAAGGCCAAAGCTGAAGCCGATCTTGAAGAGCTGGAAGAGGAAGGCAGTCTCACGGAAGCCGAACGCTAGCCCGTATTTCTTTTCACGGCGTGAACCGTGAAAAAGATGATATACACCTCCAGTCTTTCCTGGCTTGCGCCTTGTCTCTGCTGTACCCTTCTTGTCCCAGCCATGAGCGCATGGCCAGACAGGTTACTCGTTAGGATGACGCGTGAATAACTGCAACGTCGCCCGATCCCTACGAGGGGCGTCGGGTTCTTTCAAAAATTTCACGTTGAAGATTTAGAAGCAAGATTCTCTGGCGGTCTGATACGATACCGATAGGTAGTCGCTGGTCCTGTGTGAAATACTGTTATGGATCTGGCGAGAGGAATTGAATCGTCCAGCTGTCGTCGGGTCGGCACTGAAGCTTGCCCCCTGGTCCTGCAGAGGAGGCCACTCCCTTCTGCAGGCTCGCCACGAAGGAGACAACATCCTCTTCGGAACCACGAGGTTGGAAGTTTAACCATGTGGAGCTGGCGAGAGGATTTGAATCTCCAACCTAAGGTTTACAAATAGCGACCAACCCATTTTCTCATCCTCCTTCACCCTCACCAGAACCAATAGAATCACCAATAGAGCTGCCAGGTTAGGCGACTCAGCCCAGTTGCGCGCGATTGCGTGCGGAGAGGGCAGATAGCATGAGTACGGTTACATTTTCGGTTACAGTTTACGAGGTCAGGTAAACGTGAAAACAAACGAGCAACGCGGTTCCAGAGAACAAAGGAGCAACGGTCAAGGAGCAGTGATCGATGCCCCAGCTGGCAAATGCCCGCGGCGCACGGTCGCCGGTTCGCCAGCAGCCCCTAAACTTCTCAGAAAGACATTTCTCGTCGATCACACGGAATCCCACTCAGACATACATTCATCGGGCGGGTCGACGTGGTCCGTCAAGATTCACGACTTTGGGAAGCAGTGGATTGAGAGTTCGTAGGAAAAGGTTGATCCGCATCCGGGCAAGCGAGGACTCAAAGGGAAGTTAGCCAACAAAGAACAGAATGAAAAGCGAGCACGAGCCAGGGCAACCGGCGAGATCAGACGGAAATGCCTTTCCATCGGAGCAGACCATCTGATCACGCTGACCTATCGCGACAATGTCGAAGACCGTGAGAGAGTCTTGACCGACCTGGAACGCTTACGGCGTATGCTCTCGCGCGGTGGCTACTCGATGCCTTCCGTGGCTGTGTTGGAATGCCAGAAGCGCAGGGCGATCCATCCACATTTGGCTGTTCGTGGATTTCAGGATATTCGTCTCCCACGCCGCTGTTGGTACAAGATTGTCGGAAAAGCACAGGGCCAAGTAAATGTGAAGGGGCCACGGCCTGGAACCTCCCCGGTCAAACTGGCTCGGTATCTTTCCAAGTACAACAGCAAAGACATCGGCAGCCAGCCGCGGGAGTTTGAGGAGCACCGGTACTTTTACTCGTTAGGGATCGCCGTGCCGACCGAATGCTTTCAGATTGTCCTGACGCGCCACGCGAGAGAAGCGGAATCGAAACTCTTCTTCCTCATGTTCAACGACACGTTACGTCGAGTTGGAGAGTACTGCACGGTCAGGCATTGGATTGGAGGGGCGGGGACGTTTGGATGGATATCAGGCTTCGAAGACCCGACGTGTTCACTGGAGCAGGAACACAGCGAGCCCTCCGCAAGATCCGGGGCAGGAGTTAAATTCGTAGAGGTGAAGGAAGTGGGTGTCAACCATCCCCAACTGTACACGCAATCTCTTGACGTGTACGGCTATACCGTACATACTGAAACGATGAAGGGAATAGTATGCGCCTTACCAAATTTCGCCATAAAGGGCTCCTGCGGCTCTACACAGAGGGCAATGCGAAAGGCGTCTCAGCTTCCCCTCTGGATAAGGTGGGAAAGCTTCTGTTAGCTCTTGAAACCGCCCTCACCCTTGAACAGGTGGGACGCTTTCCGGGCTGGAAGCTTCACCCGCTGAAAGGTGACATGAAGGGCTATTGGAGTGTAACCGTGACTGG
Organism: Nitrospiraceae bacterium; assembly: GCA_014379455.1. Taxonomy (GTDB): domain Bacteria; phylum Nitrospirota; class Nitrospiria; order Nitrospirales; family Nitrospiraceae; genus Palsa-1315. The sequence goes on from JACMLT010000270.1 coordinate 18,059, forward strand.
AAAATGGCGCATTGTGTTCCGCTATCACAAACCAACAAACACCGCCAGCGACATTGATTTAATCGACTACCACTGAAAGGAGACTGTGCAGTGACCATGAAGAACCCGCCCCATCCGGGAGACTTTGTCAGAACCGAGATTATCGACGCGCTAGGCTTAAGCGTATCCAAAGCAGCAGACATTCTCAAAGTTCGCCGCGCGACCCTGTCGGATCTTCTCGCCGGCAAAGCTTCTCTGTCCCCTGAAATGGCCCTCCGCATTGAGAAAGCGTTCGGCCCTGACATGGACCACCTTCTTCGGATGCAGCTTGCGTACGATGTGGCACAGACCCGCAGTCATGCGAAGAAACTCAGCATCAAGCGTTATGTCGCCGCATAGAATCATTCGCTAAGTTTCGCTAAATAGCCCCGGTCCACATCTGGATCGGCGTTTCTCCTTAGCACATGGGAGTACATGATAAATTTCTTGAGAAAATTCTCCGAGGAACATCAGATGCCAACATTGCTTTCGAGGATCTCTGTCAGTTGCTTCGACATCTTTGGATTCGATGAGCGGACGCGGGGGAGTCATCATCTCTTTAGGAAATCGGGCATCACTGAATTGATTAATCTTCAACGTGAGGGTAGTAAAGCCAAAGTGTA
>JACMLT010000271.1 GCA_014379455.1 Nitrospiraceae bacterium
CCACCTTCGTCGGCACAGCCGGAACCGTCACCAGCCTAGCCGCCATGGCCCAACAACTTCCAACCTACGAGCCGGCCCGAATCCATAACTACAGATTGCAGCTAACCACGATCCAAGAAATCGAGCAGATGCTATTGAGCAACAAGAAAACCGACTGTGTCGGTCTTCTCGGCTTGGAGAAGGGGCGCGAAGAAGTCATAGCAGCCGGCGCGATCATCATCCGGACGATCATGGAGACATTGGGGGTGCCCGGCGTTCTTGTGAGCGATCTGGGATTGCGTGAAGGGGTGTTGATCAATCTGGCAACGCGGATATGATGAGTGCGAGGACTCAAACGGGATCGGTAGGAATCTCATGACAGAGCCATTGCCATCTTTCGTGCACAACCTGGGGAAGACGTTCGACGAGATGCTGGAAGTCTCAGGTGTCTTGCGTCAGGACATTGAGAGTCTTGTGGCCGCATACCGACATGATTGGTCCAGCCAGCCGTTACGACGCATGTTTGTGCGTGCCTACTGGTCGATGATCGAAGGGGAAGTGTTCTGCACGAAGCAGTTGGCTCTCCGTGCCTGTGAACTGGGCGACAAAAGTCTTTCTGCAGAGGAGCACGTATTCTTGTCGGAGAGCCGTATAATCGTAGATGAGGAAGGTGCCGCATCACTGAAGCATGCGCATATCGATACCCTATCCAACCTAAAGCAAACGCTGAAAATCGCGGCATCTAAATTTGATCTCGACTGGACTCCTAATTTCAGCACTCAAGGCTGGGAGAAGTTAGCGCTCTCGCTAGAGCTGCGGCATCGGATTACGCATCCTAAAGCCGCCGCCGAGCTGGTAGTATCGGAAAGCGAGCTGGATATTCACAAATATGCGTTTGCTTGGTTCCTGGAAGCATTTAATGAGTTCCAGGCAAGTCTCCTTCGAAAGTGTGACGAATGAAGCCGTTAATGCCGCGACAGTCTGATTCACATTACTAACTATTGTGAATGTGCCGGTAATCTTTCTTGTTCCTGCGGTATTCAGTGTCAGGTCTTGGAATTGTACATCTCGTCTTTCGATCGAACGATTCCTATCCGTGCTCTCCCCGTTATTCACTAAGCAGGGTGACCAGATTGCCATTCACTGCGCGCGTCCAACCAGGGCCTCCCTAGACCGCGCATCGCGCGAACAGGAAGCCTAGGCCGTACTACTTTCCTATCTTCCACTTTCTCACTACAGGGTGGTGTGGTTAGTCCCCACTGGGGCCGTTGAACGTGGCCCTTCAAATTCTCTATTTCATTTTAAAGAGAGTGGCCGAGGCTGCCCTCGACTGCGCGCATCGAGCGAGCACGTTTTTATTGCGCGCTCTGCGAGCAAGAAAGGCACCTGGCTGCTCCCTGCTTCCCTTGCGCGGTTGTGTTTCAGATGCAGGAGGTATATATTTTCGATTCCTCATATATCTGGACAAGGTGTCATGGTCTCTTCTGCCGACTGAGGAGGTGGAGCATGAAAAAGATCTTTGTACTCGTCGCGTTGCTCGGGCTCGATGCTGACCCAACGATGTCAGCGGCACTCTTTGATGAGCGTGCCAAGAAATTTTCCGCAGGCTACGATTTCCTAAACCAGCAGAAATACCAGGAAGCGCGCACGGCCTTTGAAGCTGGTCTCCAACAATACCCGGCCAATGCGCTGGCACATTTCTATCTTGGCGATGCGTGTCGAGGCCTAAAATCCTGGGCCTGCGCAGAAACGCATTATGAGACTTCGCTGGAGCTTGATTCAAAATCATCGGTGGCTGGGTTAGCCAAGCAACGGGGGCGCAGTGCCACGGTCTGGCATCTGCTGGACGAAGGAAAACAGGCCATGAGTGCGTCCAACGCCTCACCCCAGAAGATAGCCCAGGCTGAGGACAGCTTGGATCTTGCGAAGAGGCTGGGTCTCGATGACGAACAACAGGCTCTCTACCAACAGTTGCATGAAAAAATTCAACAGGAGCCCACACCGAGGCACGAGAAGACAGCGTCAGCTCAGTCTCAAGAGCGGTCGATGGCGGTGGTGCAGGCGGGGGAGTTCATTATGGGGAGTGTGACGGGAGATGCTGATGAACAGCCGGTGCGCCGTGTCTATGTGGATGCCTTTTCCATGGATCGATACCAAGTGTCGGTAGGGCAATATGCGAAGTTCTTGGAGGCCACGTCCCAGTCCGCACCGCCGGACTGGAGCATCATGAACAAATCCCGGCACCAGAATCGCCCAGTCGTCAATGTGGATTGGGCGGACGCGGATGCGTACTGCACCTGGGCCGGCAAGCGCCTGCCGACCGAGGCGGAATGGGAGAAGGCGGCGCGGGGGACGGATGGCCGGACCTATCCCTGGGGAAATGAGCTTCCGACAGGGGTTCGTGCGAACTCGAAGAAAGAGAAATGGAGCGATCATTGGGCATTGACGCCGGTGGGGATGTATGAAGAAGGCAAGAGTCCTTATGGCATCTACGACATGGCCGGGAATGTCTGGGAATGGGTCAGTGATTGGTATGACCCTGACTATTACATGTCCAGCCCATCCAAGAATCCGAGAGGGCCGCTAAGGGGTGAGTCTAAAGTAATCCGTGGTGGCTCCTGGGGCAGTGGTCCCAGGGACCTGCGAGCCTCGGATCGGGATACCCATGTGCCGTCGGCCCGGGGTATGGGCACCGGGTTTCGGTGCGCGAAGACTCCGTAGGCCCTGGTTCTTGGATTCTTGAAGAAATAAAGCGGGGACAGTCTACTGTTCCGAACTGAGCATCCCACCTGGTGCATTGACCAAGCGTTCAATTCGATCATTCTTCCTGATCTTCTTCTAGCCAGGGTGACCAGATTGTCTTTCTTACGCGCGTCCAACGAGGGGAGTCTGCGACCGCGCGTTGCGCAAGCACAGAAGACTATCTAGTTTTCCTCACCTGCTCCTTTCTGTTTTTTCCATCGTGGGGTATTAGCGAATATGAAGGGTGTCTGCTTATTCTTCTCCTCTCCGTCTGTCCACTAGCAGGGTGGCCCGATTGGTCTCCTACTGCGCACGTCCAACGAGGGCCTTCCGAGGCCGCGCGTTGCGTGAGCACGGGAGACCAGCGGGCTAATCCTGCCCACGCTTCCACTTGATACTGCACCCAATGCTCGCTTTCTGATTGCTGTCGATCGGCTTCCCGGTTAGCACCGCGTCGATCGCGGCGCGCAGGTCATGGCCCGTCACTGGCTTGCTGCCGCCGGGGCGGCTGTCGTCGAGCTGTCCGTGGTAGGCCAGCCGCCGCTCGCGGTCGAAGAGATAGAAATCCGGGGTGGAGGTCGCCCGATAGGCCTTTGCAATCTCCTGTGTTTCATCAAAACACAAGGGAAAGGTGAAGCCCACGCGTTCGGCCATTTCTTTCAGCCGTGGGGGTGCGTCATCAGGATATTGCGTCGGATCGTTGCTGCTGATACCGAGGATGCCAAGCCCCGCGTCGATGTAGTCCCGCCCTAATTTGGCGATCTCGTACTCGACATGCACCACATAGGGACAGTGACGACAGATGAACATGACCAGCAAGGCGGTCTTGTCAGCGAGCGAGTCGAGCGAGTAACTCTGACCGCCTACCACGTCGCGCAACGCAAATGGAGGCGCAGGTGTTCCGAGCGGTAACATGACTGATGCCATGGCCATGGTGCCTCCTTCTCAATCTTCTCTCAAAATTTTCCTATCTGGAGAATGCCGCACCATGGCGTCGTCGTCAAGAAACGTATCCATCCTCAATGTTCCGATATCGAAGTCTCGTTCCCACTATGGTAGGCTCATGCGCATGACATTACATCAACAGAGGGCATGTGTGTGAAACAGGGATATCGGTTGATCATTGTGGATAAGGCCGG
>JACMLT010000272.1 GCA_014379455.1 Nitrospiraceae bacterium
CATGGAGTGGCTCGCAGTGATGCAACACTATGGCGCGCCGACCAGATTACTAGACTGGACATACTCCTTCTGGGCGGCCGTCTTTTTCGCACTAGATGATGCGAAATTCTCGAACGCGAAGTCTTGTGCTGTGTGGGCTCTTCAAATCGATTGGTGGCGTGATGAGTGCGTGGCCAATCAAGTTCCTGAACTAAAGGAGATGCTCAAGAAGGGCTCTAATTTGAAGCGGGAAATCAATTTTATCCTGAATAAGCAGGTGAAACCTGGAATCTGGCCCTTAAACGCCCATCGTTTGAATGAGAGAGTTATTGCGCAACAGGCTTTATTTGTGGTTCCCCTCGATGTGACGAAAACATTCATGGAAAATTTGGGAGATTGCTCGAAGGGTCAGCAGAAACTTTCTCAACACATGATTAAGTTTGTCATTCCTTGCAACAAGGAAATCGTTGGCGAGGCCATCAAATATCTCTATGGCCATAATATGACTTCTGCAACGATTTTCCCCGGTATTGATGGGTTTGCGCGCAGTATTGGCAATTTGGTCCTTCAGCCTGATCGGTTCATCAATATTGGAGATGATCGAGAACGACTCTGGCCTAATTGATCAATGCGCTTCGCAATAGAAACGGAGGCAACCGTGTGCCTCCATTTTTCGATCCAGCGCTCATCTATTCACGTCGAACTATTTCCACCATGATTTTTTCTTTTGTATGGCGCTCGTAGGCTCCATACAAAACCTAGTGCCTCCAGCCGCTGTTGTTGTGTTAAGGAAAGACGATCCTTCTTTTTCCTTTGATGCGATACCCAGATTCCAAGGGCAGGATTCTCGGGCCAGCCCTGCGGCACGCTACAGTGACCGTGCTGTTGCTGGTACTGGACCAGAGCCCCAAAGTTCTCTTCCCAGGCGGCGCCGATGGCATTCCACGCAAACCCTAGTTTCTCCAGTCGCTCTCGCCGAGTGGGAGGGAGGCGGTCCTTCCGTTGCCTCTGAGCGAAGACCCACATACCTAGAGCGGGGTTTCCCGGCCCGTACACTGGCACCATACAGTCACCATGTTGTTCCTTGTACTGCACCAAGGCCGAAAACATCGCTTCCCAAGTATCTTTGTGAGGGACCCACTGAAACCCGAGCGCCTCCAACTGCTTCCGCTGGGCCGCAAGGAGACGGTCCTTCCCTCTCCGTTGATGTGTAACCCAGGTGGCAAGCGAGGGATTTTCTGGCCAGTTTCTTGGCACGTTGCAGTGGCCGTGCTGGGCCTTGAACACTTGCAATTCTCCAAACCGTTCATCCCAGCTCTTGTTGCTACTCCTACTGAATAGCTTCCACACAAACCCGATGTCATCCAATCGCTTCCGCCGACTCACAAGGAGGCGGTTCTTCGCTCTCCGTTGACGTGAAACCCACTGGCCCAAAATGGGGTGCTCGGGCCAATGCTGTGGCACGTTGCAATGGCCATACTGATCCTTGAAGGCCACCAATTCCCCGAAACGTTCATTCCAATCACTCCCGATCTGATCGATGATCTGTGTTGTAATGGATTGTCGCAACGCATCGAGTGACACGCTCGGTCCAAGCACCTCGACTCTGTCTCGAAAGGCTTTATCATCGTACCCCTTTGTCCGACCGCGCTCCTCTCGCATGTTCCGAATTATCTCGGCCAGCACGTCATCATGCTCTTGCAATGCCTGGAGGACCGCCCAGACTTCCTCAAACTCTGCGCGAGCAACCGCCGTTTCGATAGATTCTCCCTCGACTTGCTCAAGGAACAGCGGTACCAGCACATAGCCTGTCGTCTTTTGTGTGGCGGGATTCGTCCGCATGGCGCGTCCCGTCGCTTGGACTATATCCACAAGGCTCCGTTTGGGCGTGAGGAACGCGACCATATCCGCTGCTGGGACATCGACACCTTCCGTCAGGCAGCGGGCGTTAGAAATCAGCGTGCGCTCGCCTTCGGCAAACGCCCGCATAATAGGGTCTCGTGTTCCGCTCGCCATCGTGCCGTTCACATGAAACGCCTGCAAGGCTGGCACATGTGCTTCGATGCCTTCTGGACCGTGAGCCGTGAACGACGAGGCGGCGGCTACCGATTTGTGGAAGGTAATCACTTTCCTGATACGATATTTCTCAATGGCATCTTTGATTGACAGTTGGTTCGCCACTTGCCTGGCCTTCACGTCATCTTCTTCGACCTTCACCGCACCGCGCCGAAGCAGTTGATCGGTGACCATCGCGCTCGTCACGACTGATATGAGCACCTTGTATCCGCAGATCATCTTCTCGTCCACAGCCTGGGCAAACGATAGCCGATAGGCCACGGGTCCGTAGACCTCTGGCACATCCATCGAGTACACGAGCTTGGCCTCGCCTTCCTTGTCCCGTTTGCGCACATCGTAGTGCCGCGGTGTGGCCGTCATGCAGAGTCGCTTTGCGATCGGCAGGTTGGCGTCTTGAAGCGCGAACCCAAACGGCGCTCCCTCGCGACCAGCGGTCTTATGCGCCTCGTCGAAAATGCCGAAGTCAATGCGCGTGTTCTTGGTCATTCCCTCAGCAACCACGCGTGCTGACTGGTAGGTGGAAAAGATCACCTTGACCCCGTCGGTCTGCCGTTCCAGAAACATCCGCACTGTCTCGCGCTCGGTGGTGATGGGAAAATCGACATCAGCTTGGTGCAAGACTAGCGTGTCCTCTGCGCGGCTGGTGACGGTGGGATCGGAACAGACACAGAGAAACGATGGGTTTTCCCACCGCGTCTCTTTCAACCATTCATGAAGGGTTTGGCTCATCAGAGCGAGGGAGGGCACGAGGACCAGAATCTTCTGACTGCCGAGCTGCTCCGCAGCCCACAGCGCCACCAAAGTCTTGCCGGTACCGCAGGGCATGAGGATTGTGGCGCGATCGTGCTCTGTGAGCGTTTTCAAAATGGCATCCAATGCATCTTGTTGGCGAGGGAGCGGCGTCTTCCGTGTGTGCTCGACGATCGCTCCAGCGAGCCAGATGCGGATCGCCTCAAAATCCTCAGCTTGCAGCCGGTCGAGATTGGTGCCGCGTATGGCGTAGAACCCTCGTCGATCGCTCAGGACCGTGGAGAGTTCATTGCAGTTCGTGATAACCACCCGCTCGGCGATCTGATCGGTGAGGCCCATAAAGGTGGAGAGTTCGTCCCAGGTGAGGGACGGGCGATCCGTTCGGAACTTGGCTTGATAGGCGTGGTAGTCGCCGAGGTGCGTTTCAAACACTCCATCGACACCCACCTCTCGCTGCGCGAGTGCGAACCGGTCTTTGATCGCTAGGGGGATTGCCGAGAACGGCCAGACTGTTTTCGCCTGATGGAGAGGTTGGGTTGACAAGTAGGCTTCGACGAATACTTCGAACGCGTCGCCGCGCTTTTGTTTCGTAGGAAGGTCCGCGATGCGCTGTTCGAGGTCTGTAAATCGTGCGATGCCGTCGAAAAGTTTGAGCTGGAGATACAGACCCGCTTTGGGATGTTTGGGGGGCTGCGGGGTGATAATCATGGCGGCTTAGTCGTTTTGAGGATGAGGGAATCCCATCGCCAAGCTGTTCCCTCCACACCTGGTTTTCCGCCGCAGAATACCCCTTTCCCAGCGGGAAATCACGCTGCCTTTCAGGGAGGGGGAGCGAAATGTTGAATGTTCAATGATGAATGGTGAATTGAGGAGTCCTGAGGGTTGAGGGCGAGAAGAGCGGGACTGGAGGGAAACGCGCGATGCCTGAGAGGGGCAGCCTGTTTGTTTGGTCTTATCTTGTTGGCCGGACCGGTAAACCCACCAGAAGAACTAGAAAAACCAGATAGACCAGAAGGACCGTTACGCAGCTTTGGAGGCAGCCTTTTCTAAGAGCTCATGAATCAGTGACTGATAGGGCTTCCCTTGCTTAGCGGCCATCTTTCGAAGCTGGCTCAACAGCCGCGGCGAGAGACGAATGGCGATCAATTGCTTCGCCATGCCGCTGACCGGTCTGCCGACCCGGCGCATGCGCTTTAATTGTGCGTCTGTAGCTTCCGGGATGTCGGAAAAATCAATCTGCGAGTCGGGCATATGCTTGACGTTCCTTGCGGCTCGCCTGCCTGGCACTGATAATACGGATCGTTTCTTTTTCATGTGTTGTCCTCCGTAGCGTCTACACCACAAAGAGGATTCGTCCCGTCAATGATCGCCCGATGCGCTGACGGCGACGTTCGTGCGTCGAGTGTTCTGGGTCGTCGCCATCCAGCGTATCGGAGTCGGCGAAGACGGTGGTGGCCTCCTCAAACGGGACGCCATGCTTCTCGAAGTTCGCGATGGCCTTCGGAATGTCCCATGTAAACACAGTATCGTATATACACTAATCGCCTGGATGCCACAAGACTGAGGGAGAGTGAACAAGGGGTGGAACAGGCACTGCTCTGAATCGGAGCCAGTCCCAGCTCATTATTGTCGCAGGATGAGCGATTGCCGAATGGTAGCTGCTCAGGTGTTTAGGCTGAATACTGAATGCTAAAAGCCTTCAGCCTATCTTCCTGAGTCGTGACGGTGAATGACCGTTGACGTTTTTCCGGCTGTAGCGTCTTGCGACAGTGACCTGATGCTCGGCGGGGTCTTTCTCGCCAGTTGCGGGGCTCTGTCGGCACTGTCTTCTGACCCTTCCTCCTAACACATTGTTTGTGTTGATGTCTGGCTGCTCACATTTCCACGCCTGCGTGGCATCTCACTCGCAATGATATTCTACGGATAAGAAGGCAGGGAGGCGCTGCGATGAAAATTGTACTTGTTGGAGTTGCGCTGTTGGCCTTTGCCGGGGGCGCAAGCCTGAAAGACTTGAACCGGTCTCAGCCGGAGCGTGATGTGCTCAGCGGCAGAGTCATCTATTCGACGATCTGCATCCGTTGTCATGGGGTCGAGGGGAAGGGAGATGGGCAGTTGAAGTTTACTCCTCCGGTCGCCGACCTCACGTCGCCGGCAGTTCAAGGGAAGCTGGACGCGAGGTTATTTAAGAGCGTGCATGACGGCAAGCCGAATACGGCGATGGGAGCCTGGAGGGAATCACTCACAGACGACGAGATTTGGGACGCGCTCGCCTATGTTCGAACGCTGGCTCCTGAACAAACCGGCGGCATGGGCAGCGGGCTCCGATGAGATCGACGCTCTGTCGGATCACGTTGGGGCTGTGGATTCTGACGTTTGGGGTGGCCGGTTGGTTTTTCGTGCAAGGGTGGACGGCGCAAGGTATCGATGGGCGGACACAAATCATGTTGGCGCCGGCAGAGCGAGACTTGATCCTGGGCGAGATGCGTCTGCTCCTGAAGGCGGTTCATGGTGTCGTGACAGGTTTGGCTGGCCAGGGTCAGGAGGTGAATCGAACCCAGATGGAACAGGTTGCCCGTTCGGCAGGAATGCACATGGCTGAAGATGTGAATCCGGCGCTCATGGCGAAGCTCCCGCTGCCGTTCAAGCAGATGGGCATGTCGATTCATCACGATATGGATGCGTTGGCGGATGCGATCGCGAACAAAGAGACCTCGCAACAGATTCTGCAACGGCTATCGAGCATGACGTCCCGTTGCACGACGTGCCATGATGTGTATCGATTTTCGGTAGAACGGTAAACGTGACACGCCAGACATGACACGCGAGAAGTCGGGCGATACGATACATCCTCCCCGGCAGCATTCTACTAGGATGGGCGCGCGAGAACTGAATGTGATACATCGATGACTGAATGGTTGTGGAGCGAGTGCCATTGTGAGAATATCTTTGCGCGCGGCTCTCAATAGGGAGAGCCGCATGTTCTGACTGTTGGCTAACGAAGGAGGCCGCATGAATCGGATACTTGTGGGAACTGCGATTGTGGTGTCGGCACTCGTGCCGCTTGCCGGCTGCTCGTCCTATTATAAGGGCAAGGTCGAGAAGCCTTTACATTCGAAGGCGATCATCGCCGGCCCCGGCATTACGGGAGAGGCGCATCTTTACGAGGAATATGAAGGGCGCGTCCGGATCAAGTTGACGCTCCAAGGCACACCGGAAAGCAAGTTGACGCCGGGACGCCACGCGATCCACATTCATGAGACCGGCAGTTGTGAGCCCTTCGCGTCGGCCAAAGGGCACTTTGACGGGAATGAGTATGGGGCTAATCCGCAGGCGAACGTCATGCCAGGCTTAGGAAACCACCCTTACCATCTTGGTGATCTTCAGAGCCTCTCAGTGGACAACAGCCGGAAAGGGTCGCTGTATACGATCACGAGCCGGGTAACCCTATCCGAAGGGCTGAACACCATCCACGATATGGATGGAAGTGCCTTCATCATCCATGAGCTGGAGGATAAGTACGTGCCGGATCCGCCGACGAAGGATGGGCCAGGCGGGTCTCGCATTGCGTGCGGCGTGATTGTGAAGGAATGAGCGCTGGTCTAGGTACTTCATCAATTCCCGTCGGGCCAGCTTGATCTCATCTGCACGGTGCTTTTCGCCTCATATTCTTCACCTTCCAGTCTTCGTAGCCGACATGGCTACGAAGACTGAGTTGGCACGTCTTCGCTCCTCGTGTGGTTTCTGTGGTATCACGCAACAGCCATGAGGTTGGCGCTGTGGCGTTTCGCTCCAGCCGACCTCAGCCTCACGGCTAATTGTGTGAGTTGACAGGGTAAAACGATAGGCCTGCTCCCCTTGATAGTGGCACGGTCTTGGCACAAGAGAGGGTCATGATATGGCCATTGTTGGCTATTCTCGGAATACTAACGCTTGCAAGTTGCTCAGGTGAAAGGGCTCGGGCTACGGCAGATGAGCTTCGAGCGACCAACCAAACTGTTCGCGCGCCGATAGAATTCGCTCCGCCTTCCCCCGACACCATTCCAGGCAGTCAATTAGGTGAACAGATCCGGCTTGGCTATGAGATTGTCGTCAATACGCAGGAATATGCTAGGCCCTATGTCGGTAGTCGTCTCAACTGCACCAACTGTCATCTCGACGGCGGGCTCAATCCAAACGCCGCCTCATTCGTCGGTCTTGCCGCGATCTATCCCGAGTACCGTCTCCGCAGCGCGAGAGTGAATACGCTCGCAAAGATAAGACCAACGATTGCACCTAAAAATATCATTTGCGCACTTTACTTCTGATTGTTCTGAGAGATCAAGAGTGGGAAGGTTCAATCATAACGGGGGAATTATGATGAGGGAGGCGACAACTCCAAGGCGATATGACATGGACTTGCCCAAGATGTTGGAAGCGTTTTGTGGCAAAACCAAGTGAGACTCCTCCTCCAACAACCCTCAGGGGTACATGTGCAGAATGTGGGGCTGAGAATGCTCGTGTTATCAATAGGAGAAAAGATTCAAACTGACTCGCTAAATATGCGCTGCTGATTCGAATCTTCCCAACTACGTTGAGAGTCTGAACGATGTGAGAGCGAAGCTGGCGGACTTTTTCGGCATCCTGTTAAAGGAGGAAGGTGATGAAGCTGAATATATTCCCATTGATAGCCGTCATTGTTTCCCTTGCCGTTCCCGCCGTGGCCGCCGAGCGGCACATGATGCAGTCGCTGGTGCCGGCCGATAAGCTGGCCGATGCGCGCGCACTCACGAACCCGTTGCCGAAATCCCAGGAGACTGTCGAGCAGGGCAAGGTGCTTTATGACGGGAAGGGGGCTTGCTTCAACTGTCATGGGAAAGACGGAGACGGCAATGGGCCGTTGGCGGCCCAGCTGAATCCATCGCCCCGCAATTTCCGGCACCATGGGCTGTGGCGCCATCGTACGGAAGGTGAAATATTCTGGGTGATCAAGAACGGATCGCCCGGTACCAGCATGGTGGGATTTGGCGGACAACTGACTGACCAAGAGATCTGGAGCATTATCCCGTATCTGCGCGGCTTCGCCGGCGAACATGGGCCGGGCATGATGGGGCACGGAGAAGGCATGGGGCCTATGATGGGACCAGGTGGCGGCATGGGCCGCATGGGACACAGCGGGCAGAAAGGTGGGATGGAAGGCATGAGGGGTTGTGAAGGTGAGGGCTGCCCTCAATCCGACTCAAATCCATAACGACCCATCTATTGCTTCACTGGTTCTACAGTGATGCATGCCTCGCCCACTTGAAAAGTTGATGCCTGTTACGAGAGTGATACTTCTCGCATGTGGGGTATTCGTCTGCAAACCATCGGTCATGTCTTCTCTCTGCGTAATCACTTAGCGTGTGCCCCTATTCTCTTGTGACGCCTATGTGAAGCGAGTGGCATGACACTCGCAGTGACTATCTTCGAAATTCATATTCCTTGAACGTGGACATTCCCCGTAGTTTGCTACGGAGAGGGTCGTTGACGAACGGCTATCTCTGCCGCATTGATGAAGAGAGGTCTTAGGTGACGCTAAAAACCACCCGACCGGCGCGGAGTACGCAGACGTGAGAGAAACCACGGGTCTGGCCCTGCGACGAGCTTCATGCTCTGATTGCGAAACGCGCATTTGAACGGTACCAAGCGCGGGGCTGTCAGAATGGCTGTGATCTCGACGACTGGCTCGAAGCTGAACGGGAAGTCCTGAGCCAAGTCCTGCCGATGTAGAGCAGGAGACCGAATCAACAACTCCGTTCCGAAAGTAGCGAGTAGCGACCTTGGGCGGATTCACATGGGAGGTGAGTATCATGATGAAGAGACAGTGGGTTGTGGTATTGGGTGGAGTCGCCTGTCTGGTCGCGGCCACGTTTCTCTCCGGTCTTACCGATGAGGCCCAGGGGCGTATGATGCATGACCAAATGCATGGCGGCCATGACCAGGGCGAGCACAGCGCGCACTACCTGATGCATGTGCTGAAGCATGCGAAAGAAATCGGTTTGACATCGGAACAGATCGGCAAGCTCAAAGCCCTCCAGCTCGACTTCAACCGAATCCAAGCTAGAATGGACGCTGATATCAAAATTGCCAGGCTGGAATTGCACGCGCTTTTGGAGGAAGAGCAGGCTGAACTCTCCGCAATCCAAGCGAAGGTGGATCAGCTGAAGAAAGCAGAGGGGGCTCTCATGCTGGCAGCGATCAAGGGGAAGCGCGATGCCTCGGCGCTGTTGACTCCGGAGCAGCGGGAAAAAGAGCGTGCCCATCGTGAGAAGATGAAGAGTGGTGGTGAGGGACAGCATGGAGGCGGTATGGGTGGCGGTGGACATGGAGGGAGTGGCGGTGGCGATCATGCAGGTGGAGAGCAGGGTGGAGGACAGCACCAACATTGAATGGGTGGATGGCCCAGGCCTGTAAGGCGTTGACATGATGACAGAGAACAGATGGCGTTTGATGAGAGTACTGGCAGGAAGTGTTGTCGTGCTCATGATAGCGAGCAATATCGCCTCTGCCGACCAGCCCGAACTTGCACAGGGGGCGTCCGAAGTGGCCACGACCTTTCTGGAAGAGTTGGGCGAGGCCATGACACGGGAGATGACTGAGCGAGGCCCGGTCGAAGCGATCATTGTCTGCACGAAGCTGGCGCCCGATATTGCCGGCCGGTTGTCGCGGGAGCGTGGCTGGCGGGTCACACGCGTGGGCACGCGGGTGCGCAATCCCTTGCTCGGGATGCCGGATGCCTGGGAGCAACGGGTATTGGCTGTATTCACCGAGCGTGCAGCGAGAGGGAAAACTGTCGCGGGCATGACGCATCATGAAGTCGTGACGGAACCGGACGGGCAGTACTTCCGATTTATGAAGCCGATTATGGTTCAGTCGAAATGTCTGCTCTGCCACGGGTCGAGTGACCAGATTCCGGAGTCAATTCGCCTCATGCTGAAGCAGCAGTATCCGTTTGATCGGGCCATCGGGTACAAGACGGGTGAGCTGCGCGGTGCGGTCAGCATTAAACAGCCGATCGAGGATGCTCGCGGCGGGCCGCTCGGCGGACAAGACCGGTGAATCAATCGGCCTTCCCTGGATTTTCTGGTTTCCCCTCCGCTGCAGTGGTGGGGCTGTACACACGCATGATGGTGGTTGGGGCTGTTATGGTGGCCGGATCATGGGCGATGGCTCAGCCCCTGACGGGAAATCCCAAGAAAGGCGAGGAAATCTACCAACAGCACTGTGTTCGGTGCCATGGCACGTCTGGAGACGGATTGGGGCGCGACGTCAAAGATCTGATTGTCCCTCCAGCTAACTTTCAGGCGCTGAAATCTCGTTCGAAGACCGACATGGAATTATTGTTGGCGATCAAACAGGGCGTACTCTTCAGTCCGATGCACGGGTGGGGGGATCGGTTATCGGATCAAGACATCTGGATGTACTGAGCTATGTCCGCACATTGGCTCCCTTTAATCCCATTAGTTAGCTTCTGCATGCCCCTCGCAGGGCTGGCGTATCACTCTGATCAAAAGGTCCTGTCGCCTTTTGCGACAGCATTGTCTATTTCTAAGACCTGGAATGCCCCAGCGGTTTTCCTCCCTTCTGTGAAGAGCCCCTGAAATCCTCGCCAATTCGAGACGGTTGCGGACCGATTCGCGTCGATCTCGTGGCACGACCTTCGCTTTTCAATTCAGAGAACCCTATATATCCAAGGAGGAATCGCTATGGACAATCGAGAGACACAATGTTCGGGGCCGGCTGTTGTACTCGCATTTTTAGGGGGAGCCGTGGCTGGAGCGGTGGCAGGTCTTCTTCTCGCTCAAAAACCTGGTGAAGAGACCCGCCGGACTGTGAAGAGGTATGCCAAGAGGGCTGAGGAAGAAGTTTTGAAGAAGGCGAAGGAGGCGCGGGTTGCTCTTGATGAAACCATAGAACGTGGCGAGCATTTCGTCGCAGAGAAAACGGCGGATGTCGAGGCGGCGATCAAGGCTGGAGGAGAGTCCATAAAAGAAAAAAAGGACACTTGTTGTAGTTGACATTGCCGTCGTCAGGGAGGGTTATTAGCCATGCTACTGGTCGAGGGGATTCGAAAGAAGCTGTTAACCCAACGCCGCGACTTGTTTCGTCAGGTTGCTCAGACTGAAGAGGAACTGCTCTGGTTCCAAAGCGATATCGAAAGCGAAGTGGAGGAGCGGGGGCAGGATGAGAGCATGGTTCGGTTGCTTGATCGTCTGGATGGGCGAGCGAAGGCCGAGATCGAGGCGATTGATCGGGCACTCCTCAAGCTGTGGACAGAACAGTGCGGCCGATGCGAGCGATGCGGAAAGGGCATTCCCCAGTCCAGGCTGGAGGCAGTCCCTGCGGCGCCCATGTGTCTGACTTGCGAACAGGCGGGGGAGAATCAGGCGACGCTGAGGAAATAACTGATGCGAGCAGTCCGTTTTCATGGCCGAGGGAGGCAGAGGGGCGGTCACATCTACCTATATTCTTGCGCGTAAGTTGGTCCGACAGAACAAGACCATGGTGACCGTTGGTGATGTGCCCGCCTGGCTTGTCCTGGCCTTCGAGCGAGTGGTCGAGGTGACGGCGGTTCTTGGGCTTTGCCCGTGACAATGCTGAGAGTTCGGCGCGCTCACCAAGCGCAACGAACGCCCAAGGAGCCCCCGACGTGGTCGATTGAACAGCCGGAAACGAACCGATATGGAATTTAAAGACTACTACAAACTCCTCGAGGTCGACCGCACGGCGACGGCCGACGACATCAAAACCGCCTACCGGAAGCTGGCGCGAAAATATCATCCGGACGTGAGTAAAGAGCCGCTAGCGGAAGCGCGCTTCAAGGAAATCGGTGAAGCCTACGAAGTGCTACAGGACCCGGAGAAGCGCGCCGCCTATGACCAACTCGGCAATCGCTGGCGGGCAGGGCAGGAATTTACCCCACCGCCGGACTGGGCTGCGGGCTTCGAGTTCACCCCCGGCGGCGCGTCCGCGGCGGAAGCCACCGACTATAGCGACTTCTTCTCTACTCTGTTCGGCAACTTCTCCCGTCACAGCGCATCCACCCGTGCTCATGGCGAGGACCATCATGCCAAGATCTTCATCGCGCTTGAGGATGCGTTTCATGGCGGAACCCAGACGATTACTCTGCGTGCGCCGCAGGTGAATGCGCAAGGCCAGGTGGTGCTGCAGGAGCGGTCGCTTCACGTGCAAATTCCCAAAGGCATCCGTGAAGGCCAGCATATCCGATTGATAAAGCAAGGTGCGCCGGGAGTCAATGGAATGCCCGCGGGTGACCTCTATCTTGAGGTCTGTTTTCACCCTCACCCCCTGTACCAGATACAAGGCCGCGACCTGTCTCTCTCATTGCCCCTTGCGCCGTGGGAAGCGGCCCTCGGAGCCACGATCAAAGCGCCGACCCCGACCGGGGTGGTTGAAGTCAAAATCCCCCCTGGTTCGCAGAGCGGGCGAAAGCTAAGACTCAAAGGACGTGGTATTCCCGGCGAACCGGCGGGCGATCTCTATCTTGTCCTAGAAGTGGTCCTTCCGGCAGCGGAGACGGAGCAGGCACAACAGATCTATCACACCATGGCGCGGGAGCTGGCCTTCAATCCGCGCCACTCACTCGGAGTCTAACCGATGGATATGGAAAACGAGATTCTGACGGGGAGCGTGGTCGGTGATGAAGGCGTGCTGGCGCTCGAGGAGTTGGCGAGGGCCTGCGGGACGGAGGCAGAGTGGATCGTTGAATTGGTGGCGGTGGGCGTGCTGGCGCCGCAAGGGAGAGAGACCCCGGATTGGCGATTTCGCGCGGCGGATCTCACGTGTGCCCGACGAGTCGCCCGGCTGCAGAGGGATTTCGGGGCGACCATCGAGGCGGCTGCGGTGATGATCGATCTGCTTCATCAGATCGATCAGTTACGCGCTCGTCTGCGCCAGGCAGGCCTGGATGTGGAATAGGCGCGGGACGCCGTGTGGGACTCGGAACATGGCTGGTTCGACAGCGTGTCCCACGCGCGAGGACGTTGGGTGCGCTGATCCCTGAGCAGACGGTGTCATTTGCATAATGGTTCGTGTCACGGAAAGACGTCATGAGGGAACTGCGGCATATCGTGTGCCCCCGGTGCCAGGCCATCAATCGCGTTCCGGACATACGCCTCGTTGAGGGCCCAAAATGCGGCCAGTGCCACGAGCAGCTGTTCACCGGACACCCGATTGTGCTGACGGCGAGGGACTTCGACATGCACGCCACCCGAAGCGATATTCCGCTGGTCGTGGATTTCTGGGCGCCGTGGTGCGGGCCCTGCCGAATGATGGCTCCGGCGTATGAACAGGCTGCCAAGATTCTGGAGCCACACCTTCGCCTGGCCAAGGTGAACACGGAGGAGGAACAGGCGCTTGCAGCCCGCTTCGGTATTCAGAGTATCCCGACTGTGATGGTAATTCGCGGAGGGCGTGAAGTGGCGCGGCAATCCGGGGCACTCGGCGCGCAGGACATCGTGCAGTGGGTCCGTGCCCATGTGTGATTTGAATATTCGACGTGTGAGACTTCTCCTGCTACGGGATGGAGCGTTTCACTGTGCCTAGACACATTGCCGGCAAGCTTGATATCTTTCCTTCATGAGAACGCCTGAGCCGATTGTGACAAGGATGCCGCCTGGAGTAAGCCAGGCTTGATGGTGCTGTTCACTTCATTTATTTATTGATATTTGAACCACCTTTGAAAGTTCGCCCTACCAATCCAATTCGTATATCGAGGAGAAAAATGAGTAAATTGATCGTTGCTGTCGTGCTCTCTGTCCCTCTGATGATGTGTCAACCTGTGTGGGCACATACCGATGAATCCTTGGATGCGATGTCATCGCCGCATGGCGGGCAAGTCCGTGCCGCGGGCCCCTATCATCTGGAGCTTATTGCGAAGGATGGAGCGCTGGTACTGCATGTGACCGATCACGCATGGCAGGAGATCCATACCGATGGGGGAGAGGGTAAGGCGACCATTCAGCAGGGTAAGTCCGGGAGCAAAATCACCGTCAAGCTGGAGCCGTCACAACAGAACAAGTTGATGGGTAATGCCGAGTTTCATGTCACACCGGAGACAGTGATTGTGGTATTCGTCAAATTGCCGGAACAGGATGCGTATGGCGCACGATTTACCCCGCTGAAGCCAAAGTCGGTCGGGAAAACAAACAAAGTGGGTGATGGTCATGATCATGGCCATCAGCATAAGCCGCATTGAGATGCAGGATGTGGTTGTTTTTGCGTCACCATTATTATAGAGAGAGACAGACCCTCCGTGTAAGGGTCGCGCTGGGCATTCTGTGTATCGGGTTATCAACTGGTTGCAGCGAGCCCGAACGTCGCCAGGGTGAGCAGCCGTCCATTCCGTATCTCACGTCCGATTCCAGGCATCCCATTCCCTTGTCTCCATCTGCGAGGAAAGAGCATCGTGCGGTCATGTTACAGCACCTGGAGACCATGCAGGTCATCATGAACGCGCTGATAGAAGAGGACTACGAGTTGGCAAGAGGGTTGACTGAATCGCACCTGGGATTCTTCATGCATCGGTTGGCGAAGGCGAGTCAACCGTCCGAGAATTTTCCACCCGGCTATCACGAGTTGGCTACAGCGCACAATGCGGCGGCTGAAGAGTTGGCGAGGATCATTCCCACCAGGGACATGCAGCAGATCTTGCCGCAGTTCAATAACGTGTTGAAGGCCTGCGTGGCCTGTCATTTGGAGTTTACAATCAGAGAGCAGTCGTAATGTATTGGAGGCATCATGAGCGAGCAGAACACCATCACCGCATTCTATGAACAGGATCATGATCGATTGGACGAATTGTTCAAGACCTTTCAGCAGTTGAAACGGTCTGATTTCGCCAAGGCCAAGGAATCATTTAAAGAATTTAAGGTCGGCTTGCAGCGCCATATCGTGTGGGAGGAAGACATTTTGTTTCCATTGTGGGAGAAGGAAACCGGCATCACCGAAGGCGGGGCGACTTCCGTGATGCGGGCAGAGCATCGCCAGATTGAGCAGCAGCTCGAAGCCATTCATGGCAGAGTGGCAGAACAGGATCCCAACAGCGATCAAGCAGAACAGGCGTTGCTGAATCTGCTCGGTTCCCACAATATGAAAGAAGAGCGGGTGCTCTATCCTGGCATCGATCGAGTGACCAGTGCGGGGGAGCGAGACACCATCTTTCAGAATATGAAGAGTATTCCAGATGAGCGGTACAAGCTCTGATGCGGACCGCACTGGGCGAAATTAATTGGAAGGGTACTGTGAGGACGAACTCGATAGGTACGCCTCTCAAGGGGCTCTCTCTTGCCGGTTGTCTTCTAGTGGCGATCCAGTTCGTATACATGTTTGAGATGAATGCTTGGGCCGGTTCTCCGCCGCCATCCAAGAGCACAAAGGTGGCGGGCGATGCCGAGCGGGGCAGAGCAGTCTTTAACGGGAAGGGCGTGTGCTACTACTGCCATGGCATGGATGGGAACATGGAACAACGACCGCAACTCGCAGCCGACACCGCCGCGCTCATCGCTCAACTCAATCCCCCACCGGCCGATCTGAGAAGTCCGAAAAGCCTGCGGTTGACCAGCGACAATGCGCGCGCCAAGGCAATCCGGAAGGGCCACCCAGGCACGGGGATGTTCCCAGACACCACCATGACCGATCAAGAACTCGCCGACACACTGTCCTATCTCACTCTCCTTCGACGCGAGGGTTCGCCAAATGGCAAATAGGTCGGTCACGCACATTGACAAACTGTAGCCTTGTGGCTACATTACTTCGTGCTCGAAATTCGCAAGACCGAGACATTTTCCCACTGGCTAGATGGACTGCGCGATATTCGCCCGCGGGCGCGTATTCAAGCCAGGGTCGAACGCCTGGCGACAGGGAACGCGGGGGATGTCAGGCCGGTGGGCGAAGGTGTTTCCGAAATGCGGATCGATTATGGCCCTGCGTACCGTGTGTATTACACGGAGCGTGGACGCGAAATGGTGGTTTTGCTGGCTGGTGGTGACAATCGCGCACAGACCACCGATATCAAAACCGCCTTGCACCTTGCACGCAATCTATAGGAGCGCATCATGAACAAAACCACGACCACTCGGTACGATGTTGCCGAGCACCTTCGTACACCAGAAGAAATGGCTGCATTTTTAGAGGCGTGCCTGGAGGAGGCTGATGGCGATGCCTCCTTCATCGCCAAGGCGCTGGGCGATATAGCTCGCGCCAAGGGCATGGCACAGGTTGCCAAGGAGGCTGGTTTGTCTCGCGAAAGCTTGTATAAAGCGCTTTCTGGTGAGCGGAGCCCCGACTTCGACACGATCCTCAAGGTGGTAAGAGCGTTGGGGCTGAAGTTACATGCCGAAGCAGCTTCTGGCAAGTCCCGCAGTGTAGCCACTCGTTCAAGCGGCCGCGCGACAAAGCGGCGCGCGGCATAGCGTTATGTTGGGTAGTCTTAGTGCAGAGATAAGGGTCTAACCACTTAGATTCCTGTCCGTGAAACAAGCAACTTCGCCATCGGTGATGGGTCGGCCTGGTGAGTCCCCACGCGCTCGCTCAACGCGCGGCCTCAGAAGGATCGGAAGGGTAGCCTGGCCGTCCTCCTGCTCGCGGAACGCGCACGATCAGAATGTGCTCGTTCGACGCGCGCAATCGAGGATCGACCAGGCTACCCTTGAAAATGAAATGAGGAATTGGGAAGACGCGCGCAGTGGAAGATCGTCTGGCGACCCCCTGAGGAGAAGGTGTAATGCGAAGAAGGTCGTCGTTGAACGCGCGCAGTTGGGGCCTCATCCAGGCCTCACTCATCAGACCTTTTGAACAAGTATTGGGTTCTCGCGTAGACTTGCCATCCATTAAGACAATTCAAGGAACCGCGCTTGGTTGCACGGGGCCACGC
>JACMLT010000273.1 GCA_014379455.1 Nitrospiraceae bacterium
CAGAAAATGGTTCATTGGACATTCGTTGGAGAGAATTCACGGGAGGGCGATACACGTGGGGTACCCGCCATGCTATCGGAACAGACCCGACGGTCATCCACCCGGACGACTCGAACCGAGCCGTCCAGAATGGCATCTCAGGCGCGTATCAAGACGTATGGTAATCGTCAGCGTCGTCTAGCAAGCCTTCGCGTTTATCGGTGAAATCGGCGTCTTCATCATCCCCGTCCAACGTGAGCTCTTCTTCCACATCTTCATCGGCTTCGGCTTCGCCAGCAAGGTCCACATCATCATCGCCCAGTTCGTCTTCAAGATCGGCATCTTTGAGCATCGACGGTCCCCCCGACTGCGAGAATAAGGACTTCTGGTCTTCCTTATCCGCAACCGGCTTCACAGATTTCTTGTCGAAGGCTGGAGCCGCCGGTTTAGACGAAACCACTGAACTCTTCAAGGCCACAGGCTTCTTCTGAACTGCCTTGGGCGCTGCTACAGCAGGCTTCTTGGCAGTTTTCTTGGCAACAGTCTTTGCAGCCGGTTTCTTGACGACCTTCTTGACAATTTTCTTGGCAGCCTTCCTTGCTGTGGATTTCTTAGCTGCTTTCTTCACGGCTGGCTTGGCTTTGGCTTTCGCCTTCGCGGGTGTCTTCTTCGCCGGCTTCTTCTTCATCTTCGCCATCGATATTCTCCTCTCTCATCCGTTGGATGTCCGATGTGATCTCCATCTAGCATAACGTATTAGGATCTTGCAACTCACACAGCTACAATCTCTTATTAGAGAGCAATACGCCTTCTCTCTCCAGCCCAATATCCCCCCCCCGCGCAGCCCACCTGGTGTGCACACCAGGGTGATAAACCGGAGTGACAGAGCGTGCAGCATAAGCCGCCTGCTACAGCGACGTTCACGGTTAATTTTTGACGGATGGGAGAATCCTATAAAAAGACCACGGCGTCAAGGGGGGAGAACCAAGAATCTTATGGTACAATCCGACGCCAAACATGCACGACCATGAAAACACGGATGCTCATCGTGATCTTGTCGCTAGGACTGTTCGCCGCCTGGCCAACCACTGCCACGCCACCACATACTGCCATCATTATCGATAGTGGATCGCCCTATTTTGTCCCGAAGTCGGCCACCGTCTCCAGTGGAGCCTCGATCAGGTGGGACAACCCCACAGCTACCGATCATACAATCACCCATGTCGATTGCCTGCAAGAGGGAAACACCTGCGCCTTCGATTCTGGAATTGTTCGGCCAAGCGGAAACTTTATACTGTCGGGGCTGGCCCCCGGTCTATACCCTTACCTCTGCCGCATCCATCCCATCATGTACGGCGTCGTGACCGTCACAGATACGGAGACTCCCTCCCAGCTATAACACTCGTCATTACGAGCACCGATTGACACCCATTCAGGCCTTGCGAGAATCCCGGCTTGCCGTGTAGGCTGCGTCGCGTAACCAGATCAGGCCAATAATGAAACCTGCTGTCGCCGTTCACGAACCCCTTAGCCTTACGGAGGAAACGCTCAGCCTCCTGACGTGGCGAATCCCCGACCTCGTCGCCTATCAACACAACCACGACGAATGGTGGTTCGCCCCCCTCGATGACAACCTGCCGATCGTGCGACTGAATCGCACCGGTCTGGACATGTTACAGGCGATGGATGGGCACACGACTGTGGGCGCATTGGTGGGAAAATATGGGGCAAAGATCTGCGGGCCAGATGGCCAGCCTGGGCAATGGCATTTGGAACATTGGGCCCTCCCTCCTTACTCTTTCTGTTACTTCGGCACAGAGCCCCCGGGCGGCCACCGTCACAAGGCCAAGTGGGATCTGCTGCTCCAACAGGTTCGGGAAGGCTGGTCAGGACAGGAAGGGTTCGAGGGCGAAGCACATCTCGAAGACTTTCACCACCACGAACTGACCGACAGCGGTGAAGACGACGGCCACTTCGACCTGATCGAAACCACCGTCTCGCATCTCTTCCGGGAGCCGAACGACGCCCTCAACGGCTTGACCTATGGCCGGCTGCTCATGAAGCAATTACGAAAGCTGGGCTGGTTCACGCCCAAGCCTCGTGTCATCGTGGAAGTGGGCGGCGGACTTGGGTATCTCGCCCGTGAGTTGGGCAAAGAACTCCTGCCGTTTGAAAAGCAAGCCATGCGCTACATCTCCCTCGACATCACACAGCCCTTCCTCGCACTGCAAGTGAGCCGCGCCAAGGCCGGAGGCTGGGGCGGCATCGGCACCCGCGCCAATGGCGAATGGCTGCCCTTCAAAGACCACTCCGTCGACCTCGTCATCGACAACGAGAACATGGCCGACATGACGCCGGTGAAGTTGACAAGGGAAGAACTCCTCAATGGAACAGGCACGACGCCGCAACATCAGGAAGCATTGGATTGGATCAGGCGCGTGCGGCTACCGATAGCCCAGGATGTCCCTGAAGACGTGATCTTCAACCTCGGCCCCTTTCGATTCGTGGCAGAACTGTGGCGAGTGTTGAAGCCAGGCGGCAGGGCGTTTCTCACCGAATTTGGAATCGAAGAAGGCTGGCCGGCTCCGGTCAAGTTGCCAGGGCACACAGAATACGAAATCCAGTATAGTCACCTGCGCCAGGCCGTGCGCTGGTTGGGCTTTCAAGAGCGCTATCTCTCACTGCCTCAGTTCCTCGCCATCAAGCCGGACACCAAAGTGCTCTGCACCGGCGCGGCTTATACCATTCAACGATTCTGCCAGGCCATGAACAAGCCGTTCATCGTGCGAGCCTACACGGAAAAGGAGTTGCAGCAGGCCTTGGGTGACATGCTCTCGAACCTCCATGGCTGCCACTATCACGACGTGATAGACCCAGCCTGGTTCGGCCTCCTCGACTTCAAAGTCTTGCTACTCGAAAAACCCGGCGGGGCTCCGGAAGCCAGTTTTTCTGAGAACAAAGGCTATCGGTGGTATTCGCAGCGGTAAGACATGAACCGTAATAAGTAGAGCGTACTGGCAGAACAGAACGTTTCTGTCCTATGCGACAGCTTTAGCAGAGGCTGAACTTCTTTTAGGTGAAGCTGGGTGACAAAAAGATAAGAGCCCGCTCGATTGCTCGAGCAGGCTCTTTTTGTAACCCGGCAGCGTCCTACTTTCCCACTGCCTCACAGCAGCAGTATCATCGGCCTTGGAGGGCTTAACTTCCGTGTTCGGTATGGGAACGGGTGTGGCCCCTCCGGTAATGCCACCGGGAACATCCATTAATTTCCGAGTAACAAGTTCTGAGTATTAAGTTATTTCCGATCAACTCAAGACACATAGCCACTCACTCGGCACTCGCGCATTTTTTTGCGCGCGTAAGACCACGTCTATCAGGAGCAAAGATGATGATGTTAAACCGCACGACCGATTAGTACTGGTCAGCTACAGCCCTCACAGGCCTTCCACACCCAGCCTATCAAACTCGTAGTCTACAAGTGGTCTTTAGGGGGCTTGCGCCCCGGGAGAGCTTATCTTGAGGCACGCTTCTCGCTTAGATGCTTTCAGCGATTATCGCTACCGGACATAGCTACCCGGCACTGCCGCTGGCGCGACAACCGGCAAACCAGAGGTCCGTCCTTCACAGTCCTCTCGTACTAGTGAAAGCCCCTCTCAACTCTCCTCCGCCCACAACAGATAGGGACCGAACTGTCTCACGACGTTCTGAACCCAACTCTCGTACCGCTTTAATAGGCGAACAGCCTAACCCTTGGGACCAGCTTCAGCCCCAGGATGCGATGAGTCGACATCGAGGTGCCAAACCTCCCCGTCGATGTGAACTCTTGGGGGAGATCAGCCTGTTATCCCCGGCGTACCTTTTATCCGTTGAGCGATGGCCCTTCCACGCGGGACCACCGGATCACTA
>JACMLT010000274.1 GCA_014379455.1 Nitrospiraceae bacterium
CGCGCTGTCCAACCATAGAACCCCCTCCTTAAATACCAGGATGGCGGCAGTGTAGTGCGCACGCCGTCACCACGTCAAGATTCCAAATAGCACTTTGACCTCTACCCCACCATAAGCGGGGTAGAGGGGGGGCAACGATCAGACAATGCCGATTGGTCTGCAAAAGGGAACCAGAAATTGAAGGACGCCATGTGCATTCAGAATTTGCCAGCAACCTATTCAGCAACAATTCATAACCAACAGCACCCAGAGGAGAACATGCGGCCTTGTCGAGCCATCATTCGGCGCTGAAGACCACGGTTGGCTGTGATCGACTTGTTACCTTGATTTCCGGACGGCCAAACAACGTATCGAGCAGATTGCACGTGTAGGAAATGAGCGCGGAACAACTGTGAGAGTCACCGGGTTAACCGGAACTGGAAGGTACTGTTGCGAGTGGTTCAGCCAAGCAGGATGCTGAAAAAATCACTCTTCTCACCCGCTCAACCCAGGCGCGCCGAGACGCGCTTGTTCCCATGTATCGCTCTCGGCTCATCAAAGTCCTCAACGTACCCCAGAGAATACACCTCCTCCTTGATTTCGACTCGCCTGCGGCCTTGCTGAACGGCATTTTGAGTATCCTGCGGGATGTCAGATGGAAGACTCCTATTTCCGCTCACACCCTTGTCCCCAGAATTGCAATCAGTCTGTAGCAATTCCGCACCCAGAATGGTCCTACCACTAACAAACAATTAACAGGCCACCACAGACAACCCACCAGACAATAAGAAGATCAGCGCCCAACGATTGACAGGCCGTGGGTGAAGCAGTAGCCTGAGCCGACACGAAACATGGTGGCAGGCATGGACGACAGCGCACTTGTCGATCGCATCAGACAATCGGTCCCCAACCTCATCGCACTGTACCGCTTCGGGTCATAGGCAAAGGGCCGCGCGCGCCCTGAAAGTGATCTGGATCTCGCCGTGCTACGTGCGACCCGATTCCCGCGGTGCGTCGATTCGAACTCGCCCAAGAACTTGCTATCCAACTCCATCGTGATGTCGATTTTGTAGATTCGCGTACCGCGTCAACGGTGATGCGGGTGCAGGTGATCTCGACGGGAGAATACCTCGATGCGCCAAACGAACCGACTCGGCGAGAGTTCGAAATGTACGTGTTTTCAGACTATACCCGACTCAACGAGGAGCGGCGCGAGATACTAAAAAGAATCAGCGCGAGCGGGCTGGTGTGTGGCTGACGACGTCATCCTCAACAAAGCGGCGAGCATCGAGCGGTACCTTCAGAGGGTTCGTGAAGAGTATGCCGGGGACGGCAAGAATCTCTTCACGAATCAGACCAAACAAGACGCGATCGTTCTCAATTTGCAACGCGCCTGCGAAACGGCAATTGACCTAGCCATATACGTGGTCAACCAACGACGCCTTGGAGTCCCGCAGGAGAGTCGCGACGCATTTACGCGATTGCAAACCGCCGGCATCCTACTACCCGATCTCGCCACACGAATGCAGAAGATGGTCGGGTTCCGCAACATTGACGTGCATGAGTACACCCGCCTGAATTTGGATGTGGTCCACGCCATTATCACCAAACAGTTGGAGGATTTCCGAACGTTCTCCTCGACCATCGTCAAAGCGTTCTCCTAATTCGGCGATCACGGACCAATCGATCACCCAACAGGCGCCAAAACGCTGTACAACACGAGCAAGTATTCCATCGAACGTGAAATGTGGACGGTGGCGGTCATCGTGGGACTCCTCGTAGAACTATTAAATAGCGGCGGATCCACTGGCGCGCCGTTCGTTATGGTGTGCACTGCGGTAATTCTGAAGTGTCCGCGGACGAAGTAGGGAAACAAAGAAGCATCGATCCGGATTTCACGATGGGCACCGTCCCCCTCCGCTTGGAGCGCGCGCCACTCAGGCCGGAAAGTCATGGCGCAGACTGACGAGGAGTTCTAACCCGTCCGTACGTATCACGTTAAGCGCCGCGACAAGACCGGAAGCAACGGAGGTAGAGTACGCGGCACCACCATCGCGGGCCGTAATCGCACATGAAGAACCAGGTCCGCGATCGTATCGTAGTCAAACGCCTTGAGTTCGGGCGGCAATGAAAACTGCCACGTTGACTCTGCACCCCGCCCTCCGAACGGCAAGTATCGTTCATCACGGAAATTCAGTTCGAAGAGGCCGCCGTCGTTTTGGCCTGAACTGGTTGCGATCGACTGTAACGGGCCAGTCAATAGCTGCTTGGGTTCAGGAACAAGCGGTCGTCTTCGTATACTGCTCTCTTGGAGTGTCAGTGTCCCGCTGACGTTCGTGTACGGACCAGCGACGCAAGGCACCGACATACTCACGCTCTTGATGCGACGGAAATAGTGGCCTGGGAAATCCAAATCGAACAACGCTTCGGGAACGTGGAATGCACATTGGCCTCTCAATCGCAACTCCATCAGCGCCAGCGGATCCAGTTGTCGCAGAGACACGTGCTTCGTGATCTCCAGCTCACGTGTGTTTCGATCCTAATATGCCGCCTCCAGCCGACGAAGATCCTGTGCCAAGCGTTCACCGGCGAGCAGACCCTTGCGGACTGCGTCCCAATGGTCGAACCGTATCAGCGTGCCGGTTTCCAGCTCATAGTGGGCAGCCGCCTCCGCCTGCTTGGCCAAATCGAAGGCCATGCGGTACGACTCATAGTGCCGCGCAGAGAGCTGCGCCGACATCCAACTGTATAGCTGCGCGTTGGTGAACTTGTCGCGCTGCATGGCGAATACTTCTTCGGTATCAGCGATCTGGGCTTCATGGTTACGCTGGTCTTGCTCTGCGATGGCCAGGCGAATTTCTGCAGCGACGATTTGCTGGTCGATCTGGGCAAGTTCGCGGCCTGCTGTCTCGACTTGATGACGCCACTCATCCGCCCGCCGCTCGTGGCCCGCCTTAAAGCCTGCCATGGAAGCATCGAACGTGTGCTGCTGGGCTACGATGCTGGCAATCGAGGCGCCAGCTCGCAAGGCATTGCCAATATTGGTGCCGGCCACCTTAACAAAGCTCGTCATACCCAAAGCAATATCCGGGAATGCGTAAGCAATCGAGGCGCCTAAACTAAGCGCAGCACTGGTTAGCTCTGCATTGTGCGCACGGTCGAGATCCGCGATCTGTGCCGTTTCGCTGGGGGATGTGAAAGCCTGCAGGTTGCCAGCAAAGAAATCCAGACGCGCTTGTACAACTGATTTCGATCTGTGCACCCCCTCAAGACCCGCCTCGGCCTCCTCAATTTGCTGCCGCTTGATCTCTGACACCCGCTTGAGCATCCCGACTTCATGGCGGGAGTGCAACTGCTCCAGCACTTCACCGTCTCGCTTTTCCAGCGCGCAGAACAACGCATTGCCAAATGACCGAACCTCGTTACAGAACTCCAGAGCCTTTTGCAGGAGCGGCTGGAAACGATAGTGTGGAGTGCGCGCGCCCAGTGCCATGGACAGTGCGGTGCCAATGTCTAATCCAGCGGCGCGAGCCCGCACCAGCAGTGCCGGGTCGATGGCGGCGCAAAGAGGGCGAGCTGCCCCAACCGCCCATCTATGTCCTGGCAGTGGCGGATTTTGAACAAACGGTCTTCAATGGTGGTGCGAAGTTCGCTCAGCCGCGCATTACTGGAAACCGGCCATCGCCAAGATTAGGCTTGTAGTACCACGCTCCCAACTGCTCGCTGAGGACCCCGGGCAACCCTTCGCCGTCTACATCAATCCACTGATAGCCTGGCCCTTGTGTGCCGACGGGTAGGTTGTCCAGTTGGCTCGCGTCAATGCTGCGGAGAGTGGCATCGATGTGGGCTTCGCTGTATCTGAACGTGACTGGTGGAACCTGACGCGAGTCGTAGCGGACGTCGCTGCGTCGCTGGTAGGCGCGCTTCAGGTGAGTGAAACC
The DNA here is from genome assembly GCA_014379455.1 of Nitrospiraceae bacterium. Lineage (GTDB taxonomy): Bacteria > Nitrospirota > Nitrospiria > Nitrospirales > Nitrospiraceae > Palsa-1315. The sequence goes on from JACMLT010000274.1 coordinate 3,921, forward strand.
AGGCTGGGTGCCGTCGTCGACATCCACCGATTCCCGATACACCAGATCCGTGGAGCGAACGAGACAGTTATCACTAAGTTCGGCATCTTCCGCGACGTGGTGGAACATCAGTACACGCCGGCACAGCCGATAGGTACGAATCTCGAAGGCTGAGCGGTGCATGGAAAACGGATCGTGACGTACGCTCCATGGTTGCGCCTCCTCCACGGGATGCGGCATGTCGGTGTCGTGCTCCCCATAGTCGAACACGACCTCAAACAGCCAGGCAATGGGCAGCGGCGGCGGCGTTGTCGAGACGAGATCGGGCAGATAGGGTGTGCGGTTGCCGTAGCGGATACGCTTGAGGTAGCGATTAGCGCTGCAGACAGGTCACTACGGTTGGCTTCGTGCAGCTTGGCGGCGGCAACCTGCTGCGAGTTCTCAGCCTTGTAGCCGTAGACAATGAGATTGCCCTTGTCGTCGTAGCTCTCGCAGATAAGCCAGGAGAAGATACGCGACGGATCGGCTGGGCTGGGTCGACGATGCGGCTCTCCGCCGACTTTCCATGCCAGGTCGTGACATTGTCTCGGGAGATCGACCGCCAAAACACGTCGGTTGTATCAGTGGGGTTGGTCCAGCGCTCGATACGTGCGAAGAGGCCTTCAACACGCGGACGGAACAGCTCGACGCGGTAGGGGCGGCCATTGAGGCGTTGCTCTAGGAGACGCGAGTGCCATGCCTGGCGTGCTCTTCAAGCACCGACACCAAGTCTTCAGCACCTGATAACAGAAAGACATCGGAGTGCTCATCATCGCGGTAGCGCGGTAGGCCTTTTCCGGCTTTGCGCGTGATCGCGGGCAACGCAAGATTCCACCCAAGACCAAAGGGGCCATTGCCCGCACCCGAGTCGTAGCTCAGGGCGAGCTGCGGCCCAAAGCCTGAACGACCCGGGCTCGTCGCGATTGGCATCGACATCGAGCCGGTACCAGTGACGGGATTCGCAGTGAACTTTTCGCCGATGCCACGAATGGCACCGCCACCCTTGGGCATCGTAATGGCTGGTGGAGTAATTGAGAACGAGTCCTTGGGCGCTTCTTTGTTGCTGCTCTCGTTCCCTTTGGCGTCCGGCACGTCAACACCCAATCCGGTTAACAGCGAGGGAATGGATGCTGGCAGAAAGATAGGTACTCGCCAACGGGTTTTTCGAGAGAGTTTAGAAGTACCTACTTCAGAAAACACACATGCACGTCATACGGGGAAGCGAGTGAGAGCTTTGGAAGAGTGAACGGGATATTGCGTTCTCAAGAATCGTGAGCGGTGAGACGTGAAATGTACAACGCAGGACTGCCGAGCAGCGCCTTGAAGATGGCTTCCATGATGTGGTGCGTCACGCTGAAACTTTTCTCGACGGTTTTCTTCCAACTCGGACTAAGGTTCGTAACGCTTCGTTCACTGACTCAGAAGTCCTAAATATCTTCGCAAGATCCGGCGAGAGCACAACCACGTTACTTCCTTCCGCATACCGCTTGGCGTACTTCCCTCGAACGCCTTTGCTGAAATCATATTCCGGCAGCATATCAGGCTGTCTCTCACGCATGAGCTTCTTCATAGGTGTTCCTTTCATGACGCGTGGCAACACGGGCGCTGATTAAGCGAATACGTCCGCTTCGGCTGGTATACACCACTACGAGCACACGCTGCTTGTTGAGTGACCGAGCGTGACACACCGCTGTTCCCTCATCGAGTGGAGGGGGTCATCGATCGTGACCGACAATGTGTCGCCGAATACCGTACTCGTTTCTTCAAATGAGACGCCATGCTTGCCCAGATTCTGCTCGGCTTTCCGCTCATCCCACTCGAACAGCAAGCCCATTCATACTCCAACCACATGCAGCACTTGGAAGCCATGCTCCACTAGAAAAATAAAGTGGCCCTACAACATCCCCTTCGTCGACAGCACTTTCCCCGCCAATCGCTCTTCCAACATCGTGGCCTGATCAAGCGCCTTGGCTAATGCCTTGAAGATCGCTTCCATAATGTGGTGCGGGTTGCGACCGTACATGAGATTCACGTGCAAATTGAGCCCACCATGGGTGACAAAGGCTTGGAAGAAGTCTTCGAACAGACCAAGGTCGAAGGCTTTGATCTTCCGATCCGGCAGATTCACGTTATAGACGAGGTAGGGCCGACCACTGAGATCGACTGTGACTTGCGCCAGCGTTTCATCGAGCGGGGCTGAGGCAAACCCGAACCGCTTGATTCCAGCCTTTTCGCCCAACGCTTGGTGCAGGGCCTTGCCCATGACGATGCCAACGTCCTCCACCGTATGATGCTCGTCGATATCGATATCGCCCTTGGCCTGGACCGTCAGGTCGAAGAAGCCGTGCTTGGACAGCAATTCCAGCATATGGTCGAAAAAGCGAATGCCGGTGTCGATCTTTCCACGCCCGCTGCCTTCCAACGCCCAATTGACCGAGATATCTGTTTCTTTGGTTGCACGATGAATCGATGCCTGCCTAGGTGCCGATCCGTTTTTCTTCATGAAAACCTGCTTTGGGCTGATTTCGCGTGGGCGTCGAACCCTTCGATATGGGCTAACCGAACGAGATGATCTTTCACCTTGCTCAGCTCCTCTTTCGTGTAGTGGACGATATTGCTCACTTTGAGGTACTCGTGGACGGAGAGTGCCGAAAAGAAGCGCGCCGTCCCGCCGGTCGGCAAGACGTGATTCGGGCCGGCAACGTAATCGGCAACCGATGGGGGCGTGTACCGGCCCAAAAAGAGCGCCCCCGCGTGCCGGATTTTTTCTAAATAGTCGAACGGCTCATCGACCGAGAGGGTTAAATGTTCCGGGGCAATCTCGTTGGCCACATCGATGGCTTCGTCCATGGTGGTGACTACGAAGGCAACCGAATGGCGCGCGATCGACTTGGCCGCAATCTTTTCTCGTTGCAGCCCCTTCAGCTGGCTGTCGATGAGTCGCACCACGTCCTTCGCCAACTGAGCCGATGTGGTGACGAGATAGACCTGCGCATCTTCGTCATGCTCCGCTTCACAGAGCAAATCGGCTGCGACGTGCGCCGGTTTGGCGTCGCCATCTGCAACGACGAGCAGCTCACTTGGGCCTGCCACCATGTCGATCCCAACCGTGCCGTAGAGGAGCCGCTTGGCCGTCGCAACATAAATATTACCGGGACCCACGATTTTGTCGACGCGCTGGATTGTCTTGGTTCCATAGGCCATCGCTCCAATCGCTTGCACACCCCCGACACGATAGATCTCCGTCACACCGGCGATGTCGGCTGCAACCAGCAAATAGGGATTGATCGGGCCTTTTTGTGGCGGCGTGCACATCACTACACGTGAGACGCCTGCGACCTTGGCCGGAATCGCGCACATTAAGACCGATGAAGGATAGACGGCCTTGCCCCCCGGCACGTACACCCCGACTGCATCGACGGGCGTGACCACCTGCCCCAGCGTCGCCCCGTTGTCCTGATACATCCAGGTCTTGATGCGCTGGCGTTCGTGGAACGACGTGATCCTCTGGGCCGCAAACCGGAGTGCGTCGCCCTCGTCTTTCCGAATGTGGAAATAGGCCTCTTTGATCTCTTCGGGGGTGACGCGCAGCTCCGTCTCCTTCATGGAGACGCGGTCGAACTGTTTCGTATAACGGAGGACAGCCCTATCGCCGCCCCGTTCCACGGCTTGCAAAATCGACTTGACCGTCTTTTCGACGGCAGCCCCCTGCACGCGGGCACGCGACGCCACTTTCTTGAGGGTGGGGAGAAAGGCTCGCTCGGTGGAGGCTACAATCTTCATGCGCGTGTGCGTCTGACCGTTCGACGTGCCCCACGCGAAGCTTTGCGCGGAGCAGCTGTTCGAGACCCTGTTGATGTGCCGCTGACAGCCCGGAGCTTTTTAATTAACTCTGTGACCACCGCGTGCTCCAGCTTCAGGCTCGCTCGATTGACAATCAGCCGAGCAGTAGACTGCGCAATGCACTCCACCTCGACAAGACCATGCGCCTTGAGCGTGTTGCCTGTCTCGACCAGATCGACAATCCGATCAGCCAGACCGACCAACGGCGCCAATTCAATCGAGCCGTACAACTTGACGATTTCGACCGATACGCCGCGCTGATTGAAATATCGCTCGGTGATCTTCGGATACTTGGTCGCGACCCGAATTTTCGAGGACAGCCGATCACGTGAGGCCTGTCCTTTGAGCGCAGCGACAACGATTCTACACGCTCCGAACCCTAAATCCAATGGCACATAGACATCGCTGTCCTGCTCCATCAAGACGTCTTTCCCGACAATCCCGACATCCGCTGCACCATATTCGACATAGGTCGGCACATCGGTGGGTCGCACGATCAGAAACGTCATGCCAATCTCCGGACATGGAAATACCAGCCGACGGCTTTCGGTAGAGAGGCTGCCCATGGCATAGCCTGCCCGGCGAAAGACGTCCAGCGTGAGATGCAGCATTTTCCCCTTTGACAAAGCAATCGTCAGCATGGTGTCAGTGAATATCGGCCGGAGCCGTACCTTCTTTATGGCGGGTGATCGTCGCACCCAGCCCGCGCAGTTTCTCTTCCATCCGCTCATAGCCACGATCCAGATGGTAGACTCGGAGAATCTCCGTCGTGCCTTCCGCCGCAAGACCAGCCAAGACCAACCCTGCACTCGCACGAAGATCGGATGCCATCACCGGAGCTCCAGCCAACCTGCTCGGTCCGGTCACCACCGCCCGATTGCCTTCGACCTTGATGTCGGCCCCCATCCGTCGCAACTCCTCGACATGCATGAAACGGCTTTCGAACACCGTCTCTGTAATCACACTCGTACCCTCGGCGGATGTCATTAAGGCCACCATCTGTGCCTGCATGTCGGTGGGGAACCCAGGATAGGGCAATGTCCGAATATCGATGCCTTTGAGCGGCGATCCCGCGTTGAGATGGATCTGCTCCTTTTCCACCTGTATCTCGACACCGGCTTCACGCAGCTTCATCAGCAAGGCGTCCATGTGATTCGGACGGCATCGATTGAGCGTCACCGCTCCCCGCGTAATGGCCCCGGCCACGAGATAGGTGCCGGCTTCGATACGATCGGGAATGACGTCATGATCACTCCTCTGCAACTCACGGACCCCTTCGATCGTGATGACATCCGACCCGGCACCGTCGATGCGCGCACCTCGCTTCATGAGAAAATTCGCGAGGTCCACAATCTCCGGTTCCTTCGCGGCATTTTCAATGACCGTGGTTCCCTGGGCGAGCGATGCGGCCATCATCAAATTTTCCGTTCCCGTGACCGTCGGCGTATCGCAATAGATCTGAGCACCCGTCAACCGCTTCGCTTTGGCCCGAATATACCCGTGTTCCATCGACACGTCCGCGCCCATTTTGGCGAGCCCGGCAAGATGGAGATTGACGGGCCGTGACCCAATGGCGCAACCACCTGGCATTGACACCGTGGCTTCTCCCCATCGCGCCAATAACGGTCCTAACACGAGCACGGAGGCCCGCATGGTCTTGACCAGATCGTAGGGGGCCTGGGTCGAGGTGATCACCTCGGCGTTAATGACCGCACGATTCCCCTCATGGTGAACCTTTGCACCCAAAATGCCCAACAGCTTGCCCATGGTGACGACATCCACCACGCGAGGCACATTCGTAATCACGCATTCCCCGCCGCCGAGTATGGTGGATGCTAAGATCGGCAACGCGGCATTCTTCGCCCCGCCGATCTGGACTTCTCCTCGAAGCGGTGTCCCGCCGGTGATGGTTGTACGATCCATCGTCTAATAGGCTGCAGGAGAGCTCAGTGTATACATAATATGCCGTTGGGGCTTTCCATATTGGCGTTGATGCCAACACAGCCTTGTATCTTGGAGTTGTGGGACATGAGACGGATGGAACGTGACAGATCGATACGCCTCCGGTCCGAAGAGACCGTACCTGAGCCGGGTCGTCACGTTCCCCCACCCCAGCGAAGCCCGAACAGTTGCCAGGGCCACCGAGCCCGCATCAACACAAGGTCGGGCTCCACCAAGGAGGCCGCGATGCAGACCCCATTGGTTTTTGTTGAAATTGATGTCTCGAAAGTCCGGTTGGACGTGGCCGTACGGCCGTCCAGCGACCCGCTCAGCGTGGCGTATGACACCACCGGGATCACCACGGTGCTCACGCAGCTGAGTCAGTGGCACCCCACCTTGATCGTGGTGGAAGCCACCGGGGGGTTGGCACGACTCCTGGTGCGGGCACTGGTGGACGCGGCCTTGCCCGTGATCGTGGTGAATCCGCGCCAGGTCCGAGACTTTGCCAAGGCGACGGGGCAGTTGGCCAAGACGGACACGCTCGATGCGCAGGTGTTGGCCCGTTTTGCGGAGGTCATCCGACCGACCCTGCGAGTGATCCCCGATGCACAGACACAGGAGTTGGCGGCCCTGCTGGCGCGACGCCGCCAAGTGCTGGCGATGCAGGGAGCCGAACAGCATCGCCTGGATCGCGCCCCTGATCGAGTCCGGAAGCGAATTGAGGCCCACCTGCGTTGGTTGCACGAGGAACTGGCCTGGCTCGATGCGGACCTGGATGACCTGATCCCGCAGAGTCCGGTATGGCGCGCACGGGAAGAGCTGTTGCAGAGTGTGCCTGGCATTGGGCCGGTGATGAGCCGCACGGTGTGGGCGGAGCTGCCGGAGTTGGGCCTGCTCAACCGGAAGCAGCTTGCGGCCTTGGTGGGCGTGGCCCCTTTCCATCGCGATCGTGGGCGGCTGCGTGGGCACCGGACGATCTGGGGCGGTCGAGCGTCCGTGCGCCGTGTGCTGTACATGGCCGCGTTGGTCGCCACGCGGTGGAATCCCGTGATCCGGGTGTGCTCCCCGCGCTTGCGCGCGGCCGGCAAAGCCCCGAAAGTCGCGCTGGTCACCGCGATGCGGAAGCTGCTGACAATTCTCAATGCGATGGTGCATGCGGGGACTCCTTGGCAGCCGGTCGTGGCACAGGACACGTAATTGTCAAGACAGTTGCTCAGGTTGCTCAAAAAGGCTGTCCGGACAGGCCGTAGCGGGCAACGACCGGAGGCGTACTCTCTGAGGTACGTTGAGGCTCTGCGCGAAACGAGAACGTCGCTGACGAACTATTTGAGCATCCTGCTATGTCCCGACTCGCTCCACAATGACCACACGCTCAAGCCCTGCTTCATCATAGACCAGCCGGTGGAATCTGTACCCTGATATCTGCTCAACGATCTGGCGTATCGCGCGCGCCTGACCGGCGCCGATTTCCAGGATCAATGCGCCGCCGGGAGAGAGGTACCGACAAGCCTCTTGCAGCAGCCGTTCGTGCAACTCCGTCCCCTGAGGCCCTGCTATCAGCGCACCGCGCGGTTCAAACAACCGTACTTCAGGCTGAAGTGTCGCCCAATCGGCCTCCGCAATATAGGGAGGATTCGAGACGATGACGTCAACCTGTCCCTCTAACTTCTGCCCTGCCAATGCTCCCAGCAAGTTGCCTTCCAGCCATATAATGCGTTCTCCTACCGAATGGCGGATAGCGTTTTGCCTCGCAACATCGAGAGAGCGACTTGATAGATCGGTGGCAATCAGTCGAGCGCGAGGCCTCTGCCGTGCAATCGCCACAGCAATGCACCCGGACCCCGTACAGACATCGACGATAGTGGTCGATTGCTCGGCAGAAATCCGTTGTGCGACATACTCCACCAACAGCTCGGTCTCCGGCCTCGGAATGAGCACCGCCGGATTCACATGAAACTCCAGCCCGCAAAATTCTTGCATCCCGAAAATATATTGCAAGGGCTCTCGACGGACCCGCCGTTGGACCAGCCCCTTTACGTCCGCCAGTTCAGTAGAAGCCAGCAATCGGTCTCGATCGGTCACAACATGATGCGCGGGAAGCCGGAGCACATGCTGCACAATCCACAAGGCCTCCTGCTCCGCGCTCTCAATACCGGCCTGATCCAGTAAACGTCGTGACTCGGCAATCGCCTCGCCGAGCGTGGCCTGTCCTGCCGATTGCGGGATAGGAGCGACTGCATCCATATTATGCGGCTCCCACTTCTTGCTGATGCTGCGCCTTCAGTGCCTGGACGAACTCGCCGAGGTCGCCATCGAGCACCTGTTCCAACTTATGCAAGGTCACGCCGACGCGATGATCCGTCACCCGATTCTGAGGAAAGTTATAGGTGCGAATCTTCTCGCTTCGCTCGCCTGTGCCCACTTGAGCCTTACGATTCTGTGCGATTTCGGCTTCATGCTTCTCCCGCTCCGCCTCGACAATTCTGGCCCGCAGAGTCCGCATAGCCTTTGTACGGTTCTTCAGTTGCGACCGTTCGTCCTGACAACTCACCACCACACCGGTCGGAATATGGGTGATCCGCACGGCCGACTTTGTCGTGTTGACGCTCTGGCCTCCGGCACCGGATGAACAGAAGGTGTCGATTCGAAGATCCATAGGATCGATCTGAACATCGACCTCGTCCACTTCGGGCATCACCGCGACAGTCACGGTCGACGTGTGAATCCGACCACTGGCCTCAGTGACGGGAACACGCTGTACCCGGTGGACCCCAGCTTCGAACTTGAAATGACTGTACGCACCCTTGCCTTCGATGAGCGCAACAACCCCCTTGTAGCCTCCACCCGTAGTTTCTGTGGCTTCAACCATATCAACCTTGAAGCCTTTGATCTCCGCGTACTTGCTGTACATGCGAAACAACGCGCCAGCGAAGAGTGCCGCCTCGTCACCGCCGGTTCCGGCGCGGACTTCGAGGAGCAAGCTCTTCTCGTCTCGCGGGTCTTTCGGAATGAGCCACTCTTGGGCCTGTTGTTCGATCTCGCGCTGCTGGCTTTCGAGGGCGGCGCTCTCCTCCATCGCCATCTTATGCAATTCGGATCCGGCCATGGGATCTGCAAGAATTTGTGCGGCTTCCTCCAGCTGCCTTGCGTTGTCTCGATAGGTGGCGAGAAGCTTGGCCGCCGGTTCGATATCCGTCCGTTCCTTATTGACTTTGTGCAGTTGCGAAGGCTGACTCATCATGGACGGATCCATGAGCTGATTCGTCAACTCATCGTATCGAGTCGCCAGCACTTCCCACTTTTTCAGCAGCACGGCTTCCATAGCCCGGTTTCCTTCGAATTCGCGTTTAAGATTCGGCACAAAAACAAAGAGACCCTGCCCCTCAGCGAAGCAGGGTCCCTCATATGATCTCTTCTCGAGCTACTTGTCTTTCTTCGCGTACTTCTTCTTGAACCGTTCAACGCGTCCCTCGGTGTCGATAATCTTCTGCGTCCCCGTGAAAAACGGATGACAGTTTGAACAGATATCGACATTGATGTCGCCGCCCGTCGATCTGGTCTTATATTTATTGCCACAGGCGCAATGCACTGCGACTTCCCGGTACACGGGATGGATACCCTTCTTCATAATTTACACTCCCCCGCCATCACAGTCATCAGCCTTCGCCTATTCGAAGGCCCGCCACTCTACCCTGTCTCAATGACTGGATACAAGCTGGATATTATCGATTCATCGACTGCAGAAATTCCTGATTGGTCTTGGTCCCATGCAGCTTGTCCATCAAAAACTCCATGGCTTCCATTGTCCCGAGTGGGCTCAACACCTTGCGCAAAATCCACATCTTGTTGAGACGATCCTTATCCACCAACAATTCTTCTTTTCTCGTCCCGGACTGGCTGATATCGATGGCCGGGAAGAGCCGCTTATCGGCCAGACGGCGATCGAGATGAACTTCCATGTTGCCGGTACCCTTGAACTCTTCAAAAATAACATCGTCCATACGGCTGCCGGTATCGACCAGCGCGGTCGCCATAATGGTGAGACTGCCGCCATTTTCAATGTTGCGGGCCGCTCCAAAGAACCGCTTTGGACGCTGGAGGGCATTCGAGTCCAACCCTCCCGACAACACCTTGCCGCTTGGCGGCGCAATGGTATTGTAGGCACGCGCCAGGCGGGTAATACTGTCTAATAATACGACGACATCTTTCTTATGTTCGACCAGCCGCTTGGCCTTTTCAAGCACCATTTCAGCCACTTGGGCATGGCGCTGGGCCGGCTCATCGAAGGTGGAGCTGATGACTTCGGCCTTGACCTGCCGTTGCCAGTCGGTCACCTCCTCCGGCCGCTCGTCGATAAGCAGCACGATCAAAGTGACTTCTTTATGGTTTTTGAGAATAGCCCGGGCGATGGCTTGTAACATCATCGTTTTTCCGGTTCGGGGAGCCGCGACGATCAGCCCCCGCTGGCCTTTGCCGATCGGAGTCGTGAGCTCCATCACGCGAGTGCAATATTCTTCACGGTCGAACTCAAGATTCAGACGCTCTTCGGGATAGAGCGGCGTCAGGTTATCGAAGAGGATCTTGTCGCGAGAGACTTCAGGGTCTTCAAAGTTGACCTTTTCGACCTTGAGTAACGCGAAATACCGCTCGCTCTCTTTCGGCGGTCGGATCTGCCCGGACACGGTGTCGCCGGTGCGCAAATTGAAACGCCGGATTTGAGAGGGGGAGATATAAATATCGTCGGGGCCTGGGAGATAATTCGAGTCGGGAGCACGCAGGAACCCGAATCCGTCGGGGAGCGTTTCGAGCACGCCTTCGCCGAAAACCACGCCGTTATTCGCGGTCTGTGCCTGCAGAATTGCAAAAATTAATTCCTGCTTCCGCAGATTGGGTGCGCCATCGATCTTCAAATCGCGCGCCACCTCATTGAGATCGGCAATAGACTTCTGCTTCAGCTCCGCGAGATGCATAACCTCCCCCTTTGTTTGTGTCATGAGTATCCTCTTCAAGCCCCCGGCTGCATTGTTATCGGCAGCGCTCGCACATGGTGAACCATGGGAAATTGTCCACGGACTGAATGGTCATGGGTAATGCGTTTGGTGAATTTGTCGTGTGTATCAGCTAAAAAGGGTGACCCGTGAAGGACTTACCTGTTTACGTTCGTCACTATCAGGGTACGACTCTGTATCATGGTTGCGGATATTGTTGCAGGCTGGAACTCATGCCGAGCTGACTCGCCTCTATTCCTTGAGCAATTGTGACTTGTATCGAGATACGCCCAGGAAGTCTTGTGTGTGGAGATAAATTTGAATCGAGCTAAAGACAATCACTGGATAATAACGCGAGCGCCCCTCCTTGTCAACAGTTCGCAATGTTGCTGTCAAGCCCAAATAGAAATGTCCTCTTCCTCCCCAAGGAGAAATGTCCGGTTTTATGTTCCGGCCGCCGCCGCGTGTGTGGTTCGTTCTGGTCGCAGGTGCCTGCGCCACGGATGGTCCGGCCTCGGCGTGACCGGGCGCCGGGGGTGAGACACCGTCTTGACCTCAGCCGCCTTCATGGGCCGCGACGTAATCGCATGAAAGCCGAGCGCCCGGCCCTGGTGCGTGATCCGCATCGTCCCATTCAGGTGCTCTTCTACCAGCACCTGGGTCGCCCGGACATTGGGCTGCACCTGATAGAGGTGCCCGTGGTGGGCCACCGTCCAGTCACGGCGCAGACACCGTGTGGTCTTGATGCACAGGCA
>JACMLT010000275.1 GCA_014379455.1 Nitrospiraceae bacterium
GAAAGCCGGGCTAGTCAAGTCCAAACTGGCCGTCGAGCCAGGGTCGGACGGAACCTCGGCGTCGTAAACGGCGCGAGGACCGACGATCGGCAGGCGGTCCGACCTACGGGTCGCTCCGAGAGAGACCATTCATCATCGGGAAGGGGGAATTTCAGATGATCGCACCGGGGGGAATTTCAGGTGATCGTTGACAGCCGGAGTCGGCGTAGCTCGCTCACGCCCAGGTGGGCGTACGTCTTTTCCCAGGCGTAGAACCTTGCGTTGCTCACCCCGAGCTGCCACCAGAGGTTGTTGACAGGGGTGCTGGTGTCGGTCTAGCGGACCGGTGTACAGGGCCTGTTCCTCCCAGAATTTCGCCCGCTTCAGCGGCCCCTCCTTTAATCCGGGACCGCTGAAGCCGTCAGTTTACTCTTGTTCTGAACTGCCGTCGTTTCTGGTGGGACCGTCACAATCTATGTCTCGGTAAACTTCGGTTGGTGCATGAGATCCTCCTGGCTAAGGTGATTATTCAGCCAGAACGTGCTTTTTTTGTCGGGGGAAGTAGGGTTGTAAGATACGACTTCTACGCACTCATAGTATCAGAAAATGTCATCAAGCTCCGTGGGGCATGTCAGTCTATTTGAGAGGATGAATGCAATAGTCCTTACGTAGGGGGGGTCCGCCCCTACAATATGAGGATTGTTGAAAGGGTAAAGACGGGCAATAGTGTCTCGAACTGAGGCAGTGAGTATGTCGGGCGTCTCATACAACACAGTAGGGGCTATGTATAACGAGGAAGCCTTCCGGTACTTGTTGGCAAGCGAATCTAAGCGCTCGGTACGATCAAGGTATTCGTTCAGTACCCTTCTTATCTATTCCATCGATAAGCAGGGATTGATCGTGCATATGGATCGTGACGTGGTCGATACAGTGGTTGAGGCCTTGTTCCGCACTGTTCGGGAGACGGACTATATCGGCTGGTATCTCGAAGGGCGAATCGTTGGGGGGGTTTTAACAGTTCTGGGGCAAGATTCTGAAGTTGAGGTGTCAGCCCGTATTCAGGAACGTTTGATGGAAATATTTCGAGCTGAGGTCAGCGCTGAGAAGAACGGTCGCCTGCAGATCAGAATCTGCCAACATCACGAGTTGGAGAGAATCAATTATGAAAGGGAATCTTCACAGTGAACTAGGTTCTTGCGGTACGTTCGTTGGGATGTTTGGTGTATAGGCTCTGAAGAGATGACTTTTATCAACGGGACCAATATCGTTAGGGGGGCAAGCTATGGTTAAACTTGGAGTCATCGGATATGGTTACTGGGGTCCGAACATAGTCCGCAACTTTTCGGGGCACCCAGACTGCACAGTGACGGCCGTGTGCGATAAAAACCCTTTGGCATTGGCTCGGGTGTTGACTCAATATCCCAATATTCGTCTGATGACAGAAGCAGATGATATCGTCAAGTCTCCAGAAATTGACGCGGTGGCCATCGTGACGCCAGTGTCATACCACTACGAGTTGGCCAAGAAAGCGCTCGAGAATGGCAAGCATGTGTTTGTAGAAAAACCGTTTACAGCAACCTCCGCACAAGCTGATGAACTCGTCGAACTCGCTGAACGCAAGAATCTGCAGATCATGGTGGACCATACATTTCTCTTTACCGGCGCGGTTCGAAAGATCAAGCAGCTTGTCGACGATGGGACTCTAGGGCCTCTCTACTACTATGATTCGACACGCGTGAACTTAGGGCTTTTCCAGCATGACGTCAATGTGTTGTGGGATCTCGCTCCACATGATCTGTCAATCATGGATTATCTGGTTGGGTTGGAGCCGGATTTGGTCGTGGCGACGGGCAGCGCGCATGTGAACTGCCTGGAAGATGTTGCGCACCTAACAGTGTATTTTCCTAACAATGTGCTTGCCCATATCAATGTAAATTGGCTCTCGCCAGTCAAGGTACGGACGACGTTAGTAGGTGGTAGGAAGAAGATGCTGGTATGGAACGATCTGGATTCGGCTGAAAAAGTTCGGGTGTATGACAAGGGTGCTGATGTAAAAACAGAACTGGGAGTTCACAAACTTCTGGTCAGTTATCGAAGCGGCGATATGTGGGCGCCCAAAGTCGAAGAGTTGGAGGCCCTTCACGTTGAAACCCGATATTTCTTGGATTGTGTCAAGAACGGTACGAAACCATTCAATGATGGGCAGGCTGGCTTGCGAGTCGTGCGGATTCTTGAGGCGGCGGAACTGTCGCTCAAACAGCATAAAGAGGTTGCATATGCTTCGGTTGGGTAACGGAATTCAGACGCGTCTTGGCGTCGGTATTCGGTTTCGCCATAGGATCGTGAGGTCGGGCCTGGCGCAAGAGGGAAGTATGAGGTCTTCTTTCGCGAAAAGGGAAGGGGTTGGGATCCTTCAACCGATTTTCGAGGAAGAGATCATGGAAATCGTCACGAGAGAGCGCAAACGCACAGATCGATCCGGGCTGGCTATGGCGATATTGTTGATCGGCGTACGGGATAGCCAGCGCGAAACCACCTCAGGACTGTTTGCCGTGGTTGCCACGGTGTTGTCGGCCATCAAATCGAACATCGATATTGTCGGATGGTTTGAGCGAGAGTCTATTATTGGTTTGATAGTTCCCGAGATCGACCCGGCGAATTTGACAAGCACCTGCGACCGGCTCGAATCTGAATTTCGAAAAGAGCTCGAGGAACGGTCTGAAGGGGATGTCACTGATCGATTGTCGATCAGGCTGTGTGCCTATCCTGAGCCACTGCAACTCGGAGATGAAGAACGCCAGGCTGTGGATCCATTTCTGTATCCGGAATTGTATGTACATCGAGATCGAGTCGCCCTGTTTCATGTCTTCAAGCGGGGCATGGATATTCTTGGTAGTCTTGGGCTCCTCCTCCTCCTCTCTCCACTGCTCCTGGCCATTGCAGTGCTTGTGAAATTATCATCTCGTGGTCCGGTGCTGTTTCACCAGATGCGAATCGGCCAGATGTTGCAACCATTCATGATGTGTAAATTTAGAACTATGTATGCCAATGCAGATCATGGGATTCATCATAATTATGTGAGCTGGTTTATTACATCGAGCGACAAGGGGCAGGCGCAGAATAAGAATAAGATCTTCAAGTTGACCAACGATCCACGTATTACTCCGATTGGGCGTTTTCTAAGGAGGACGAGCGTCGATGAGCTTCCCCAACTATGGAATGTGCTGGTTGGGCACATGTCGCTGGTCGGTCCGCGGCCTCCACTATGGTATGAGGTGCAAGAGTATAAGCCATGGCATCGTCACCGAGTTATGGAAGCCAAGCCGGGCATCACGGGGCTGTGGCAGGTGAGCGGCCGGAGTCGGACGACGTTCGACGAGATGGTCAGGCTGGACCTTCGCTATGCCAGGGGGCAATCCCTCTGGGCCGACATCAAGATCCTCCTCACCACTCCGGCGGCTGTCATTAAGGGCAATGGCGCCTGTTAGATGGCGCGTTCCCTTCGCTCCTAGGAGACGTGAAAAGAGGGTGAGCTAGGGATCTGTGGCCTTGCTCCAAAAGGCGATATGCATCTAAGCGACCATCTGAATATGAAGGCGTTGCTTGGAGACAAGCGCCAGACCGGGGTAGGGGCCAACCGTTTTGGTGGAGAACCTGTTCAAGCCTTGAGTCAACCTCTGCCGTTTAGCTCGTGGATTCGGAACGAGCTGTCCCTTCTCTTGTTGCTTACCGCAGTCGTAGGGTTTTGGCATCCGCTGGTATTGTTATTTTCCCTCACTCAACAGCAAGAACACTACTCTCACATTGTGCTGATCCCTTGCCTGAGCGTGTATGTGTTCTATCTTCACCGGAAGGCGATCAATGTCTCAAGGGAGTGGAGT
This sequence comes from Nitrospiraceae bacterium, assembly GCA_014379455.1. Lineage (GTDB taxonomy): Bacteria > Nitrospirota > Nitrospiria > Nitrospirales > Nitrospiraceae > Palsa-1315. The sequence goes on from JACMLT010000275.1 coordinate 3,861, forward strand.
CCATGGCTTGGATTGTTTGTCATAGGGCTGGGGGCTTTGTGCTACGGGTCTGCCGACGCTGCGATTTTTGCCCCCGACCAATTATCGATGACCATATTGGCGTTGGTTCTGATCTGCTGGGGTATCTTTCTGTCCTGCTTCGGGGTCACGCTCTGCCGCAAGGTTTCATTCGGGCTGCTCTTTCTCCTTTTTATGGTGCCGCTTCCTTCTTTTCTTTTGGATGCCATCGTTGGATTTCTTCAACGCAGCTCGGCTGAAGCCACCGATGTACTGTTCTCGGCTCTCAGTATCCCAGTTTTTCGCCAAGGGTTCGTGTTCAGTCTCTCGAATTTCACAGTTCGTGTGGCGGAGGAATGCAGCGGCATCCGATCAGCCCTTTCCCTTTTCATTACTAGTCTTGTAGCCGGGCATTTCTTGCTTCGGGCCGTCTGGACGAAGATCGGGCTGGTGATCATTGTTGTGCCACTCGCAATAGCCAAAAATGCATTCCGTATTGTGGGATTATCCCTCTTAGCCAATTATGTGGATCCAACTTTCATAACGGACAGCTTGATACACCGTAGCGGAGGTATTCCTCTCTTTCTCCTCTCTCTTGTAGGGCTTCTCTCCCTTGCCTGGCTATTACGAAGAATTGAGAAAAGGTTCGGTTATTTCCCAGCTAAATGATCATATGCTATTGTGACTGTGGGGGATTTGTTAGCCACGAACCATATCGGTTCGATAGAAGGCTAGGGCATGATATCTTTACCGTACACAGATATCTGGACAATCGATCCGTTGCAGGATGATCGGTGGTCTGAGCTCATTGCTCAACACCCAAACGCCTCAGTGTTCCATACGCGTGGCTGGTTGCGTGCGCTGCAGACAACATATGGGTATGAGCCGGTCGCGTTCACGACGTCTCCTCCTTCCCAAGAACTAAAGAATGCCATATTATTTTGTGCAGTTCGCAGTTGGTTGACCGGCAGCCGGCTTGTCTCATTGCCGTTCTCCGATCACTGTGAGCCACTTGTCGAAAATGTCGAACATTTCAGGAGGTTATCTTTCTTTGTCGAGTCATTGAGGACCGAGGAACGGTGGAAGTATGTGGAAATACGGTCCGCGAATTCCCTCTTGGATTTTGGTGGCAGTTTTGGCAGAGCCACGACCTATTATCTGCACCGGCTCGATCTTCGACCCAGTCTCGACGAGTTGTATAAGGGATTTCACAAGGATTGCATCCAGCGAAAGATCGAGCGTGCGGAGCGGGAAACACTCACCTATGAAGCGGGCCGTAGCGAATCGTTGATTCAGCAGCTATATAGTCTTCTTCGACTAATTCGGTCGCGTTGCCATGTTCCACCGCAACCGTTTGAGTGGTTTCGGAACCTCATAGCCTGCATCGGGGACGATGCCTGCATTAGGGTTGCCTCCAAGGCAGGTCGGCCTGTTGCCGGTATCTTGACCCTCAGCCATGGAAAGAAAATGGTGTATAAATACGGCGGCTCCGATACTCATTTCAACAGCCTTGGCGGTATGCCGATGCTGTTCTGGCAGGCAATCAAAGAGGCCAAAGAGGCGGGGGCAGAAGAACTCGACTTAGGGCGTTCGGATATCGATAATCCCGGCCTGATCGTATTCAAGGGACGTTGGTCCGCAGAGCGCACCACCCTAACCACCTGGCGTGCACCCTTGGTGGTCTCGTCTCTGCGTCTCGAACGGTTGAAGGTTCGATGTGCGAAGGAGGTCTTCGCACGCGTACCTGACAGCGTGTTGACGATGGCCGGTCGTATCCTATACCGGCATATCGGGTAGGGTCATCCGCCACATGCGGATGGCAGGGGAAAACCATCGAGATCAGCCGCTAATCCACCCGTGACCGTCATCGCGCAGGTATAGTATGGTTTCCCCGACATGGTTTTCAATAGCGGCTGGTCTCGTCGTGGCTATTGCCGGCGGAATGGCTTGCGTACTGTTTGTAAGGAGAAAGGCCAGTGCCTCACACCGGAGTCTCGCGGTCTTGTTGGGGGCGACCGCCATGGCCCACCTGGCCAATGCCGCAGGATTGCTTGACGAGTCCCATGCATTGCTGTGGCGGGCGATCGCGATGGTCGCAGAGCTGGCCCAACCCGCTCTATTGCTGTATGTCGGGCTGGCATTTCTGAGCCCGGTTGAGCGGAGCCACGATACATCTGTACGATGGCGTGCCCGCATTATCGGGGTACTTGGCCTGCTGCTGGCTGTCTGTGCAGTGACCGGCCAGATTTTTGAGTGGAAGGTTTTTGAGGATGGCCAGGCGGCGATTGTCTTGGCCTCCTGGGGAGGCGTGCCGTATGCCTTTATCCTGACTGGAATGGCTCTCGGGTTAGCACAACTTGAATTGGTCTTACGGGCCAGCCGTGAGCCGGTCCGTCACAAGCTGAAATTCGTTGTGATTGGGTTAGGAGGACTGGCCGGGTTCCAAATCTATCAAGCCAGCCAGATGCTCCTGTTTCCAGTCTGGCAAGCTCAACATGTGTTGGTTGGAAGCGTCGCGACGGCCATGGCGCTATGCCTGACTGCCTATGGGTTGGGGCGAACCCGCCTTCGGGAAGTTCTCGTTAATACCTATGTATCCCAACAGGCACTCCTCGGCTCGGTCACGTTCATCATGTGTGGGCTTTATCTGCTGGTGGTGGGGGCTATCGGTGAATGGCTGCGACGATCAGACCAACCATTGGGAGTGGGGCTTAGTGTCGTCGTGGTATTTGGAGCCCTGGTCGGGCTGGCGGTCGTGGCATTCTCAAAAACGGTGCGCGCAGACGTCCGGCGCTTCCTCAATCGGAACTTCTATCGATCCAAGCACGATTATCGCGCGCAGTGGCTTCAGATCACAGAGGCCTTTGAGCAGGCGGCGAGCAAAGAAGCGATCATGGATCGGTTGCTCGATTTTCTCATTAAGACGTTCCATACCACAGAGATTTCTATCTGGTCGTTTCGAGAAACCGATCGTCGGTTTTGCCACATTCGTTCGATGAAGACTGAGAAGGAGCCGGCTTCATTGGGGCTTTCCCATCCTGTGATCGTGCAACTCTTAGAGAAGGATGAGGCGGTTGTGATCGAGGACGCCTGGTCAAAAAAAAATGTGGGATCTGGTTCAGGAGAAGATTCGTTGAAAGCCGCTGGGGTGGCACTCTGTTTCCCCATTCGCGCTCAGGGACGGCTTACGGCATTCGTCGCGTTGGGGCGACAACTTCGAGGAGAAGCCTATGGAGCGGATGATTGCGACTTGCTCCGTGGAATATCCCATCACGTTGGTGCGTTGCTCTCTCATGCGTGGTTGGCCGAAGAGCGCCGGGCGTCGGCTGAACTGGACGCGCTCCATCGGTTTTCCGTATTCTGTCTGCATGACCTGAAAAATCTCGCAGCGAGGCTGTCCTTAGTGGCTCAGAACGCCGAGGTTCACGGCAAAGATCCTGTCTTCCAGGATTCCGCCATGAGAACGGTGGCTGACACGGCTAACAAGATGACGATTCTCATGAGCAAGCTTTCTCTGAAATCATTCGAGCCGATGGCTATAGCGATGCCGGAGTCGATAGATATATCGACACTTATTGATGAAACGGTGGCGCCGATCAGAGGAAAGGAACTCGTACGGCTGTGTGTCAGCGGTGAGCCTGTTCCTCCGGTGATGGCCGTTCGGGAGCAACTTCACCAAGTGCTGCTCAATGTGGTGCTCAATGCCAAGCAAGCCATCGGCGAGAAGGGGGAGATTTTAATTGTGATCGAACAATCGAACGGTTTCGTTGTCGTCACGGTTAGCGACACGGGTAGCGGTATTCCCGATAGCATGCTCGAGTCGTTGTTTCGACCGTTGCAATCCCGTAAACCCGGCGGGCTTGGGGTTGGACTCTACCAATGCAAGCAGATCATGGAGGCACATCAGGGAACCATTCTGTTGCAAAGCCAGGAAGGAACGGGGACGCAAGTTCGGATTGCGCTTCCTATTTATCGCCCGCCTGCTACTATATAGACGCGGAATCCTTTTCACGTCCTGACTTGAACCGTCATTTACGAGTTCGATATGCCTGAGAAACTCATGACCATTCGACCTGCTCTGCTGCTGGTCGACGACGATGCTGAGATTCGGGATCAAATGAAATGGGCTCTGGCTTCGGAGTATCAGCTGCTGGAAGCGTCGGATCGCTCCACCGCATTGGCGCATGTCCGGCAGGCGATGCCGCGATTGGTCCTGCTTGATTTAGGACTGCCTCCTGACACCGATGGGGCCTCAGAGGGCTTGGCAATCGTGCAGGAAACCCTCGCGCTCAATCCGATGGCAAAGATAATTGTGGTCACCGGTAATAGCGATCGTGAGAAGGCCGTCGCTGCCATCGAAAGCGGGGCCTACGACTTTATCGAAAAGCCTGTACAACTCGATGTCTTGAAAATCGTGCTGCAGCGGGCGGCCTATCTCTCCAATCTGGAAAGGGAAAACCGGGCTCTCCAAGAGCAGAATGGCCAGTGTGAGTTCGAAGGGATGCTGGGAAATAGTGCGCGAATGGAGGATGTGTTTCGCATGATTCGGCGTGTTGGACCGTCCGATGTGCCGGTGTTGATTACCGGTGAAAGCGGTACCGGGAAAGAGTTGGTAGCGCGCGCGATCCATCGGCAGAGTGCGCGCAAAGACCAACCATTTGTGACCATCAACTGCAGTGCGATTCCGGAAAGCTTGCAGGAGAGCGAGCTATTTGGATATGAAAAAGGGGCGTTTACCGGAGCTGCGCAGCAGCGAAAGGGGCGAATTGAAAGTGCGCAGAGTGGCACGCTGTTCCTGGATGAAATCGGAGATGTTCCGCTAGCGTTACAAGTCAAGCTGCTCCGGTTCTTGCAGGAACACACGATACAACGATTGGGCGCAAAAGGCACTCTTACCGTCGATGCGCGTATTCTTGCGGCAACCAACGTCGATCTGCAACAGGCCATCAACGAAGGGCGCTTTCGAGAAGATCTGTATTACAGGCTGTGCGTCGTCACGATTGCGATGCCTGCTTTGCGTGAACGGGGCTCTGATGTCACACTGCTGGCTCGGACGTTTTTTGGGAAATTTGCGGAAGAGCAAAAAAAACCGTTGAAGGGGTTTACGCCTCAAGCGATTGAAGCCGTGAGGGCGCACAGTTGGCCGGGGAACGTCCGGGAATTGGAAAATAGGATCAAGCGAGCTGTCGTTATGGCGGAAGGAAAATACGTGTCCCCTGCGAACTTGGAACTGAAAGATTCCTCTTCAGCCGAAGAGGAGGCATCCACACTCAGGGCTTCACGCGACAGTCGTGAAAAGGATATCGTGCGGTTAGCGATGGAAAAAGCTGAAGGAAATGTGTCGCGAGCCGCAGCCGACCTCGGGATCAGCCGTCCCACGCTCTATCAGTTGCTTGGCCGATATGGATTGAAGAAGATGAAATCCGAGAGCCAGAAAGAAGATGCCTAGTGTTCCCCCTGCGTTTTCCCAGCCAGTAAGTCACTCTACAAAAGTGGCCCCATCCGTTTGCACAGCAGCCTGAGTTTCTTACGTGGAGTCTCTGCTGATGCTTACGCTGCCAGTTTACCCGTCGGCAGCCTCACGGCATACGCCTCATCAGGTGTTTGCTTGCCCAGGCTCGAATGGGGCCTGGCTCGGTTGTACCCATCCATGTATGGCATGATTGACGGCCTGGCTTCAGTGACCGAGTCATAGGCGTACCAA
>JACMLT010000276.1 GCA_014379455.1 Nitrospiraceae bacterium
AAACCACAGCGCTGAAATCCCTGGAAGCCCTCGCTGCAACCGAAGACGTACAGAAAGAGAAACCTGACAAAGCACGCATGTCCAGATTGCGGGCACAATGGGAATCCATACTGGGAACCAAAGAGCAGGTCGAAGAGCTGTGTACGCGCGAGGCGAAGGTATATTTCATGGTTCTCGGGAGAAGGTATGCCCACAACACACCGTTCAAGTACGAAGACCTGTTGCCAAATCCCCTCGGCGGTGATGCCTTCCCGACCCATGCAAACATGGCGTTGAAGACGTTCGATGAGCAGGCGGGCCACGCCGTGATTACGTGGAGCCAAACAGCCGATCCCACGCAGGTCGCACGGATTCTTGAATCAATGATCAAGGAGATGGGTGCACGTTTGGGGAAAAAATCAGTCGGTGGAGAGTTTCCCAACTCGATTTCCATGCAAGACGATGCCGAAATCGTGGTGGATGTAACCACGGGATGGGTCAAGACTCTCAAACATGCAAGGTCGGTGAATTTCGGTACGCGTGCCCAAGTGGATACCACCTCAATCATCAGAACGGTAAAATGATGTCTCCCGGGCGTGGTTGGGAGCTGTTTCGTCTGGTTTCTTCGATCTGTCTCGTGTGTTTGGTTCGACGAACGAGAGAGGCAAAACAGACCCGCCCTCCGAATTGACCGGTTCTGAATCCTCCTCCCGTCACATAGCTATGGACCATGCCAACGTGAAAAAGTACAATGCTCGTCTCGCTCCATCCATATGACGTACCCACGCACACAGATTCTTAGACTCTTCGTTTCTAGCATTATTCTCGTGGGAATCATTCTCGCTCTACTCATCCTCACACGAGCCCAAGACCCGATACCAGCGGCGATAGTTTCAGTCCCGCGTACCGAATCCTGGTGGACGACCCTGCATGAGCGTACACTCGAACGTGTTCGCCAGGGCGGTGTTGACCTGCTGCTGATCGGAGACTCCATTACCCAAGGATGGGCCGATGAGGGTCGTCGCATTTGGGACGTGTATTATGGGCATCGCCGTGCTGTGAATTTGGGATTCAACGGTGATCGCACGGAGCACGTGCTGTGGCGGCTGAACCATGGAGAAATCGATGGGATTGCCCCCAAACTGGCAGTGGTAATGATCGGAACCAATAACACAGGTGCGCGTCATGACTCTGCAGAGGAAACCGCCGCAGGTATCCAGGCGATTCTCACAATCTTGCGCACACGTCTTCCAGGGACCAAGATTCTCTTGCTGGGTGTGTTTCCGCGAGAAGCATTGGCGGAAAACCCGCTTCGCCGGTTGAACGCGTCCATCAATGATCGCCTCCGCGCCTATGCCGACAATAGGCATATCTTTTTCTTGGACCTCAGCCTGCGCTTTCTCGACGAGCAAGGACGCCTATCTGAAATCCTCATGCCTGATTACCTGCACCCAAGTGAGCGTGGGTACCAGGTGTGGGCCGACGGAATGGAGGAAATAATCAGGAAGCTGCTGGCCGAGTGAAAGCTGGGACCGAGCGAGAAGCCATTAGGAATCAGGTCTTACAATCCAACATTTCTCGGCGCGTGGCGGGGAGCTGGTTCATCTGGTCTATGTAATTCGTTTGGTTTGCCTAGTTTAAAAAGCGAAATAAACCAGCTAGACTACGTCTGAAACGCTCCTCCACTTCACACATTGCTCCATACCCACCCCCAGAGTGCTGGATACGTCCACGATTTTGCCGTAGAATTCGCCACACCAGATTACTGAGACTCGCTATAATCCCAACAACCCACTTCACTCTATCAATCGCTACCATCCTGTTCTCCCCGCGGATAGGCCGAAGCACACAGCAGGGTGGAGAATGAGTGATGACTTAGCCAAGGAGGATATTGCATGGATCCAATCAAGTCGTTCATGGTTCCGAGTGAGAAGTTTATTACAGTTGAGCGAGATACGGATGTGCAGACGGCGGCACGGCTTATGCGCGATCGCCGCATCAGTAGCCTGTTTGTGACGAATGGGAAGGAGATCGTCGGCATCCTTACGGATACCGATATGGTCCGGCGCGTGGCGGCGGCTGGAGTCGATACCCTCACGACAACGGCTGAACAAATTATGTCGGCCCCGCTCGTGACGGTCGAAGAGGATAAGACCGTATTAGATGCCAGCGATCTGATGGCCCAAAAGCACATTCGACATCTCGGCGTGACGCAGGGTGGAAAATTGGTCGGCATGATTTCTGTGCGCGACATCCTGGCATTCTTGACGAATCTCCGAAAGAAGTGATCCGATGGGAAAAGAAAAAAGGCTGGCTACTTCTCTGACTGCTTCCGTGGATGACAGAATGGAGAAGGGTATGGTGCCCGAAATCATTTAGGGGCCCATGGCGGTCCGGCATCAATTCGTCATTCGTGAAGCGTCAATCGTCAACCGTCCAAACAATTTAACATTGAGCATTCCCACCTTCATCGTTACCTCTCATTGCTCCGCACCCTTCACCGCTTTGCACCCCTCACCGCTCTCTCCTCGCTTCCGGATTGATGGATACTCTTCCGGCTTTGGACTACACTCGCCGTCCGCAGATCGCTGAGACTGTGTTACTCTGTTGCATGCCCCAGTCATTGCAGTATTTCTTGTAATCTTTGCGGACTCAATCCCTCGAAGAGGAGCGATCATGCCGTATGTGAATATCCAGATCATCAAAGGCGCAACGAGATCACAGAAGGCTCAGCTCGTGAGCGAGGTGACCGATTCGCTTGTCCGCATACTCGGAAAGAGATCTGAGCACACTCACATCGTGATTCAAGAGATCGCGGAAATGGATTGGGGATTCTCAGGCTTACTGACGGATGATTGGAAAAAGAAGCAGGCCGGCTCACCAACGAGGAAAACCAACCAAAGAAAGTGATCTCACGGCCCTTTCCCCGCGCGTGGCGGCCCAAACTCCTGAAACGTCGCCCATGAAGCGTATCTCGTACCGGCAGTCATCATTCGATACTCAACATTGAACATTCCCCCCCCACTACTCCGCCATCGCCTCCTGCGTGGTGGATACGCCTCAAATTTTGCAGCACACTGGTCCCTATCGACTGTGCGCCGCCGACCATTCATCACCACAAGGGAGATGATCTACGAACCGATTTCTCGATCCGATTGTTTTGGCCTCGCTGACCGGTGCGCCGGCGTTCGCCGATAGGGATGTGGAACTTGAAAAGGCGAAGCGGTCAAGCGGGAAGCAGCCAAACAGGCTGAGGACGCGAAGCAGCGCGAGATGCAGCGAATGAAAAGCGAGGCAGCGACCAAGGCCAATGCCTCTATGAATAGGCATCTGATGGAGGGAAAACAGAAGACATTGGGCGCAGCTGCCTCGGGAGAATCCGGCGCAGCCGTGAATCGCCTCTATGACGCCAAGATGAAGAAAGACGTGGAACCCTCCAACCAAACCGTCAATTCAACGCGACAAGCACTCGGCCAGGGCCAAGGGGCAGACGACCTCAAACGGATGACCGGAAAGTCGTTGCAGGAGATGGAGAATATGTCCAATGCCGAGACAGAGGCTTTGGCGCGCGAGATTGAAAAGAAATACGGAATATAACTATGGGCAGTTCGTGCGGTCACACGAGATTGACTTGCACAGATGGCCACCAGCCGGCAAGACACGATTCACGAACCACGGCGCTAAATCTCCCTCGTCGCCTCCGGAATGATGACTAGGTCTCCTGCTTCCCAGTAGACTGGCACTCAACGGAGTAGCAATTAACGCCACTCCGATAACCT
>JACMLT010000277.1 GCA_014379455.1 Nitrospiraceae bacterium
AGACCTTCCGGAGGCAGATAGCCATCGAGGCGGGCCGTGCTGAACACACTCGCCTCTTTCATACGCACGTCCACGGCGACATTGTTGCTGTAGCTGTAGTACACGAGCCGTACAAGATGGACGGTCGTACGACAACAGCCGAACGAGATCTTGCCCTCAGGCGGCAATCGGTCAGCGTCGATGAAACCCCAACGACTGCCCAAGAGTGCGGCAACACGGGCATCGCCTTCGGCTGCCTTCCGTAGAGTGGCGATTTCTGCAGTCGTGAGAATCGCAGAGGAATTTTGAGATCGCCGCACGGACGCGTCGAGGGCGGTGCCGGCCATTTTTGGTTTAATGTGCCCAACCGCGTCGTCACCGGTAAACTCAAGGACATGAGGAGGTAAGATCTGGCTGGGGAGTGGGGTCTTCGGAATGGCAGTGTGCGAATCCTCTGGCCCAAACGGGCCGCGGGACCTTGCGTCGAGGCTGCAGCCACAGACCAAACCGGTCAGGATCAACACAAGAAGAGTCCGCCAGTTTGCTCGGTGTCTCACAGGCTCACACCGCCAGCTTCCCGGCAATCCCAATGGCGAGTTTAGAGATTTGAGCGGCAGCCTTGATGGCGGCAGCCCGTTTTTTTCTTGAAGCCGCATCGAGAATGGCCTGCTTCATGAGGTCTTTATAGGTTGAGATCTCGTCCCTGCTAAAAGGAACAATCTGCGCGATGGTCTCATTGTTGAAGGTGTTGGACAACTGCACGTAGAGATTGGAGATCTCGGCCGCATAAATGCCGCGTCTGAGAGGATCGTTCTTGTATGTTTCGAACTTTTTTCGCAAGGCAGCCACCGCTTCCAGCAGTGCTTTCTGACGAACTTTTGTCTCATCCTGTTTCCCAACAGAAAATTCTGCTGAACCCAATTGGTCGACCAGCACCTTGGCTTCGCCACGAGCTCGATCGACGCGGCCGGCCAACTCGGTAATCTCATGAGTCGCACCCTCAGCAGTTTCCATCAGCTGTTTGATGAGATTGTCATTATCCTGCAAAAAACTGACGACTCCTTGGATGCTGAAATTCATGGTGGCCTCCCCTATTGCCCGTCGTCTTTCTTCAGTTTGTCCAGAAGGTCAACCAAGTCGTCCGTGAAGGTGTGGGCACGTTCCAGGGCTCTCCCACGCAGGATGCGTGCGCCCACCACTTCCTCCAACGCGTCATTGACTGTCCGTGAATGGTCCAAGATCTCCATGATGCGACCGGAATGCTCAGGGGCTTGATCGATCAAGGCGGCCACGAACTCCGGGTCGACGGACCCAAGGGCCGACTTGTTGGCAAAGGTCTTCATCTGAGCATGGAGCGCCCCTGTGTGTTTCCAGGAGTCGTTCAAAGCATTGGCCGTATCGCGTAAGCCGCAGTAGTCTTCTTCGAATTGATTCCACACCGCCTTTTCCATCCCAAAGTCCGCCATGTAGATCTGGCCGACCAAATAGGCCGTCGCATAGGCGGCCTCACCTTTCTTCGTGGTGATATTGCGGAAGGAGGCGAGGACGGATTGATGCTTGGCTTCCTGCATCTGCAGAGACTTGAAGCTTTCCTGCAAGGAGCTGCGCGCCTGTTCCAAAAATTTGATGCGTGCTTCCGTTTCTTTTTGGAACAGATCAATGTTCGTTTGCGCCGCATCGATCTTCGTGCCTTCCACTTGAATAAGATCGCGTACCGCCCCGCTGTGAATCGAGTGGCAGCCCACCGCACTCACCAAGATAAGGCCCATACACAGTATTGAGATTCGTCGTACGATCATACCGGTCTCCTTACACATGGGGTCAGCCCATATTATCGGCGTATCGTTCGCAAGGCGTCGGCCAGCGACTGCACGTCGCCTTGGGGCAGGGTAACGTCGATGTCCAAATACTGTTTGATCATCCCGTTGATGCGCCGGAGTGCCTCCACATTCGTTCGGTATTGGTCGAACACGGTGAGATCGAGTGTGGATGACGGTTGCGAATCCTTTGCGACGCGTTGCTCGATCCGTGCAATGAGTTCGGGGAGTTTTTGTACGAGATTGGTCATGTCGCCTGTGCCCGCGAGAAACACCGTCTGCCCGGTGGGACCTTTTCGTTCGGGAAGCTGTTTGAGTCGCATGTCATTGACGACAGCGATAACCTCTGGGCCAAGCAGATCAGCATCGTCTTTCGTCAACTCAGCGTCAGGAACGCCGGTCAGTTTGGGGTTAGTGGTTGCCCATTGCAGCGCCAAATTCAGTTTCAAACGGGTCTGAACGTAGCGATACCACAGCTGATGCCGGGCGGTCACATTGCCAACCAGCTCCCGGTATTGCTGCATCAACCGCTCATTCTCAGCATAAGCCTGGTCTTTGGCGACCAACGCCAGTTTGACCTCAGGCGGCGTAGCACAACCGACGGAAACGAGTAGACCGAGCGCGATGAAGATAGAGGCAACTCTCATCGGGATTCCTCCCAGAAGTATGGGGCCGAGTCTAGCGAGGCACGTAAACCAATTCAAGGGAAACTTTTCGCCTATTCCATTTCTGAGAAACAAAAAAACCAAGACGTACCTCATTCGTCCTGGTGCTTGGAGCCACGTACAACGGACGCTTCGGAGGAGCCGGCAGTTCTGCTCTATTTTGTCTTGGAGTCGATGAACGAGTAATAGAGAGTTCCCGCTGCCGTAATGTGTTTCTCCTTATTCCAACAAGCCCAAGACGTCGGACTCGCGGACGAGAACAAGTTCTTTATCGTCCAGCTCGACTTCCGTCGTGCTGTATTTCTCGTAGAGAACGCGATCGCCGGCTTTGAGGACCGTAGGCCTGAAGATCTTTTCCTTTTTTTCCTGTTTCTTTTTGGGCTTACTACCCGGTTTGTCCTCCGGTGTCTCCCATCTCCCCTTCCCCACAGCCAAGACTTTTCCTTCAACAGGCTTCTCCTTCGCCGTGTCTGGAATAAACAGCCCTCCTGTGGTCTTTCCCTTGGCTTCCGACGGTTCAATCAGTGCCCAATCCTGTAACGGTTGCATTCCCATGGTGTTCCCCCTCCAATGATTCAAGTGCCAGCGACAGGCTACGTCGTTCTGCAGGTGGCGTCAACTCGCCGAGACACAGGGGATGGCCTGATGACTCCCCTTGCTCACGCAACGCGCGGCCTCAGAATGATGCGAGGGAGCAAGCAGACCGTTCTTCTCGCTCGCAGAGCCCCCACAATAAAGCGGTGGTCGCTCGATACGCGCAGTAGAGAACAATCTGCCGACTCCCTCTGGGGAAGTTGAAGAATCAGAACGCCCTCGCCGAGGCTACTGGCACGTCACGGGAAATCGATTGCCCTGCAATCGGAGGGTTGGGTGGGTGAAAATAGCTGCCACTGGGTGGGCGGGTGAAAAACTTGCGCGCAGTGGAAGGTCAATCAGCCCCCACCTTTAAAAGAGAGATCGAGCAAGCCTAAACGGAGCAGGTGTGTCGTTCAATGCGCACAGTCAGATCGTGAGGGTACTCGATGCGTGGTGAAAGGGAAATGTATCCGTCGTCTTCCCGGCAGGTTGAACTCGTGGCAATTGACGAAAGCGGTAATGGCCCATGCCCCTGGGGATACAACTCGGAGACGCTACGCGCCCTGTTATAATACAAAGACTCCCAACCCGTTTATTCCCTCGCCTTCCGACTGCCTAGCTTCAACGCGCTTCACGTAGAGCTCTGCATGGCTCCAACATCTTTTCTCCCCTTGCCTCCCAGGTACCCTCCGGTGAAGGACTAAACTTACAGTGCGAGTCCTACGTAATGACCAACAGAACCTAGTGCGGCTATGGCTAAATGCCCAGGTTTCCCAAAGGTCTCCCCGTGATAGGTTCATGTGGTCAGAGGGACGCTCGTGGAAAACATTCGCATGATCGACGATGTGCAAAGCATTGGTGATTGCCTCTACATCGTAATCCATTTGAGCGGATATGATGTGGTCCTGGCTACGGGCGGAAAGACATTATCGTGAAACCTCGCTCCATCCTCCTCATAGACGACAACGATCAGATCCGTGCCCTCCTCCGTCGGATACTGGAAGAAGCCGGGTACTTCGTCATGGATGCGGCCAATGGGCGTGAAGGACTCCGGCAGTTCCGGCACACTCCCGTTGATCTCGTGATCACGGACCTGCTCATGCCGGACAGTGACGGTTTGGAAGTCACCATGACGTTGCGGCATGAATCGCCCCACGTAAAGATCATCGCCCTGACTGGAGGCGCGGGAGAGCCCAACCTCCTCAAGGTGGCAAAACTCCTGGGTGCGCATCTCACGATGAAGAAACCCCTTGAGATGACCGAATTCCTGAAAGCCGTGCAGCAGGAGTTACAGGAAGGCCCGTTGCAAAAAGAACCTGGCCCACAAGATACTCCGTGATCGATGCAGCCTGATGACAATCGGTGCGTGAGGAAACCAGAATGTCGCAGTTAGTACCCCTGCATGTTCAAATCGTGGTGATTTCCGAAACCAATAATGGCCCATGCCCCAGGGGATGGAACTCAGAGACGCCACGCGCCAGGTCGTAAAACAAAGACTCCCGACCCCTTTATTTTCACTTGCCTGTTGACCTATCGGGATCGCTGGATCTGACTCGATGCGCCCTTAGGACATCCAGCCATCCCTCCGATACCCATGCAAGCGCCACTCTTCCCCACATGATCTCGGACAGTAGCCGAGGCAACCTCATCGGATAATCAGACCCAAAGCCGTCGTATACACACGATTGACGCGGGGGAGGAAGCTGAAGCGCAGACTATTGTGGACAGCAGTCCTCCTACCCCCTTTGTTTCTGGCAACGCTTTTCCTTGGAAAGCTCTGGCTCGCAGCTGCCTATGGTATGTGCAGATTCCAGAATCGATGTACCAATTTCGGCTTCTGAGATGCCAATTTTTGGGTCACGATCGCTCATACAGAAACGCCGAACTGACAATTCTCGGCATAACTGTCGCCAAGCTCATAAAATCTCGCGGATATTAACACGGCGTATTATTTCTGCGTGGTGGCACAGCGATTGCGCATTGGCAGGAGGAAGAAGTCGATACTCACTCACTGCCGTTAAGAAGGATTGCCTAGTATGTCACTGAAAGTCTGGCGTCCAGATGTGATGATTGTGCTGGCATCTCTAAGCATTACTGGATTGTCGGGCTGTGGACCGGCTGGATCCGACTCTCCCACGGAGATAGGATCACGCGCTAGTGCGCTTCGGTTGCCCAAGCCGCAACCTGTCTCGCAGATACCAATAACTCCACACCCAGACTCTTTCACTCAGGCAGCAAACCTCCTACGCCCCCCTGGACCTGTGAAATCGGAATACGAGCCGACGCCAGAACCTCAAAAACAAGCTGTGCCGGAGCATCTGACCCTGTCCCTCTCGATGGCGCAAGCACTGGATGCTCCGGATGCTTCTGTACGACGCCAGGCCTTGGATTTGTGGGCACAACAGGGGACGGAGACATCGTTGGACCCGTTAGTTGTGGCGCTAGAGGACGAAGACGACGACGTGCGGACAAAAGCGATGGAGATCATCGAACAACATTGGGCGATCGAGCAACATGCCGAGCCTGAGGCGACACACTAAGCAGGAAGAAGGGAACAGAGGACAAAGACAAGGAACGAGAGAAGATTTTTCCGAAAGGCGCATGGGCCCAAAGACAGTGAGCCGTGCAACCATCACAACACCGAGGAGGAACACTATGATGCAGAGCAAGCGAAACAAATGGCTGAATGGGATCGGTGCGGTGGCGTTTATTGGAGGGCTCATCCTGGCAAACTACAGCGGAGGGATCACGCCAGTGGAGGCACATGACCCCCAGAAGCATCAGGGCCACCATGTGAACCCGTTCAAACAAATTTCGGACAAGCTCGATGAGGTTCTTGATAAAGTCAAAAGCGGTGGAGGTGCGATGGGGAATTCTACAATGCGGTGGGACACCCACAACCCTTCGGCATCACGGTTTACTGTGTTAACAGAATTTGGCGGTGCGGCTGTGAGGGACAACGACACCGGGCTGGTGTGGGAACAAACACCCACGATGACACTCCCATGGGTGGATGCCCGCTTTCAATGTCTCAACAAGCCGATCGGAGGGACGAGAGGGTGGCGACTTCCCTCTGTCGTGGAGCTGGTAAGTCTAATCGATCCATCGCTTGTGCCGCCGTACGTTCCAGCCGTGTTCACTGGTGTGACAGGCCACTATTGGTCAGCGACGTCGATTGCAGACGGTGGCAGTACCAGCAAGTTTAGCGTGAGCTTCACAGATGGCCTCGTGGGTACCTCGAATAAAACCCTTTCCAACAACGTCTGGTGCGTACGCGGTTCAATGAATGAACCAACCTATTAAGGGTTCGCTGAGTGCAGCGACGTAAGATTGAGGGGCAGAGGACCAACGCCTCTGCCCCTTTCAACCACTGTACTCCCCCTCTACCTCCCCAAATCCAACCTCGACAATGCAACTGAGTTGGGCGGCCAAAGTAGACTCCTCGTCCGCGCAATATGCGCACACAGGAGATCAATAGGCTACCCGTAGTTTTCTCATCTCCCAGGTGTTAAAACATACCTCCGTAGCTCACCCAACGCCTTGTCTCCGAGAAGGAAGCTCTATGTCTCTGCCGATAGAGAAATCGTCGTCCGATGAATTGGCGCGAGAAGTCGCGAGGCGGCGCACCTTTGCCATTATTTCGCACCCGGACGCAGGAAAAACCACGCTGACCGAGAAGCTCCTCCTCTACGCCGGCGCAGTGCATCTCGCCGGAGCCGTGCACGCGCGGGCCAATCAGCGTGCGTCGAAATCGGATTGGATGGAGTTGGAGCAGGCGCGCGGGATTTCGATCACGTCCACCGCGCTCCAATTCGATTATCAGGGAGTACGAGTGAACCTGCTCGACACGCCGGGGCACCAAGACTTCAGCGAAGACACTTACCGCACCCTCATGGCAGTCGATAGCGCGGTCATGGTGCTCGACTGCGCCAAAGGCATCGAGCCCCAGACCAAGAAACTCTTCGCTGTCTGTCGCAAACGTAATATCCCGATCATGACCTTCATCAATAAGATGGATCTACCCGGGCGTCACCCCTACGAACTCCTTGAGGAGATCGAACAGACCTTGGGCATGACGGCGGTGCCCTTCAATTGGCCCATCGGGGAAGGAGCCGGGTTTCTGGGGCTCTACGACCTTCAAGACCCCCAAGTACTCTTCTTCCAACGGACCCTCCATAACCAGAAACGGGCGCCGATGCGGGTGGAAACCTTTCCCCATCCGAGCCTGGCCGAAACGCTCGGAGAAGCCTATGGCCCGCTGCAGGAAGAGATCGCCTTACTGACTGGCGCCGGCACAAAATTCGATCGCGACCGTTTTCTCGCCGGCCAACTCACGCCAGTCTTCTTCGGGAGCGCGCTGACAAACTTCGGAGTCGAACCGTTCTTAAACGGGTTTCTCCGACTTGCACCCCCACCAGGACCACGCATGAGCTCGGAGGGTCCGGTACAACCGACAGAAGAGAAATTCTCCGGGTTTGTCTTCAAGATTCAGGCGAACATGGATCCACAACACCGCGATCGGATGGCATTTTTACGTATTGTCTCCGGCCGATTTGAGAAGGATATGATGGTCCATCACGCACGCCTAGATCGGAAGATCCGGATGACGCGACCGCATCGACTTTTCGGTCGTGACCGCGAGACGATTGAAGAGGCCTACCCGGGTGACGTCGTCGGGTTGGTGAACCCTGGCCTCTTTGCCATCGGCGATACACTATCCTCCGGCACTCCCCGCTCCTTCGATGCGATCCCGCAGTTTCCCCCTGAATGCTTTGGCGTGCTTCGCAGCCAGGACCTGACAAAGCAAAAGCAGTTTCAGAAGGGACTTCAGCAA
>JACMLT010000278.1 GCA_014379455.1 Nitrospiraceae bacterium
CTGTTAGACCGTTACGTGCGCAAGTCTTGGAGTTCGACAGCCGACCACGCGGCCTCAACGTTGTCGGCGATGGCGCGCTCAGCATCAACCTCAAGGAGGCATTCGAGGTTGAGCGTCAGCTTGCCGGATTCGTTGACTGTGAAGTGGGCAGCCTCGTCCGCCCCCTTCCGCCCCCAGTGGAGCAAGAAGTAGCGCCTGCGGCCAGTGCTTTTTTCCAACAATTCTCTTGGGCGCCCTGTGTGCATCAAGGTATGGCGATAGAGCTGCACCGCGTGAGCAATCGCGTCCGCCTCATGCGTAGTGAAGTCCCGCAGAAACTTGCGCATGCGCGCCGTCTGTCCCCGGGTTTTACGGGAGCCAGCGCGCAAGGCGGCGAAGAGATCGACTTGCGAGAACGCCCCCATCAGAAGCGCGTAGAGCGACATGTAGTACTTCGGCTGCGCCGTAGCGGCACACCATTCGCGGATCTCTGTTGACTCGCGGACCAGGCTTGAGAGATCGCGCCTGAGGCGATCGACAATCGCGGAGTGCGGCTTGCGTGGCATCGCGTAGAACTCCGGGTACCGGTCAACGCCTTGGATGAGAGGTGCATTTGGAGTGGGGGCCGAAGGGTGTAGCGGACAATGCATCCCTCTCAAGGCAATTGTAGGTTTATGTCGTATTGAACAACCTGATTCTTTCCGCTGGAATGCTCAATCGAGCCACTAAAAACTCTTTAAATGATGCCTCATAGGGCTGAACAGCAATGGCACGTTGCATACAGAGCATCCACGCGTCTCGCTCGTCCGTTCCAATTGGGAATTGCCGATGAAAATCGGGAAGGTTGACTCCACCGTAATGCTCGATAAACAGCCGAGGGCCGCCTAGCACGCCGCATAGAAAGTACGTGAGTTTTTTCCGCGACTCGCTTAAATCCTCGGGATGCATGTTCCTGATAACACGGGCTTCCGGAAACGCGTCCATGTTTGCGTAGAACGCATCGACGAGACTCGTGATCCCTGCAAGTTCTCCAGCTGCACGATAGGGGCTCATGTCATTACCGTATTCGTTCATTTATTTATAAATCCTGCGCGAGCGTGATGAAGACAACTGACGATAAATAGACTGATCCGCGTCAGATGCGGAGTTCAGATTTTCTACCCGTATAACATACGGTGGGGTGTCTTGAAACAGAACGAGAGGATTCTGAATTGTCGCGGGCAGCGACTCGGCTCATGTGCCAAGAGAACCAGAATATCCTCTTAAGTTTTCCTCGTTGGTTCTTTGGATCCGTGGATTATTTCCCAAAAGCGGCAGCGAAGTCTCTGCCAAACTGCGCAATGCTTCGAGGTGCCTTGCCCATCACACGTTGGAAGTCGTCGGTGACAAGATCACCCCAGTTCGCGCTGTAGGCCGCGGAATAATCGCCCAGCAAGTGCGCCATCCATTCGTCCATACCCATCTGTAGTATCGACTGCCGCTGGGCCTCGACGGTAACCGGCACGTACTTTACTGCCTTCCCGATGGCTTCGCCAATCGCCGCCGCAACCTGGTGCATCGATATCGAAGCAGGCCCGGTGAGTGTATAGGTCTTTCCTTCGTGGCCCGCGGTAGTCAACACGTGTGCGGCGAACTCGCTGATGTCGCGTGAGTCGATAAGTCCCATTTTTCCGTCGGCAAGGGCAAAGTACATCGCACCCTGTTGGGCGACGCTCTGCGCCGCCATCATCAGGTTCTGCATGAAGTAGTGCGGCTTCAGAATGGTGAACGGAATGCCCGATCCAACCAGCTCGGCGTCAGAGAGTGCGTGAAGGCGGCTGTTGATCGTTGGTGCAGGATGCGCTGCGCCGATTGCCGACAGGCGAACGACGTGCTTGGCACCCGCCTGCCTCGCCGCCCAGAGTGCGTTCGAGCACTGCTCGGGTGCACGAGGTCCGGGTGGCGCCAGGACCCACACGATGTCCGTGCCTGCGAAGGCAGAACCGAGCGTCCACGGCTTCTCCAGATCGCCGACTCGAAGTTCAACACCCTGTCGCTTGAGCTCTTCAGCCTTTTCAGGGTTACGAACTAGCGCCAGGAGGCGATATGCAGAGCCCTTGAGCTGAGCGATGATGCCAGATGAAATATTACCGGTCGCGCCGGTGATCAGAATGGTTTTGGTCATGGAGGATATCCTTTGATCTGTGGTTGAGGTGGAGAGTACGACCGAGCCGAGTCGCTAAGCGGTCTAACTCTCACTTAAGCTGATCCGCATAAAATGCGGAGTTCAGATTTTCTCCCCGTATAACATACCGTGAGATGTCTAGAAAAAGAAACGGGGACATTCTGAATGGTTGCTGGCAGTAGCTCGACTCACGCGTCAAGAAAAACGGAAGGTATCCCTGGGCTGTCCTGGACGTCAGCCCTAGAAGGATTGGGGGCTATGCCACCTTCGTCCGCACCAACTTGACTTGAAGCTTACACCCTACAGCGCTCGCATAGCGTTTAAGTGTTGCAAGCGATGGAGCGTGCTTGCTGGCCGATTCGAGGCGGGAGATTGCACTCTTGGTCGTGCCCATACGCTCTGCGACTGCGTCTTGGGTCAGACCGGCGCGCGCGCGAGCCCTAACCCGCATTATTCACGAAGATTTCTACTACAACCGCCGATACGCCGCTACGACAAGCCTGACGGCGGGCGGGCTCGCCGCTCGGTCAGTCAACATACTGTTTCACGTATGCCTCCCTCCCTCTCGGCTCCACGCGCCCGTCTCGCTTGGCATCTCAGCGGTTTCGTCACGAACCCTCGTGAATAATGCGGGTTCAAGCATTTGCCCCGCGACCTGATACTCCAACGCCAGCGCGTTATAGGCTTTGCTGAAGCCTTTTCGTGCGCGAGCCTTAGCAAGGAAGGCCTTTTGATCGTGGGGAACAGGCCTGTATTTCAATTCAGCCATGGTGTAACTCCTGTTCCCCAATCCGTAGAGCGAACCGACAGGCGTGGTTTTTTGCGGCAGTCCGGTTGAACGCCGGGTTATGACCTGATGAAAATTACACCGGCGTATGGACAGCCTGCGCCACCAAGCGCACTCCCAAGGCCGCGCAGACACGGCTGATGGTATCGAAGCGCGGCTGAGCCTCGGGGCGCAACGCTTTATACAATGCCTCGCGGGTGAGGCCAGATGCCTTGGCAATCTCGCCCATGCCGCGAGCGCGGGCGATGTCGCCCAACGCAGAAGCCAACAAGGCCGGATCGTTGGCCTCAAGAATGTCGGTCAGGTATGCTGCAATCGCCGTTTCGCTACCAAGATAGGGGGCGGCGTCAAACTCAGGCAGGTCAGCTACCTTAATGCGTTTCATAGTCATCTCCTTAAGTTTAGTCTAGCCGCGAAGCCATGGCTTTGGCTCTCTTAATGTCGGTTTTCTGGGTGCGCTTGGAGCCACCAGCCAGCAACACAATCACTATTCTTCCGCGTTGTACAAAGTACACGCGCCAGCCCGCACCTATGTGAATGCGCAACTCCGACACGCCGCCTCCAACTGGCTCTATGTCACCAGTCAAGCCCAGAGCTAGGCGTTTAATGCGCGCTGCAATCACCCCGCGCACAGGTTCATCGGTCAGGTCATCGAGCCACGCAGTGAATTCGGGAAGGATTTGATTGAGTGCACAGATAAATTGTAATCGATCGATTACAATGATTCAAGATGTGTGACGACTAGAGTCAGCGATTCTTGAAGAGTTGAGATGGGGACATTCTGAATTGTTGCGGGCAGCTGCTCGACTCACGCGACAAGAAAACCGAGAGGTCCGCTTAAGTTTTCCGAGCGCAAGGTTACAAAAAAAGATTCCCGGCCCCTTTTGTTTCCCCCGACCGAAAGGATCGGCGCCAAGAAGTACAGGGTATCAGAGGAGATCCTTGATATCGAGCATTAGCAGAACCACATCACCGCTTGCTATGTGGTTATATAGCATCTGTTCGCCGTTGTTCGCGTATGACAGTGTGAGGCCTCGCCACACTCCGGTCGCCCTCGGGTTGCGAATATCAAGCGTTCCGCCGTGGCCGAACGCGTTTCTTGTCATTCGGGCGAATTTGAGCACCTCCGGCCACTGCTCTGGATCGGTTCCGTACCGTACGTCCATTTCGTGGTTTGCAATCTCGTAATACGTCAAGAACGCATGGGCGTGGATACTACCAGTTAAGCGTTGTATGCCGCTCGACGTGGTTGTTCTCGTGGCAGATGGAGATTGGGGCATCGCCGAGGCTATCAAGCGGATTGATGTCGGCCAGGATAGTGCAGAGATGGCGCTGACCAGTGGATCGACGTCGCACTCGATCTCGGCTTGTTCAGCGAAACAGACATGACGAATTGGCCCTTGTGGCAGAATCGTGCCCGCCTGCTGGGTATGGCCGCGTATGTACCCAGCACCGCCAGCTTCAGCGACGACGAGGTGATCAAAGAATCGATGAATCGGGGTTGCAGTCGCGGGAACCTGACCAGCGATCGGAATGGGAATCGCGAAAGGCATATACGTTCTAAATCCCTGATCCGCCTAACTATTAAGTTAGTTGCAGGGGCCATATCTTTTAATGGCATCCTATCCCAACAGCCTTCTATTTCTTCATGCTAGATTTTCGAGCATTGTCATGAACAATTGAACATGTGTCAATGAGGCCTCTCAGCATAAGAACGCTGATCTGGCAGCCTATCTTCCTATTGTGGTCGTTCCGTCCTCTCACTTTTCACGTCTTACCTTTCACGAATGATGAGAGCGAAGCTGGCAGGCTGCGGAAAAAAATGTGGGCTTGCTAGAACGTCGATGGTCCGCACACGTGATACAAGAGAAGAATATGCTAGTCGTCGTCTGAAGTGTTTCTGATCCGAAGCCTGAGCTCCCTTGTGTTTGTCTGATTAGCTGAATCTCGAACTGTAAAATCATGCCTAATATTACTCGTCGTCGTTGGCGTTCCACTAAGCTCCCCGGTCGTGGGAGCCAACGTGAGCCCGGTTGGTAACGGAGGGGTCACTGACCAGGTATAAGGGGGGAGGCCTCCCGAGGCCTCGAGCGTGTCGGCATAGGGCTGGTTCCTTCTACCATCAGGGAGCGATCTCGTCGTGATCGTCAATGGCGACGACTCGGCGCTAATCGTGATCGATAATGACTTGGTGGCAGATTGTTGATTGGGAATAGTCGAATCTTGCACCCCGAATGTCGTGGATGTTGTGCCTGCAGTTGTCGGTGTGCCAGTAATCGATCCGCTTGCGCTGAGCCTCAGACCTTGTGGCAGAGGCGAGCCATTATTACGACTCCAATTATAGGGCGAGGTGCCTCCTGAGGCTGTCAGCTCTGGTGCGTTATAGGATTGGCCGACAGTGCCATTTGGGAGCGAGGTAGTCGTGATCGTCACAGGGGTGACATTCGCAATAACTGTGAGTGAAAGTTTCTTCCTGCCTTGCTGATTGATCGGCATGGTTGAATCAGTCACGGTGAACTCATGCAAGGAATTGCCGTTACTTCCACTCAATGGTGTTCCGCTGATGACCCCTGACGATGGATTGAAAGTAAGACCGTTCGGCAAAGCAGGATTCACTGACCAGAAATAAGGTTGTGTGCCGCCAGTGGCTGTTAATTGTGTGTTGGGATATGGCTGATTCACGGTTCCGGCCTGTAGTGAACTCGGGCTAGTTATAGACGGCGGAGTCGAAGCGTTGATGGCGATCGTAAAGTTCTGCTGATCGGATTGCGGGATCTGATCGGTGACTCGCAGTGCAAAACTGAACGAGCCGGCGCTGGTCGGTGTTCCGGAAATATTGCCGTTCGAGGCATTGAGGTCGAGCCCGGGTGGTAACGACCCGCTCGTGACACCCCAGACAAGAGACCCGACGCCTCCCGTGACCGATACGGTCTGATTGTAAGCCACGTTGAATGATCCTGCGGGAAGTGAAGTGGTCGTGATATTTGGCGCCGACGGTAAGTTGATCGTAATCGATAATGATTTTGTCGTGGTGTCTTGTGGGGTTCCAGAGTCCCGGACCCGGAAGGTCGGCGAAGATGTTCCAGGGGTTGTTGGTGTCCCGGCGATCACGCCAGATGAACTGAGATTCAGACCTATTGGCAATGACCCGCTGCTAATATCCCACGTCTTTGTCCCGGTCCCTCCTGTAGAGGTCAACGTCACGTTGTTATAGGACTGCGTCACCATGCCGGACGGTAGGGAGGAGTTGGTTGTAATGATCAGGTCAGGCGGTGCGCCGCCGATAATCAATTGCAATGTTCTGGTCGCTGTTTGCGGTGTGGGTGGGGTTTGATCTGTGACGGTGAAAGTATAATTGGTACTACTGGTGCCAGTCGGAATGCCGCTGATCGCTCCGGTTGACGGATTCAATGTCAATCCAGTTGGCAGAGCTGGCGATCCGCCCGCGAGTCCCCATGTATAGGCGCCTGTGCCGCCTGTCGCAGCCAACGTCGCGCTATAGCTCTGGTTCGCCGTCCCTTGGGGGAGTGAGGTGGTCATAATCGACAGGGGGGTTGCCCTGATGGCCAACTGCAGAGCTTTTTCGACAGTCAGCGATGTCGCATCAGTCAGTGTAAAGGTGTGGGTGGCAGTCTTGGTCACAGTCGGCGTTCCGCTGATGATGCCATTATTACTGAGCGTGAGGCCGCTTGGCAGGGGCGACGAGCCGGCCTTGAGGCCCCACGTGTAGGGCGTGGTGCCACCAGTCGGGCTTAAGGCCACAGCGTAGGGTTGGTTGATCGAGCCAGATGGCAGTGAGTTTGTCAGAATGGTCAATGGAGTCGGCGCAATATTGACCGTAATCGAAAGGACTTTTTGGACCGAATCTCCCTTCGAATCCTGCAATTTGAACTCTGTAAGTCTGGTCCCCGTGGTGGTTGGTGTTCCCGAAATGTTCCCAGTCGACGGAGTCAGCACGAGCCCGTCAGGCAACGCTGGCGATCCAGGGACCACACTCCAGGTATAGGTTGGTGTTCCCCCACTCAGTGCGAGCGTGATGTCATAGGACACTCCCGTTGTTCCAGCTGGAAGCGGGGAAGAGGTCAGAATCTGTAAGGGCCCAGGTGGTATTGACCCAGGAGGAGTTTCTAGATTATTGACGTCGCTGCAGGCATTCAAAGCCAGGGCAGCCAGTATCGGGAAGAGAACAGTCCATACCCTATTTCGCTGAAACGGATGATGGCGCATCAGACAACCTGGATCAAGGATTCAAGACGTTCTTGTTATTGAGACCCGCAACGATCCACCCTCAAAGCATTCTTGTCGCCATAGGTCATCATATGTGCCGATCATGTCTTATCTCGGAATGTCCGGTCTGATCAATATTGCTCATTAACCCGTAGTTATTCATCTAGCAGGCTGGGGAAAACTCGGTGTATACACACCACGCCGATGGAACCTTCCCTATGGCGCCAATGTCACAATAGTCTCAGGATGCTCAAAAAGGCTGGACTTCTCACCGCCCACCCCGGCGGCTATGTCACCCTCCCTCCCTGAGTCTGCCAAAACAGCCTCTCCATCCAGGGACGCACCTATTCCCAAGCAAGGCCGTAGCGAGTGAAGAGGCGAGGAGGTACGTCCCGCACTTCGTGGGGCCGTTCGCCCTTGTAATGGATCTTGGAGAACGGAAAATCCCCCAGTGATCCGATCTCCCAGGGGACCAACCTTTATACGTTGAGTCACTGAGTGAAGCGAGAACGCCGCATGGGAAAAGGCGCGTCTTGGCGCGCCGGGGTCGGGCGGGTGGAAAAGCGACTTTTTCAGCATCCTGCTAGGTCGAGGTGAAGGTTGAGCGAATATCAGATTCTTTTCCGCTCAGCCTTGATCTCCTCAACAGTTCAGAACGCTGGAGGGAACAGAAACGGAGGTCTTAGAATTGTCGCGGGCAGCTGCTTGACTCACGCGTCAAGAAAACCGGAAGGTCTGGTTAAGTTTTCTGCGCGCACAGTTGCAAGAAAAGATTCCCGACCCCTTTATTTCCTCCTTGCGATTGTTTGTTGATGAGCATTGCTAGCAATCGATGGGTATTCATGCTTTCGGACGTCAAGATGTGGTGCGCTGAAACTAAATTTAAATTGGCCGCAAGAGCCAACAATATAATTGCGAGAACTATTGCATCGGCGGACAGTGCCCATAATCCTGCACAAAAAAGGAAAGTCGGTATTATGTATTTTCAAATCATCTTTTTTCATGAGCACTTTGCCATTCGTTCAGGCAATGCTCATATTCCGAGATATCGAGGCTTCTTTTCTCATTGCTCCATAGTTCTTGAAATCTCGGTGATAGTTTGCTCATGCTACTCACCATTCCTGTCCTGTTCATCGAATTAGTCTGTCGTGCCATTGAATTGGTTTGTTCGATTCCGCCACCACGCTGCCGCGTAGTCATCGAATGCTAGAAACGCAGAATTGGACTCGGGGCGTAGGATTTTGAAGTTGTTGATAGCTCTCTCGATTAGGCTCACTGCTTCCTGCTCTAAGTCAATTTCAACGTTGTTGCCGGCAGAAAGATGTTTCAGTTCATTTCTTGCCTTGTTTTCCAGATCTCGGAATGTTTTCGGATCTCCAGCACGTCCAAAGAAGGCTTCAAAGAGTTCGCAGTGATCACGCACTTCGCTTCCTAGGGAGTTGGTTTGTCCAGTTCTGGCTACTAGCATTCCAAGAATTTCTTCGGCCGCGCCGGCAAGCGTAATTGCAGAGATAATCCGCTCGCCCGAACAGAACAAATCAATGGCGTGCAAAAGTTGTTGTTCTGCAATGTCAAATTTCTTCAGCGTTTGATGCCACATGGATTAATACGCATAACTTAATTAGGCTGATCCGCATAAGATGCGGAGTTCTAGTTTTCTGTCCGTATAACACACCTTGGGATGTCTTGCCGAAGGCCTGTTAACCACTTGCCATTCATTATCGCGGACAGCTACTCGAATCACGTGTCAAGAAAACCAGAATGTCCCCTTAAATTTTCCTCGTAGTCGGCTGAAAGCCGATGTTAGGCCACTCGACTTGGAGTTGGAATCCAGATCGCAGCTGTCTCATCGCCGTATGCCGTAACGGTTCCCGCGATGAATCTCGACCCGACCCAGGCCGACACCAATGCGTCAAGGCAATCCTCGTAGCGCTTGAGAAAGCTTAGAGTCGTGACCTCACTCATCGATGGAAGTGCCAAGTTCAAATCGCCGAAGACGCGGCGGAGTCCGCACTCGATCTGTTCGAACTCTGCGAGCAGGTTTACGATCCGCTCGGCTGGCTTGGTGTCTTTCCAGTACTTTGAGGACTTGCTGACCTTGTACGGAACGCGATACGCACGATCTAGGAGAACCAGAAGTGCCGGATGAGGAAACACTTCGATGGTGCCGGTTCGCCATTGCCCCGCAACGAGGTTGGACGTCAGTAGCGGGTACCCCGCCTTGGTCAGGTCCGCGATAAACTTAGTGCCGAGCGGTCCGGGACGCGTGGCGCTGGGTGAGTGTGTGGAACAACCCCGTCCTCCGAACGCCTCGGAGATGGCCTGATCTGCCCGACGGCGACTGGTGAAGAGTACCTTGGCAACGGGCAGGTCAAGTGCGATGAGCATCGGATCAACGCCAGCCATTGATCGAGCTGCTGATAGCAGTGAATTTACGTCAGGTGCACAGCCGGTGAACCTACCCGTTTTCCAATCGACTGGATTGCCAGACGCGCAAGCGACAAATGCCTCATAACTGGGCGCCACGCACAGGGTGTGCCACTCGCTGTCGTCGCCTACAACCAGCGCGACGCCGCTTGGCTCCGTCGACGTCCAGGCTGTGTCGATTCCGAGGATTGAGAACATTCGAGGCGGTTCCGATGAATCATCGGCAGTCTAACGCCGGTATCAGCCGGGGCCGAAGGCTGTCGGCGGGATGCTGAAGTTATGTGTCTGCGGCCACGCAAACACGGTTCTTGCCAGCGGCTTTCGCCACATGCTCAGCCTTGTTGGCCTCGAGAATTATCTCGTCCAGCGTCTTGCCATGC